>JBBSHJ010000053.1:0-21727 GCA_038253135.1 Mycobacteriales bacterium | reverse complement strand
CTGCTGGGGCTGCGGTATCGCCCCGGGGACGAGCCGCCGACTGACGGCAGCGAGGACGACGCCGACTGGCTTGTGATGGTTGATTCCGACGGGAACCGAGTCCTGACGGTTCAGGAGAAGACTGATACGACCCCGCCGACCTGGCCGTCCGAGCAGGTTCCGATGCAGATGCAATCCGAGTGTCCACCGCGGAGGAACTTGAGCGGCACCGGCGGCGAGCCCAGGAACTGGGAGCGACCATGCTCTACGACCGCTCAGAGGACGACGGCGCACCGCTCCATGTCATGGCCGACCCGGCCGGACACCCGTTCTGCCTTCTCGTCCAATAGCACAGGTTGACACGGCCAACTGTCGCAGTCTCGCGGTCCATTATCGGGGCCGCCCAGTTGCGCAAGCGGATCGGCTAGCGGAAGTCGCCTCGGCGCTGCTCGCTGTCCTCCTGAAGCGCGCTGGCTCGGTCAGCGAGACAGTCGACGGAGTGACAACCGGCCACCGCCATACCCAGCGATGTCCACCGCCAGGAGCGCGCATCGTGACCGGCCAAACGCTCACACCGGAACAGTACGGGCTGGGTGCCCGCTTACGGATTCTGTTCCAGGGCGACGTCTCGCGCCGCAGTTGCGGCGGCGTCCCAGAGGGCTCGTCCGGGGCCTCCGAGCTGAAAACGTGGGACCTGGTCAAGCAAGGGCCGTGCGAGTAGGTCGCTGACGAAAACGTCTAGGTGCGCGGTGTCAACAGCGGCTGAAAACTGACCCTCTGGCTGCGGTCGAAAACTGACCCCCTGCCGTGTCTTGATCTTCTTTCGGCGGTCTTGTCGTATGTCTGCTATGCCGTGGCGAGGTGGGCAGTGTGTTGGTGTGCTGCCTCGAGTGGGGTGGCGAGTTGCCTTGCGTAGCGTCCGGCGCAGGTGAGGCGACGGCCTGCAGCTGGCGTTCGTGCTCGTGGCCGAGCAGGCCGTGCTGAATCGCTATCGCCGTCGCGCGACATAACTCCATAGCTTCCGGCCGCGGGTCTTGCCCCTTCGGGACAGGGCATATCCACCGCGGGCTAGGTAGCAGCACCGTGGGTCAGGTTGTCGCCCCTCCTCGGATGCTGCAAGGGGCCCTCGCGCTGCCTTCGTCTCCTGAGCTGGCGCGAGGGCCTCACCTACTTTGTACGTCTGTCTGTATAGTTGGCCTTGATCAATTATCTGACCGGGCTCGGCTATCCCGCGGACGCGGAGTCGCTCGAGCGATGGTGGTCAGGCGCTTCGGTCGAGCATGTCATCGGCAAGGGCATTCTGCGCTTTCACGCGGTGTACTGGCCGGCCATTCTGCTCTCGGCCGGTCTGCCGCTCCCGGACCGCATCGACGTGCACGAATACCTGACCGTTGACGGCGCGAAGATCAGCAAGTCGGCCGGCGGTGCGGCCGATCCGGCCGCACTCGTCATGACGTACGGCGCCGATGCGTTGCGCTGGTGGCTGGTGCGCGACGTCGCGAGGGCCGGCGACACCGACTTCACCGAGTCCCGGCTGATCGCGCGGGCCAACGAGGATCTCGCGAACACGATCGGCAATCTTGTCGGCCGGACCACCACGCTGGCCCGCCGGTACGCCGTACCGGAATCCGTCGATGGCGCCGGGATCGGTCCGGCCGAGGGCTCCGAGCGGCTGCGAGCGGCTGCGAGCGGCGCGGCAGCGCGCTCCGGGCGCGATCGCGTCGGCGCTGGACGACTTCGACTTCCGCCGCGCGTGCGCGGCGGTCGTCGACCTCGCGTCGGAGGCGAACCGGTACGCCGATACGACGCGGCCGTGGGAGCTTGGGTCCAGCGGGCGGCTCGCGGCCGCGGTCGCCGCGATCGGTGAGCTGAGCGCGGTCGGCCGCGACCTCGGCGTACTCCTGCGCCCGTTCACCCCGGCGCTCGCCGAGCGCATCGCCACCGCGCTCGCCGGCGGGGCGCCGGGCGGGCCGGTCTTCCCCCGCGTATCGGTGCGGCACTGACCCCGATCAGGCGAGCGCGATGAGGTCGAGGAAGTCCTCGCTCCAGGCGTCCTCGATCGCGTCGGGCAGCAGGATGACGCGGTCGGGGCTGAGCGCCTCGACCGCGCCCTCGTCGTGGGTCACCAGCACGATGGCGCCCTCGAACCGGCGCAGCGCATCGAGGACCTGCTCCCGCGAGGCCGGGTCGAGGTTGTTGGTCGGCTCGTCGAGCAGCAGCACGTTGGCCCCGGAACACACCAACGTCGCCATCGCCAGCCGGGTCTTCTCGCCGCCGGAGAGGGTCGCGGAGGTCTGCTGGACGGCCTCCCCGGAGAAGAGGAAGGCACCGAGGATCCGGCGCAGCTCGTTGTCGGCCCGGTCGGACGCGCTCGCGCGCATGTTCTCCAGCACGGTGCGGTCGAGATCGAGGGTCTCGTGTTCCTGCGCGTAGTACCCGATCCGCAGACCGTGGCCGGGATTGACCGAGCCGGTGTCGGGCGTCTCGATCCCGCCGAGGATCCGCAACAGGGTCGTCTTGCCCGCGCCGTTGAGCCCGAGGATGACGACCCGCGCGCCGCGGTCCACGGCGAGATCGACGCCGGTGAAGACCTCGAGCGATCCGTAGTGCTTGGACAGCCCGGAAGCCGTCAGCGGCGTGCGGCCGCACGGGACCGGCGTCGGGAACCGGAGCCGGGCAACCTTGTCCCGCTGGCGTTCCGGCTCCGTCGAGGCGAGCATCCGCTCCGCCCGGCGGATCATGTTGTGCGCCGCGACCGCCTTGGTGGCCTTGGCCCGCATCTTGTCGGCCTGGGCGATCAGGGCGGCGGCCTTCTTCTCGGCATTCGACCGCTCGCGCCGCCGCCGGCGCTCGTCCGCGTCCCGCTGGTCGAGATAGGTCTGCCAACCGACGTTGTAGATGTCGATCTCGGCGCGGATGGCGTCCAGGTGCCAGACCTTGTTGACGACGTGATCGATCAGGTCGAGGTCGTGGCTGATCACGACGAGCCCGCCGTCGTGACCGCGGAGGAAGTCGCGTAGCCAGGTGATCGAGTCGGCATCGAGGTGGTTGGTCGGCTCGTCCAGCAGCAGGGTCTCGGCATCGGAGAAGAGGATCCGGGCCAGCTCGATGCGCCGCCGTTGCCCGCCGGAGAGGGTGCGCAGGGGCTGGGAAAGGACACGGTCCGGGAGCCCGAGGTTGGAGCAGATGCGGGCGGCGTCGCTCTCCGCGGCGTAGCCGCCGAGCGCGGCGAACTGGTCTTCGAGCCATCCGTAACGGCGTACCGCCGCGTCGCGGCGCAGCTCATCGGCACTCTCGGCCATGGCAATCTGCGTCTTGGCGAGCTCCTGCATCAGTACGTCGAGCCCGCGAGCGGACAGGACGCGGTCCCGGGCGCTGACGTCGAGATCGCCGGTGCGGGGGTCCTGCGGCAGGTAACCGGTCTCCCCGCGGCGCTCGATGGAACCGCCGTACGGCAGGGTCTCGCCGGCGAGGACCTGCATGGTGGTCGTCTTGCCGGCGCCGTTGCGGCCGACCAGGCCGATGCGGTCGCCGGGCTGGACGCGAACGTGCGCGCCGTCGACGAGGATGCGCGAACCCGCGCGGAGTTCGAGGGCGGATGCAGTGATCACTGGTGTCGTCTCGTTCGGGTGAGTCGGAATAGGCCACGGGCCCAGAGCGCTGGGCTGCGCGGCCGACTCAGGACGTTCGACAGATCACGAGGACCGAGTGTACGGCGTCGGGAGTCGTCGCCCGAACCCATTTCGACACCCGCTGTAATAGAACGGCATCATCACGAGGCCGAGGAAGATCATTGCCAGCACCACGCCAGATCGGAGGCGGCTACGCCGTCGTGTCCTCGGGTGCCGGGACCCGCTCCCCGGTCTCGACGAGCCGTGGTACGCCGTTGACCAGGTCGATCCGGTCGGTCCAGCGCCGGTCCGGATCGGGCTCGGGCACCGACGCGAGCAGCAACCTTGTGTAGTCGTGGCTCGGCTCGGTCAGCACCTTTGAAACCGGCCCTTCCTCGACGACCCTTCCGTGGAAGAGGGTCTTCATCTCACCGCCGACGTACGCGACCGTCGACAGGTCGTGGGTGATGAACAGCGTCGTCATGCCGAAGTCCGCGTTGAACCGGACAAGGACATCGAGGAAGTTCTTTCGCACCTGGGCATCGAGCATCGACACGGGCTCATCCGCGATGACGTAGGAGGGCTGCAGCATGTGCAGCCGGGCCAGCATGAGCCGTTGACGCTGACCGCCCGAGAGCTGGTGCGCGTAGCGACCGAGCACCTCGGACGGGGTCAACTGCACCACCGAGAGCGAACGCTCGATCATCGTGATGGCATCGGTCTTGGACTTGACCAGCTTGAACTTCTTGATCGCCTTAAAGAAGATCCGGTCCACCCGGTAGAACGGGTTGAAGATCGAGTAGGGATCCTGGAAAACCGGCTGGACGTCGCGACGGAACGTGTCCCGCTCGCGCCGTGAGAGCCTGAAGATGTTCTTGCCGCCGTACCGGACCGAGCCACCGGTCGGACGCTGCAGTCCGAGGATGATGCGCGCGATCGTGCTCTTGCCGCTTCCGCTCGCCCCGACCAGGCTGATGATCTTCGGCGGCTCGTTGGACAGATCGAACGAGACGTTGTCGACCGCTCTGATCCTCGTGCCGAGCCTTCCGGGAAAGACCTGCGAGACGTTCTCCAGCTCGATCTTCTTGCCCGCGCCATCGCTTTTCGTGCCGGTGTCGTCACTCATGACCACTTCTTCCCGGTCGACGTGACCCCGCCGATGACGAGCGGTCCCCGGCGGGTCATCGGGCCGACTCCTGCGCCTCGGCCTTGGCGCGTTGGTTGACATCCAGCGTCGGGATCGAGCGGATGAGCCGCTGGGTGTACTCATCCTGCGGATCCTTGAAGACCTGACGCACGCCTCCGGTCTCGACGATCCTGCCCTGGTACATCACGGCGACGCGGTCATCGAGCTGGGCGTGCACGCCCATGTCGTGCGTGATCACCAGCAATGTCACGCCGAACTTGCGGGACAGCTCGGCGAGGTTCTGCACGATCACGCGCTGGATCGTCACGTCGAGCGCGGTCGTCGGCTCGTCCGCGATGACCAGATCGGGGCTCAGCGCGATCGCCATGGCCATCAGCACGCGCTGCTTCATGCCGCCGGAGAGCTCGTGCGGATACATGTCGGCCACCGTCGCGTCGAGCCCGACCTCGCCGAGCAGCAGGTCGATCCTGTCCCGGATGCCCGACCTGTCGCCCCTCTCGCCGTGCTCTTCCATCACGTCGGTGAACTGGTCGCGGACGCGTGCGATCGGGTTCAGCGAGTTCATCGAGCCCTGTGGCAGGTAGGAGATGTTGCCCCACCGAATCGCGCGCAGCTGGCGGGGCGAGCAGGTGAGCAGGTCGATCGGCGCGCCTTTCTGCGGGTGGAAGATCACCTGGCCCTCGCGGACGTAACCCGGCGGCCTGATCAGACCGAGGATTGACACGGCCATGGTGCTCTTCCCGCATCCCGACTCTCCGGCCACGCCGAGGATCTCGCCGCGGTTGACGGTCAGGTCGACGCCATCGACGGCGGTGACGTCGCCCTTGGTGGTGCGGTATTGCACCACCAAGCCCTTGATCTCGAGAATCGGCTCAGGCACCGGCAACCTTCCGCAAGCGTGGGTTGTAGGCCTCGTCGAGACCGACGTTGATCAGGTTGAGCGCGAAGAACAGGATCGTGATCAGCCCGATCGGAGCGACGAAGATCGGCCAGGCTCCGAGGCTGAGCGCGCCACCGGTCACCGCGGTGTTGATGAGCAACCCGAGATCGACGAGGCCGCTGGGTCCAAGACCGATCAGCTCGAGCCCGACCAGGCCGAAGATCGACCCGATCGCGGCCAGAGCCAGACCCAGAGCGATATACGGCAACATATTGGGCAAGAGCTCGGTCGTGATGATCTCGAAGTCGCGGGATTTCGTCACCCGGGCCAGGTCGATGTACGGCCGCGTCCGCAGGCTAAGGACCTGCGACCGGATCACGCGGGCCGCGCCGGCCCAGCTGAAGACGGCGAGGATGACGCCGACCTCGAACAGGCTGACCTTCTTGGCGAAGCCGGAGAACGCGATCAGCAACGGGAAGCTCGGGATGACGAGGAAAAGGTCGGTCACCGTCGCGAGCACGTTGTCGAGCCAGCCGCCGCGGTACGCCGCGTAGAAGGCCACGATCACCCCGATCACGGTCGACAGCACTCCGGCCAGCAGCCCGATCTTCAGGGACGTCCACAGGCCGGTCACCAGCAGGGCGAGCACGTCCCGCCCGACCGCGTCGGTCCCCAGCAGATGAGTGCTGCTCGGCTGCTCCCAGCGACCACCGAACCCGATCGACATCGGGTCGGTTCCGTGGCCGATCCAGTGCACTATCGGCGTGTGCAGCGCCCCGAACAACACGACCAGCAGCAGCAACACCAGGCCGATGAAAAGCTTGGGCTTTCGCCAGAGACCGCCGAAGAAACCGAGCACGCGTCGCATGTCCGCCTACCTCGAATACTTGATGCGCGGATCGAGCAGGGGCAGGATCAGATCCACGATGAAGACCGCCGTCAGCACCACGAAGATCGACATGTTCGTGATCCCCATGACGGTGTTGTAGTCCAGCTGTCCGATCGCCGCCACCAGCAGGTGGCCGACACCCGGATAGTTGAACAGCTGCTCGATCAGAACATTGCCGTTGAAGATGAAGCCGAACGAGATCAGCAGCCCGGTGACCTGCGGCAGGTAGCAGTTCGGGATCGCGTAGCGGCGCAGGACCTTCCACGGGCGCAGGCCCTTGGCGTGCGCGAAGCTCAAGTAGTCCTCGCCGAGGACCATCACCATCTGCTGCCGCATGCCGAGCAGGTTTCCGAGCGCTCCGACGACCACGATCGACAGTGCCGGCAGGACACCGTGATTGATGACGCTGCTGATGAAGGACCAGGTAAATCCGGCCTTCAGGTTGGCGTCGTAAGCGTAGCCGCTGGGAAAGTAGCCCAACTTGAAGGAAAGGAAGAAGACCAGCATCAGGCCGATGAAATAGAACGGGATGTGGGAGACCGCGACCGACACGTAGGTCGCGACCTCGGAGATCGGATTTTCGCGGCGCCAACCGGCCAGCGCACCCATCAATACGCCGAGCACCCACGCGATGATGGTCGAGATCAGCAACAGTCCGATGGTCCACGGCAGCGCGGCGCCGATCACCTTCTGGGCCGAGTCGGGGTAGTTGATCAGCGACGGTCCGAGATCCTGCTTGATGACCAGCTGATACAAGTAATGGACGTACTGTTGCAGCAGGCTGCCGTTGAGGCCGAACACCGCGCGATAGTGCGCCACGACCTGCTGGCTCGCCGACACGTTGTAGATGTGGTTGGTCTGCAGGTTCTGGATGTAGGCGCCGATGGGATCGCCCGGAATCAGGTGGAAGAAGACGAAGGTCGCCGAGATCGCTGCCCACAATGTGAAGATGTAGAGCACGAACCGCCGCAGCGCGTAGGTGAGCAGCGGATGCATCGCCAGCCATCCGCGCACTCCCCCCGCGATGACGAGCTCGGGACCTTCGACAGTGCCCGCAGGGTTCTCGGGACCTTCCTGCGTGGTCGCCGCGGCGTCAATCGACACGCTACTTCTTCCCGGTCGCCTTGAGGGCACCGATCACGAACATGAATTGACCCCACCAGTTGTTCGGGACCTGATACAGGTTGTCCTGGGTCGGCCAGCCGGTCCAGAACGATGAGTTGAACAGGTGCGTGTACGTCGTCTGCACCGACGGGACGGCCGGCATCGCTTGGTACCAGTCATTGAGCGCGGCCGTAAAGATCGGCTTGGCCGTCGGGTCCGTGGGTGGAAGCGCCGTTAGCTTTGCCGTGTCCCGGTCCAGCGCTGGCCACTTGAGTCGCATGTCGTTGCCGTTGGTCGCCGGCTTGCCGAGGGGAACTGCATTCTTCGACAGGAATCCCGTGTAGAGCTGCTGTGGGTCCAACAACTCGCCGCAGAGCCATTCCGAGCGCAGGTCATACTCGCCCTTGGACACCTGGTCGCTGTATACAGCGCTCGCCAGCGCCTTGGCCGAGGCATCGATGCCGACCTTCTTCAGATCGGTGGCCAGCAGCTGGGCGATGAAGTACTCCGGGTCGTTGGTGGTGGTCGGCGTGATGATCTGGAAGCTCATCTTCTTGCCCTTGTAGCTGCGCTTGCCGCCACTGCCCTTCTTCGCCCCGGCCGCATCCAGCAGGCTCTCGGCCTTCTTCTGGTCGTAGGTCAGCGGATATTTCGCCGCGACCGAAGGCACGTTCCACTTGTTGTTGTTGGGGTAATCCGGCCACGGGTAGACCGCCGGCGGCACATTGACCGGCCAGATGGTGCCGCCGATCTTCTTACGGTCCACAAGCGCCGAGATCGCCTGGCGGATCTTCGGGTCGCCCAACGGTCCCCTGGCGGGGTCGCAGTTCATCAGGATGGCCCGCTCGCACGGGTCGACCATCGGCGTGATGACGGCGTTCTTGTAGCCGCCGTCGACCAGGTTCTTGACCAGCTGGTAGACGTTCGGCGCTCCGGCGAGGTCGCACTGGGCCTCCTTGAACTGCTGAATGTCCGTGTCCGCCGACGGAGCGGTCCGGTAGACGACGTATTTCGGCTGCGGGTCGAGTTCAGCCTTGTTCCAGTAGTTCGCGCTTTTCTCCCAGACGAACATCTTGTGGTCGGGAATCGAACGGTTGAACTTGTAGGGACCCGTGTAGACCGGCGGCTTGTTGGCGAACTTCGTCGGGTCCTTGCCCTGCCAGACGTGCTGTGGCACGACGAGGAAGCCGCCGACGATTCCGCAGATGAAGTTGTAGTGGTAGCGCGGATTCGGTGCCTTGAGGTCGATCACAATCGTTGCCGGGTTGGGCGTGGTGATCTTCGTGATCTCCTGCGTCAGAGTTCCGCCGAGCAAGGAGGGGTTCTTCTTCAGCAGGTTGAGCGTGAACGCGACGTCGGCGGAAGTGAACGGCTTGCCGTCGTTCCACTTGACCTTCGGGTTGAGGTTGAGCGTGAGCTGCTTGTTGCCGTTCGCGTAGGACCAGCTCTTGCCCTGCCAGGCCTTGAGCTCGCCCGTCGCCAGGTTGAGATACCACATGTATTCCTTGCAGACCTGCCCCAGGCCGCCCTGGTAGTTCTCCCCGTTCGGGATGTAGGGGTTGAACCGGTCGAAGACGGTCATCTCCGACTGGTCGATGATCACGGTCTGGTTGCGCGCGGTCGGCGAGACGCCGGTGCCGTTCCCCTGGACGCTGTTGCCACCGCCGCCGTTTGCACCGCCCCCGCCGTTTGCGCCACCGCCACCAGCGGGCGACTTGGCGTTGCCACTGAAGCTCTTCTTCTTGTTCGAACACGCGGCCAGAGCGGACGCTGCCACCACGCCGACACCGACGGTCGCTCCGGCCGTCAGGGCCCGCCGCCGCGGGAACTCGCCGGCTTGGGCCGGATCGACAACCTTGTCCTTCTGCTCGAAACGGTCGTCTGCCATGTTCGGTCACCTTGCCCCTGTTCGAGAGCGGAGCGCCTCAGATCGCTCGCCCGGCTGGACATCCCGCATCAAAGAACCCACCGCCCGGCTCTTTGATGTGGATCGCACGGTAGACCGGCTCCAGCAGAGGGGCAAGACGCCAAATGAGGTGTGTCGCGTCCCGGTCGGCAATCCGTCCGAACGCGGCCAAAGCCCGGCCACGCCGCGATAACGCCAGGGTCACACCATGATCACGCCGCCGATCTCCTTGCTATCGCCGGCATCATGACCAACGATGGCGGCGTGAACTGTCAGCGGCTGGGCGGCCCCGGTGCGGACGCGGGCCGCCTGGGCGGGTCACTGCTCGCGCTCGTGCTCGGCGTGGTGCTCGCCGGATGCGCGGCGCGCGGCGACGCGAGCGGATCGGGGAACCGGAAACCAAGCCACCAAACGGGCGCCGCCGCGGCGTCGCGCCGGCCGGTGACGGCGTTCGAGCGCTATCCCGGGCGGATCACCCTCGGCGCGGGGCAGCAGGTGACGGTCCGCCTGGGTGGGCTCGATATGAACGACAACTACGTCGAACCGCTGCGGTCATCGGCCGCGGCCGTCGTGCGCATCGTGCAGCAGAGCCCGGTGTACGTCGGGTCGACCACGATGACCGCGACGCTGCGCGGCGTACGGGCCGGCACAGCGACCCTGAGCGCGGCCACCCGGCCGTTGTGCGCGTGCAAGGGGAAGCCGTCGCGGGTCACGATCGCTGTGGCGGTGACGGACCCGGCCGCCGGTTGAAGACTGGTCAGACGTTGAAGCCGAGGGCGCGCAGCTGCTGCCGGCCGTCATCGGTGATCTTGTCCGGCCCCCACGGCGGCATCCAGACCCAGTTGATCCGGAAGTCGGCGAGGAGCGGCTCGCCCGGGCCGCCGGTCAGCGCGCTGCGGGTCTGGTCCTCGATCATGTCGGTCAGTGGGCAGGCGGCCGACGTCAGGGTCATGTCGATGGTCGCGACGTTGTCCTCCCCCACGGTGATCCCGTAGACGAGGCCGAGGTCGACGACGTTGATGCCGAGCTCGGGATCGACGACATCGCGCATCGCCTCCTCGACGTCGTCGACCGCGGCCGTCGTACCGGCGGCCGCTGCTTCTGGGCTGACTGCTTCTGGGCTCATTGCTTCTGGGCTCGCTGCTTCTGGAGTCATTGCGATCCTCCCGCTGGGGTTCGCTCCGGGATGCGGACTTGCTCTGCGCGCCCGCTGGCTGCCAGCGCCTGCGCCACCGCGTCTTTGAATGCCATCCAGCCGAGCAGTGCGCATTTGATCCGCGCCGGGTATTTCGCGACGCCGATAAACGCGACCGCGTCGTCGAGGACATCCTCGTCCGGCTCCACGGCGCCCCTGGACTGCATCATCTGGACGAACGAATCCATCGTCGAGAACGACTCGGCGACGGTCTTGCCGGTGACGAGATCGGCGAGCACCGACTCCGACGCCTGGCTGATGGAGCAGCCGACGCCGTCGTACGACAGCCGCGTCACGGTGTCACCGTCGAGCTTGACCCGCAGCGTCACCTCGTCGCCGCAGGTCGGGTTGACGTGGTGCGTCTCGGCGTCATAGGGCTCCTGCAGGCCCTTGCCGTGCGGGTTCTTGTAGTGGTCCAGGATGATCTCCTGGTACATCGATTCGAGTTGCATCAGGCGAAGAACCTCTTCACGGCCTCAATTCCTTCCGCGAGCGCGTCGATCTCGGCCAGTGTGGTGTAGAGGTAGAAGCTCGCGCGGGTCGTGCCGGGCACGCCGAACCGGCGCGCGGCCGGCCAGGCGCAATGGTGGCCCGTCCGCACCGCGATGCCGAGGTCGTCGAGCACCTGACCGACATCGTGCGGGTGGATCCCGTCCAGGACGAAGGACACCGCACCGCCCCGGTCGTCGGGATCGGTCGGTCCGATGATCCGCACCCGGTCGATCGCACCGATGCGGTGCAGCGCGTAGGACGTCAGCGCCAGCTCGTGGTCGGCGATGGCCGACATGCTGATGGACGTCAGGTAGTCCACAGCCGCGGCAAGGCCCACGGCCTGGGCCATGTTGGGCACTCCCGCCTCGAAGCGCTGCGGTGGTGGGAGGTAGGTGGAGCCCTCCATCCGGACGATCTCGATCATCGAGCCGCCGGTCAGGAACGGCGGCATCGCGGTCAGCAGCTCGCGCCGGCCCCAGAGCACGCCGACGCCGGTCGGACCGCACATCTTGTGCCCGGAGAAGGCGAGGAAGTCCGCTCCGAGGGTCGCGACATCGACCGGCTGGTGCGGCACCGACTGCGCACCGTCGACGACGAGGAGGGCACCGACCGCGTGCGCGCGCTCGGCGATCGCGGGCACGGGGTTGACGGTGCCGAGCACGTTGGACTGATGGGTCAGCGCCACCACCTTGGTGCGGCTGGTGATGATGTCGTCGGCGAGATCGAGCCGGCCGTCGTCGGTGAGGCCGAACCATCTCAGCGTCGCGCCGGTACGCCGGCACAGCTCCTGCCACGGGACCAGGTTGGCGTGGTGCTCCATCTCGGTGACGACGATCTCGTCGCCGGGCGCGACCGCGAACCGGGCCGCGTCGGGACCCGCGGTCGTGGCGTTGCCCATCGCATACGCGACGAGATTGATCGCCTCGGTCGTGCTCTTGGTGAAGACGACCTCGTCGTCGGCGGCGCCGATGAAGCGGGCCACCGCCGACCGGGCACCCTCATAGGCCTCGGTGGCTTCCTCGGCGAGCTGGTGCGCGCCTCGGTGGGCGGCGGCGTTGTGCCGCTCGTAGAACTCGCGCTCGGCGTCGAGCACGGCCATGGGCTTCTGCGACGTGGCCCCGGAGTCGAGGTAGATCAGGTCCTTTCCGTTTCGCACCTGACGATGCAGGATCGGGAAGTCCTTGCGGATTGCCTCGACGTCGTACGCCCGCACGGCGTCACCGAGGACCGGAGCGCTCACAGCCGGATCATCTCCCTATCAGTGCGCCGCGACCGCGGCCGCGGCCGGGCTGGGCTCGCCGAAACGCACGTAACCGTCCCGCTCGATGGCCTCGGCCAGCTCGGGTCCGCCGGTCTCGACGACCCTGCCCTTGTAGAAGACGTGCACGACGTCAGGCCTGATGTAGTTGAGGATCCGCGGGTAGTGCGTGATCAGCAACGTGCCGAGGTTGTTCTCGGCGCGGGCGGCGTTGACCCCCTCCGCCACGATCCGCAGCGCGTCCACGTCGAGGCCGGAGTCGGTCTCGTCAAGGATCGCGATCTTCGGCTTGAGCAGGGCAAGCTGCAGGATCTCGTGCCGCTTCTTCTCCCCGCCGGAGAATCCCTCGTTGACGCTGCGCTCGGAGAAGGACTCGTCGATCTGCAGCTTCTCCATCGCCGCATTGACTTCCTTGATCCATGTGCGCAGCTTCGGCGCTTCGCCGCGGACCGCGGTTGCGGCGGTGCGCAGGAAGTTGGTCGTCGACACTCCCGGGACCTCGACGGGGTACTGCATCGCAAGGAACAGCCCGGCCCTCGCCCGCTCGTCGACCTTCATCGCCAGGACGTCGGCGCCGTCGAGGGTGACGGTGCCGCCGGTGACGGTGTATTTCGGGTGGCCGGCGATCGAGTAGGCCAGCGTCGACTTGCCGGATCCGTTGGGACCCATCAGGGCGTGGGTCTCGCCCGAACTCACGGTGAGGTCGACGCCGGACAGGATTTCCCTGCTTCCCTCGTCGGTGCCCTCGACATTGACCCGCAAGCCACGGATTTTAAGGATTGCCACTGCTATTTCTCCTCTGCGCTCTGTGCAGTCAGGTCTACGTAAATGTCGTCACCCTCGACGGTGACGGGATAGACGGGCACCGGCTTGCTGGCCGGCAGGGCCGTCGGCGCTCCGGTCATGAGGTCGAAGCAGGAGCCGTGCAGCCAGCACTCGATCGTCGTACCGTCGACGTCCCCCTCCGAGAGCGGCACCTCCTCGTGCGAGCAGACGTCATAGATCGCATAGAGCTCACCGTCGCTCTTGACGATGGCGACCGGCGTGCCGTCGAGGTCGACGTGAACGGCACCGTCCTCGGGTACGTCGGCCAGCGGGCACGCGCGCACGGCGGATGCGGTCGTCGTCATTGACCGGTCACCGCGAGCTCGCGCTCGATCGCGGTGGTGATCCGCTCGTGCAGCGCGTCGACGCCGAGCCGGCGCAGCACCTCGCTGAAGAATCCGCGCACGACCAGCCGGCGTGCCACGTCCTCGGGAATGCCCCGCGAGCGCAGGTAGAACAGCTGCTCGTCGTCGAACCGCCCGCTCGAGCTGGCGTGCCCGGCCCCGATGATCTCCCCGGTCTCGATCTCGAGGTTAGGGACGGAGTCGGCCCGCGCGCCGTCGGTGAGCAGCAGGTTGCGGTTCATCTCGTAGGTCTTGGTGCCCTCCGCGCTCTTGCGGATGAGGACGTCTCCCACCCAGACGGTATGCGCCTCGTCGCCCTGCAGGGCGCCCTTGTAGAGCGCGTCGGACGTGCAGTTGGGTGCGTCGTGATCGATGAAGATCCGATGCTCGAGGTGCTGCCCCTCGTCGGCGTAGTACAGGCCGTACAGCTCGGCCGTGCCGCCCGGGCCGTCGTACGCCGTCGACGTGGTGATGCGCACGACGTCACCGCCGAAGGTGAGTGCGGCGTGCTTGACGCGCGCGTCGCGGCCGACCGAGACGTGGTGATGGGCCACGTGGACCGTGTCGTCAGCCCATTCCTGCAACGAGGTCACGGACACCCTGGCGCCCTCGCCGGCGAGGACCTCGACGACATGCGCCAGCGTCGAGGACCCCGTGTGCGCCAGGATCACGTCGGCCTGGGAGTAGGGGCCGAACCGCACCACGATGTGACCGGCCTCGGTGACGGCCGAGTCGGTGCCGGTCAACGACACGACGATCGGCTCGGTGACCACGGCGTTATCGGGTACGTCGACCAGCAGCGATGACGGTGCCTCGGCCAGGATCCGCGCGCTGAGGCGGTCGGTCGGCACGAAGCCCGAGGAGCCGCGCAGCTCCCTGCGCTCCGCCTCCTGATCCGGTGGGCCACCGACGGTGCGGATCGTCACGTCGGCGTGCTCGGTCCACGTGCAGTAGATAGCGCTCGGCTCGAAGCTCGCGTCGGCGTGCAGCCCGCGCAACCGCTTGAGCGGCGTGTAGCGCCACACCTCTTCTCGGCCGGTGGGCACGGCATGCGCCGACACGTCGAACGAGGCGGCCGGGTGCAGGTGGGACTCCACGCCCGGCCGCACCGTACGGCCGCCGATGTGCGAGTGCTCATCCAGTCCGATCGCTGGTGCGCTCACGTGAGCCCACGGCCCCTTCCCTGTCTGATCGCGCTCTGGTTGATCGACCCCAGCGTTCGCGGACTCGGCAAGGGCGTGATCAACCAACTGCCCCTTCCATTTGCATCTCGATCAGCCGGTTCAGCTCCAGCGCGTACTCCATCGGGAGCTCGCGGGCAATCGGCTCGATGAAGCCCCGCACGATCATGGCCATGGCCTCGTCCTCGGTCAGGCCGCGGCTCATCAGGTAGAACAGCTGGTCGTCGCTGACCTTGGAGACGGTCGCCTCGTGGCCCATCGTCACGTCGTCCTCACGAACGTCGACGTACGGATAGGTGTCCGAACGGCTGATCGTGTCGACCAGCAGGGCGTCGCACTTCACCGTCGATCGCGAGCCGTGGGCGCCGGGCTCGACCTGGACGAGGCCGCGGTACGACGTCCGGCCGCCGCCGCGGGCCACGGATTTCGAGATCACCGTCGAGGAGGTGTGCGGTGCGACGTGCACCATCTTGGAGCCGGCGTCCTGGTGCTGCCCCTCGCCGGCGAAGGCGACCGACAGCGTCTCACCGCGGGCGTGCTCGCCGAGCAACCACACGGCGGGGTACTTCATGGTGACCTTGGAGCCCAGGTTGCCGTCGACCCACTCCATCGTGGCGCCCTCGTGCGCGACCGCGCGCTTGGTGACCAGGTTGTAGACGTTGTTCGACCAGTTCTGGATGGTCGTGTAGCGGCAGCGGGCGCCCTTCTTCACGATGATCTCGACGACCGCGGAGTGCAGCGAGTCGGACTTGTAGATCGGCGCGGTGCAGCCCTCGACGTAGTGCACGTAGGCGTCCTCGTCGACGATGATCAGCGTCCGCTCGAACTGGCCCATGTTCTCGGTGTTGATCCGGAAGTAGGCCTGTAGTGGGATGTCGACATGCACGCCCTTGGGGACGTAGATGAACGAGCCGCCGGACCACACCGCGGTGTTGAGCGCCGCGAACTTGTTGTCGCCGGCCGGGATCACCGTGCCGAAATACTCCTGGAACAGCTCGGGCTGCTCGCGCAGCCCGGTGTCGGTGTCGAGGAAGAGGACGCCCTGCTCCTCGAGGTCCTCCCGGATCTTGTGGTAGACGACCTCGGATTCGTACTGCGCGGCGACGCCGGACACCAGCCGCTGCTTCTCGGCCTCGGGGATGCCGAGCCGGTCGTAGGTGTTCTTGATGTCGGCGGGAAGGTCGTCCCACGTGGCCGCCTGCTTCTCGGTCGACCGGACGAAGTACTTGATGTTCTCGAAGTCGATGCCCGACAGATCGGCGCCCCAGGACGGCATCGGCTTCTTGCGGAACAGCGAGAGCCCACGCAGCCGGCGCTTGAGCATCCACTCCGGCTCGCTCTTCTTGCCGGAGATGTCCCGGACGACGTCGTCGGACACACCGCGCTTTGCTGATGCGCCGGCGGCGTCGGAGTCGGCCCAGCCGTAGTTGTATCGGGACAACGACTCGATCTGCTCGTCCTGCGTCAACGGTGCCATCGTCCCCGCGGAGATGGCCGGCGTCGTCGGAACGGTGTCGGGCGTGGCGGTCATGCGGACTCCTTAGCGGAGATGTCTGGACGGGTCGTGCCGGTCGGGTTGGTGCTGCTTGCGGTGCGGCCGGAGGCGGCGGTACGCCGCGGATCCGGCACGTGCGTGGTGCACACGCCGTCACCGTGGGCGATGGTGGCGAGCCGCTGGACGTGCGTGCCGAGCAGCTGGCCGAAGAGCTCGGTCTCGGCCTCGCACAGCTGCGGGAACTCGGCGGCGACGTGCACCACCGGGCAGTGATGCTGGCAGAGCTGCTCGCCGCTGCTCACCGGTTGCGAGGAAGCGGCGTAGCCCTGCCCGCGGAGCTCGTCGGCGAGATCCTCGGCGGTGGGCCGGGTCCCGGTGACGCCCGCCAGCATGTGCTCGGCCCGGCGGGTCGCGAAGGCGCGGACGGCGTCCTCGCCGCCGGTCTGTGCGAGGAACCGCAGCGCGGCGGCGGCCAGGTCGTCGTACGCATGCGGGAAGCGGTCGCGGCCGGCGTCGGTCAGCACGAACACCTTGGCCGGCCGGCCCCGGCGCCTGGGCCCGAGTGGCTGCTGGTCACGGGCGATCACCCTGCCCTCGCCGACGAGGCTGTCCAGGTGGCGCCGCACGCCCGCCGGGCTCAACCCGAGCCGGTCGCCGAGTGTGGCCGCCGTCTGCGGTCCCTGCTCGAGCAGGCTGGCGATGACTGCGTCGCGGGTGCGGAGGCAGTCGTCCTCGCGCTCCGGAGCGTCCCGCGCTACGACTGGGTCCCGCCTCACGACGTCGAGCTCAGGCGCGCCGTCGATTTTCATGACACAAGTGTGACGTATTTCGGGGTGCCGGGGCAAACCCGGCACCCGTGAGCAGGATCACGCGGCCCGAAGAACGGGGCCGCTCGATCGGGGCCGGTGTCCCGCTACGGACATCGAAACATCCCGTCCGTATTGTCGAGCCCGTGGCTGGCGGGACCGGATCGGACGCCGCCGTCGAGATCGCCGGCCTGCACAAGGCGTACGGCGCGCGGCGAGCGGTGGCCGGGCTGAGCCTGCGCGCCGGCCGCGGCCGCGTGCTGGCCCTGGTCGGCCCGAACGGTGCCGGCAAGACCACGACCGTCGAGATCTGCCAGGGCTTCCGCCGAGCCGATGCGGGCACGGTGCGGGTGCTCGGTCTCGATCCCGTCACCGACGCCCGCCGGCTCAAGCCCCGCGTCGGGGTGATGCCGCAGGGCGGCGGTGCCTACCCCGGGGCCCGTGCGGCCGAGATGCTGCGCCTCGTCGCGGCGTACGCCGCCCACCCGCTCGACCCCGACGCGTTGCTGGATCGGCTCGGCCTGCGCGATTCGGCGCGGACGTCGTACCGGCGGCTGTCCGGCGGCCAGCAGCAGCGGCTCTCGCTGGCGATGGCGATCGTCGGGCGACCGGAGCTCGTCTTCCTCGACGAGCCGACCGCGGGGATGGACCCGCAGGCGCGGCACGCCACCTGGGACCTGATCCGGAGCCTGCGCCGCGACGGTGTGTCCATCGTGCTGACGACGCACTACCTGGAGGAGGCCGAGCGACTGGCGGACGACGTCGTCGTGATCGATCACGGCCAGGTCGTCGCGGCCGGGACGCCGGCCGATCTCATGACGGACACCGCCGGCGGCCAGCTGCGGCTGAGCGTCGACGGCACCCTGCCCCTGGCCGAGCTGGCCCGCGACCTGCCCGCGGGCATCACGGTGACCGAGCAGCGGCCGGGCGACTATCTCCTCGAGGGCGCCATCGAGCCGGACCTCGTCGCTCTCGTCGTCGGCTGGTGCGCCGCCCGGGGGGTGCTAGTGATCGAGCTGCGGGTGCGCCGCCGGAGCCTGGAGGACCTCTTCCTGGAGCTCACCGGCACGGAGCTGCGGTCGTGACCGGCAGCGCCCGAGCGGCCTACCCGGCGGGAGCGCTGACGCCGGAACCCGGCGCGGCACCCTGGCCGCGCATGCTGCTGGCGCAGGCGCGGATGGAGCTGGCGCTCATCCTGCGCAACGGCGAGCAGATCCTGCTCAACCTGATCATCCCGGTGCTGCTGACGGTCGTGCTCGTCCTGGAGCCGGTCATCGAGATCGGTCACCAGAGCCGCAGCGGGTACTTCCTGCCCGGCGTGCTGGCCCTCGCGGTGATGTCGGCCGCCTTCACCGGGCTCGCGATCGCCACCGGCTTCGAGCGCAAGTACGGAATGCTCAAACGGCTGGGAGCGACCGCGCTGCCCCGATCGGTCCTGCTGCTCGGCAAGACCACGGCGTACGCCGTCCTTCAGACCCTCCAGATCGCGGTGATCTGCCTGGTCGGCGTGGCGGTCGGCTGGCGGCCGCACGGCTCGCCGGCAGCCGTCGCGGCCCTCGTCATCCTCGGCACCGCCGCCTTCGCCGGTCTCGCCATGCTGATCGCCGGCACCCTGCGCGCCGAGGCCACGCTGGCCGCGGCCAACATCGTGTGGTTCCTGCTGCTCTTCGTCGGCGACGTGGTCTTCCCGCTGGACCGGTTCCCGGACGGCCTGGCCGCCGTGCTCGGCTACACGCCGACCGCGGCGCTGGCGGGCGGCCTCCGCTCGGTCCTGCGGGACGGGCACGGACTGCCGCTCGGTGACACGATCGCCCTGATCGGCTGGGCGATCCTCGGGCTCGGCCTCGCCGTCCGCTTCTTCCGCTGGGAGTGAGCCGCCGGCTGACGTCCGGCGCGCGGCGGTCGGGTTCTAGACTCAGCGCGTGCCGAACGCCCCCGGCGCGGCGTACGGAAATCTCCTGACCCGCATTCGTACGACGCCCACCAGCCCCCGTACGTTGCGCGTGGCCGCCCTCGCCGCGATCGTCGCCAACGCCGGCATCGTCGTGACCGGGGGCGCCGTCCGCCTCTCGAACTCCGGGCTGGGCTGCCCGACCTGGCCCGACTGCACCGACGGCCGGCTGCTGCCGGGCGGCGCGAACACGCACTCCGCGGGGCACCAGGGGATCGAGTTCGGCAACCGGCTGCTCGGCATCCTCGTGCTCGCGACCGCGGTGCTGATGGTGCTCGCCGCCTGGCGGGCGCGGCCGCGACGCCGCCGCCTGTTCCTGATGAGCTGGTGGCTGCCGGCGGGGTTCCTCGCGCAGGCGGTGCTGGGCGGCATCACCGTGCGGGCCAAGCTCAACCCGCTGGTCGTCGCGCCGCACTTCCTGCTCTCGATGGTGCTCGTCTTCGTCGCGGTCTGGATCTACTGCAGCATCGGGGAGGGCGACGCGCCGGCCCGGCCGCTGGTACGCCGCGAGCTGGGCTGGGGCGTGCGGGCGCTGGTGGTCATCGTCGCCGCGGTCGAGGTCGTCGGGACGCTGGTCACCGCGACCGGACCGCACGCCGGTGACCCCGGGACGAAGCGGCTCGCCTGGGACGCCCGGGACGTGACGCAGTTCCACGCCGACCTGGTCTTCCTCTATGTCGGCATCGTCCTCGCGCTGCTGCTCGGATTCATTGCCACCGGCGCACCGGCCGCGGTACGCCGCCGGTCCGTCGAGCTGATCGGTGTGATCCTCGTCCAGGCGGCGATCGGCTACGTGCAGTACTTTCTGCACGTGCCGGCGGTTCTCGTGGCGTTTCACATGGCCGGCGCCACCCTCGCCACGATCGCGACCGCGCGGCTCTATTTCGCCACCCGCACGAGGGGGAGCGCACAACCGGACGGCGCGTCGGAGCCCCGGCCGGGCCGCTCGCGGGAGCGCATTCTGGCCCCCTGATCGGGCGAGCCTCTGCGCCGTCACTCAGGGCGAGCAGGCAAACTGTGCGCGTGCGCATCCTTGTGGTCGACGACGACCAGGCCGTGCGGGAGTCCTTGCGGCGCTCGCTGTCCTTCAACGGGTACGACGTGGATCTGGCCGCGGACGGCGTACAGGCCCTGCACCTGCTCGGCGAGCGGCGGCCCGACGCCCTCGTCCTTGACGTGATGATGCCGCGCCTGGACGGGCTGCAGACCTGCCGCCGGCTGCGGGCCGCCGGCGACGACCTGCCGGTCCTGATGCTCACCGCCCGCGAGACGGTGTCGGACCGAGTGGCCGGGCTCGAGGCCGGCGCCGATGACTACCTGCCCAAGCCGTTCGCGCTCGAGGAACTCCTGGCCCGGCTGCGCGCCCTGCTGCGGCGGACCCGCACCACCGCCGACAGCACCGGCGCCGACCAGCTCGAGTTCGCCGACCTGACGCTCGACACCGGCACCCGCGACGTCTTCCGCGGCGACCGCCAGATCCGGTTGACGCGCACCGAGTTCAACCTGCTCGAGTTGCTCCTGCGCCACCCCAAGCAGGTGCTCAGCCGGGCACGGATCCTCGAGGACGTGTGGGGTTACGACTTCCCGACGACGGAGAACTCCCTGGAGGTCTACGTCGGCTACCTGCGGCGCAAGACCGAGGCGCAGGGCGAGCGGCGGCTGCTGCACACCGTCCGGGGGGTCGGCTACGCCCTCCGCGAGACGCCTCCGTGACGGACCGCCGGTGACCGCACCGTCCACACCGCGGGCGGGCGCGGCGCACCGCGCCGGCGCCGGGTTGCACGCGGCGCTGTCGCGGCGCGGCCTCCGGACCCGGATTGCCGTGCTGGCCGCCGTCGCGGTCGGTGTCACGGTCGCGCTCGCGTCGATCGTGTCCTTCTTCGTCGTGCGCTACGAGATCAACCACAACGTCGACCGCAACCTCGAGAAGCGCGCGACCGCCGTCGCCCGATCCGACCTCCCGGTGACCCTGATCCGGGCCGCCGGCCCGGACAGCGCGCTTCCGTCGCCCATCATCCAGCAGCTCGTCGCGCTCGGCGCCGACGTACGGGTGAGCGTGCTGAACGAGGCCGGAAAGATCGACGTCGGACCGCGGGGAAATCCGGGTGCGCCCACGGGCGACGCGGAATTGAGCGTGGCGGCGGGCCGGAGCAGCCTGTCCATCCGCTCCGTCAGCGCGGACGGGGTCACGTACCGCGTGGTCGCCGTCGCCGACCCGAACCTGCCCGGCACGGCGGTGGTGCTCGCGCAGTCGCTCACCGAGACGAACCGAGAGCTCGGCCGGGTCGCGCTCGTCATGGTGATCGTCGGTGTCGCCGGCATCGCGATCGCCGCCCTGTCCGGCCTGACGATCGCCCGCACCGGTCTGCGCCCGGTCGACCGGATCACGGCCGCGGCCGAGCACATCGCGCGCACCGGCGATCTGCGGCCGATCCCGGTCAGCGGCGACGACGAGCTGGCCCGGCTGACGCACAGCTTCAACTCGATGCTGCTCGCCCTGGGCGAGTCCCGGGAACGCCAGCGGCAGCTGGTCGCCGACGCCGGGCACGAGCTGCGCACACCGTTGACCAGCCTGCGCACCAACCTCGACCTGCTCGCCCAGGCCAGCGCCCCCGGTGCCCGCAGCCTGGACCCGGCCGACCACGAATCCCTGCTCGGCGACGT
>JBBSHJ010000052.1:0-22326 GCA_038253135.1 Mycobacteriales bacterium | reverse complement strand
TCGACCGGCTGCGGCTCAACGACGCGGCGCTGCATTACGAGCCCGAGACGTCGACCGCCCTGGGCTTCGGTTTCCGGTGCGGCTTCCTGGGGCTGCTGCACATGGAGATCGTGCGCGAGCGGCTGGAGCGGGAATTCGATCTCTCGCTGATCTCGACCGCACCCAACGTCGTCTATCGGGTCGTCACCGAAGACGGCGCTGAGCTCATCGTGACCAATCCCAGCGACTGGCCCGACGCCAAGATCACCGCGACCTACGAGCCTGTCGTGAAGGCCATGCTGATCGCACCGAGTGATTACGTCGGCGCGATCATGGAGCTGTGCCAGTCCCGGCGGGGCTCGCTGGACGGGATGGATTACCTCTCCGAGTCCAGGGTCGAGCTGCGCTACACCTTGCCGCTCGGAGAGATCATCTTCGATTTCTTCGACGCATTGAAATCGCGCACGCGAGGATATGCGTCGCTCGACTATGAGCCCGCGGGGGAGCAGGAGGCCGACCTTGTGAAGGTCGATATCCTGCTGCAGGGCGAGGCCGTCGACGCGTTCTCCGCGATCGTGCACAAGGACAAGGCCTATGCGTACGGCGTCGCGATGACCGCGAAGCTGCGCGAGCTGATCCCGCGACAGCAGTACGAAGTGCCGATTCAGGCTGCCGCGGGTGCGCGCATCATTGCCCGGGAGACCATCCGGGCGATGCGCAAGGACGTGCTGGCGAAATGTTACGGCGGGGACATCACCCGCA
Organism: Mycobacteriales bacterium; assembly: GCA_038253135.1. GTDB lineage: Bacteria > Actinomycetota > Actinomycetes > Mycobacteriales > QHCD01 > JBBSHJ01. The sequence continues at coordinate 21,585 of JBBSHJ010000052.1, read as the reverse complement.
AGCGCAAACTTCTGGAGAAGCAGAAGGAAGGCAAGAAGCGGATGAAGATGGTCGGCCGGGTCGAGGTCCCGCAGGAAGCCTTCATCGCCGCGCTGTCGACCACGGAGCCGACGTCGGCGGGCAAGAAGTAGTGCCCGTCCTCTTCGATCTCGACGACACGCTCTGCGACTATTCGGCGGCCTTTCGCCGCTGGGCCGAGATCTTCGCCGGCGAGCACGGCCTCGACGTCGATGCCACCGTCGCCTGGCTCCTTGCCGAGAGGCAGGCGAATAGAAGGCATCCGCGCGATCCGAGCGGCGGGCGCGGTCGTCGCCATCGTGACGAACGGGCCGCCGACCCAGGAGATCAAGATCCGCACCACCGGTCTCGACAAGGTCGTCGACGGGTACGCCGTGTCGATGATCGAGGGTGTGAGCAAGCCCGACGTCGAGATGTTCGAGCGGGCGGCCGAGAATTGCGGGACGTCGCTGAACGCGATGACTGCAGGGTTCATGGTCGGGGATAACGCGGTCGCCGACATCGGCGGCGCCCGCAATGCCGGCCTCACGTCCGTGTGGGTCACGCTCGGACGCGAGTGGCCCGAGGACGGCTACCGGCCGGACCACGCGGTCGATCATGTGCGTGACGGGATCGGGATCGTCCTCGACGCCCAGTCGTGACTGGTCCGCGGCTCGGGCCTCAGGCGAGCCGGCGCAGTCGGACCGCGACTTCGTACGGCGTCGGGTTCAGCATAAGCAGCGTGTAGCGTCGATTGTGAAGCTGGCTTATGTGATGGTGACCTGCCGGCCCGTGCTCGCCGCCTCGACCGCCGCATACGTCAGGGCCAGGGTCGAGAGATTGTCCCGCCCGGATGTCTCGGGTTCACGACCGTCCTTGAGGGCAGTCACGAACTCGGTGAGGCTCCCGGCGCGGTCGGTCATCGGCACCTCCGGGAGCCTGGCCCGGCGCCGGCGGCCCTTGCGGCGGACCCAGACCTCGTCGGACTTCCAGCCCAGCGTGCCGTCGCCACGGCTGGTCCAGGCGATCTCGCCGTGCTCCATGTCCATCCGCCACTCACCCGCCCACGTGGTCGGACTGCCATGACTGATCCAACTGCCGCGGTAGCTCAGGGACAGGTCGGTGCCGAAGCCGACCAGGGCCACACCTTCGGACGGACCGGAGAAAAGAGTCCACTCGGGATCCCAGGTATGGCAGGTGATTGCGGTCGCATCGCGACCGAGCACGGCCCGCATGAGGTCGAAATGGTGAATGGACATGTCGACGAGCAGCGGCTCGTCGAGGTAATGATGCGGGCCGCGGTGCCCATCGGTGCCGGAGAACCGGCGGAAGTCGAGCTCGACGGCGTGCAGGGCGCCGAGCCCGCCGTCGGCGATCAGCTGCTGTACGGCGCGCACGGCGGGAAAGAACCGGTAGTTCTGGCTGACCATGAGCATCACGCCCGCGGACGCTGCGAGGTCCACCAGTTCCCGTGCCTCGGCAACGGTCGGGGCAAACGGCTTCTCGACGAGCACGTGCTTGCCGGCCTGGAGCCCGGCGCGCACCGCGGGCACGTGTCCGATCAGGTTGGCGGTGACCAGAACCGCGTCCGGGTCGGTGGCCTCGATCGCGGCTTCGACGGTCTCGTAGCACCGATCGGCCGCCACCAGCCCCTCCGTGATCGCCTTCTCCCGAGATGCGGCGGCGACGTCGGCGCGCGCGACGACCTCGACGTCGGTGACCTGCGGGATCATTTCGGTGGCCCAGTTGCGGCCGAATCCACCCATTCCGGCCTGGACGATGCGGATCATCAATACCCTTTCGTGAATGATCAGATGGTGAGGACGATCTTGCCGGCGGTGTCCCCGCCGGCAATGGCGTGAAATCCCTCGGCCGCACGGTCCAGCGGGAGGACCTCGCTGATTTCAGGGCGCAAACCGGTGGACTCCAGCAGTCTGACGAGGGACGTGAGCTCGTCACGCGTGCCCATGGTCGAGCCGACAATCCGCAATTGCCGGAAGAAGACGCGGGCGAGATCCGCATCCGCGCGCGCGCCGCTCGTCGCGCCGCACGTGACGACGGTGCCTCCCGGTCGTAGAGATCTCAGCGAATGGGCCCAGGTCGCCTCGCCGACGGCGTCGATGACGGCGTCGACGCGGTCGGGCAGCCGCGCTCCCGGCGCGAACGTCTCGTGCGCTCCCAGGGCGGCGGCCAGCGCGCGCTTCTCCTCGGTTCGGCCGGTGACCCAGACGCGCAGCCCGGCGGACCGTGCGAGCGCGGTCGCGGCGGTCGCGACTCCACCGCTGGCGCCCTGGATCAGCACGGTTTCTCCCGGTCGCAGGCCCGAGCGGACGAAGAGCATCCGGTACGCCGTCAGCCAGGCGACGCCGAGGCAGGCGGCCTCGGCCTGGGAGAGCGCCGCCGGCTTGGGTACGACGTTGCGCCGCGGCACCGCGACGCGCTCGGCCATGGTGCCCTGGTAGCGCTCGGACAGCAGGCTGCGGCGCGGATCGAGCGTTTCGTCGCCGGTCCAGTCCACGCGGGCGATGACGCCGTGCACGATGACCTCGGTGCCGTCCTCGTCGACGCCGGCGCCGTCGCAGCCGAGGATCATCGGGAAGGCGTCCGCGCCGATCCCGACGCCGCGCAGCGTGAACAGATCGTGGTGGTTGATCGACGCTGCCCGCATCGTGACGGTCGTCCAGCCGGCAGGTGCTGTCGGCGCCGGCCGGTCCCCGACCTCGAGCGCGGCGAGTGGATCGGCGGCGTCCGGAGATCTCGCATACACCGCGCGCATGGATCGACCGTACAGTCGAGGGCCGTGCCCTCCACGAACGCCGCCCGGTTCTTGCGCACGCGGCGTCCACTCCTGGCCCTGATCGGGCTGCTGCTGGTGGCCGCCGTCGGGTACGGCGTGCAGGCACTGTCCGACGGCGGGCACTCGTCCACATCCGGTTCGCACTCCAGCCGGCCGGCCCGGCCGGGCGCCCGCGCCGTACCGGCCTCATCGCTTCCGGAGCAGGCGCGGCGCACGATCACGCTGATCGAGGCGGGCGGGCCGTTCCCCTACTCGAGCGACGGCGCGGTTTTCCGCAACGACGAGCACCGGTTGCCGGGGGAGGCGTACGGCTATTACCACGAATACACCGTCACGACGCCGGGTGAATCTGACCGCGGCGCCCGCCGGATCATCCGCGGTGACGGCGGCGATTACTATTACACGGGCGATCACTACGCGACGTTCGTTCGGGTCGCTCCGAATAGTTAGTCGACTAATTGCCTCGTGACGTCGCTGCTGCCTCGGCGTAGACCGCACGGTGCGCCGCAGCAGCCGTATCCCAGCGGAAAGCCGCTGCTCGCTTCAGCCCGCGCTCGGCGAGCGCGGCCCGACGCGGCGCGTCGGCGAGCAGGCGGCCGATTGCGGCGGCGATCGCGTCCGCCGACGTCTCGGTGTATTCCACCGCGTCGCCGCCGACCTCGCCCAGGGCCAGGTGTCGCGTCGTGAGCACGGCCGCACCGCAGGCCATGGCTTCGAGCACCGGCAGGCCGAAGCCCTCACCCAACGACGGATAGGCGACGACGCTCGCACCGCCGAGGTAGCCGGCGAGCGCCGCGCCGGGCAGGAATCCGGGACGGATGATCTCCACCGTTCGGGGAACGCTCGCGATGGCCTCGTCCAGCCGCCCGTCCCAACCGGTGCCACCGGCCAGAACGAGCACCGGCCGCTCCGCCCGATCCCGCACCGCGGCGGCGAAACCGCGCACGAGCGCGGGGACGTTCTTGCGCGGCTCCAGCGTGCCCAGGAAGGCGACGTACGGCCGGTCGCCGATCCCGAGAACGTCCCTGGCTCGCCCGATCTCCGCCGGGCTCGGACGGTGGAAGACCACTTCGTCGACACCGAGGTGAATGACGTCGATGCGCGCGCGGCGCACGCCGAGGATCCGGACCAGCTCGTCCCGGGTCGCGGCCGACGGGACGATGCACCGGGTCGCCAGGCGCAGGGAGGCCCGGGTCCAGGTGCCGAAGAAGCGGCGCTTGACCGGCTCCCACGCCTCGGGATGGGTGAAGAACGTCGCGTCGTGAAGGGTCACGACGGTCGGCCGGAGTACGGCGAGCGGGCGGGTGTAATGCGGACAGTGCACGACGTCGGGCGCGGTCCGCGCGATCAGCGCGGGCAGCAGCGTCTGCTCCCACGCCAGCCGGATCGGGCGCCGACGGATCGCCGCCGGCGCAGGCAGCACGTCGGCATGCGGGCACAGCGAGGCGTAGTGACCGACGTCCTCGGCCCGGCAGGTGACGGCTAGGCGGGCACCGGCCGCGTCGAGCGCGGGGAGCAGGGAATCGACGTAGCGACCGACGCCGCGCCGGTCGGGCGGGACGGCCGTGGCATCGACCAGGATGCGCGGATCATCGACGGCAGGCATGCCCGGGGTAGGCCGTCAGCCGGCGAGTGAGTCGACGGCGGCCATCGTGGCGCGCACGCCCTCCGTCTCGAGCTTCCGGTACGCCGCCGAGAAGGCGGCGCTGAAGCGGGGGTCGTCGCCGAGCTCGCCGAAGACGACCGGGTTGCGCAGGAATGTCTGCGGATTGTTGCGGGCCGCGGCGCCGAGCTCGAGGATCCGCGCGCGCATGTTGTCGACGATCTCGAGCGGCTGGCCGAGCCGATCCGGACCGCCCGCCGTGCGTGCCCACGCCGCACACACCACGGCGGCGTGGTTGATGTGGCCGCGATCGGCTCCGCCGGCCAGCTGGTAGCGGACGACCGGCAGCAGGAATTTGGGGATGCGGTCCGACGCGCCGGTATTGAGCCGCAGCAGCGTGTCGCGGACGTATTCGTTCGAGAAGCGCCGGACCATCTCGGCGGCGTAGTCCTCGACGCCCAGGCTGGGGGCCGGCGTCAGGCTCGGCGCCGCCTCGGTGCGGATGTAGGCCAGCATGAAATCGCGATACTGCTGATCCTGCGCGACCTCGTGCACGAGCCGGTAGCCGTCGAGGTAGCCGAGATGACCGAGCAGCTGGTGGCTCGCGTTGAGCAGCCGCAGCTTCATCAGCTCGTAGGGCTCGACGTCGTCGGTCAACTGCACGCCGACCTCGTCGTACGCCGGCCGGCCGAGCGGGAAGGTGTCCTCCAGCACCCACTGGATGAACGGCTCGCAGGTCACCGGCCATCCGTCCTGGATGCCGTAGCGCTGCGAGACCTGCGACCGGTCCTCGTCGGTCGTCGCAGGTGTGATCCGGTCGACCATGGAATTGGGGAAGGCCACCTCGTCGTCGATCCAGTCGGCGAGGTCGGGATCGGCCAGCCGGGCGAAGGTGACGATCGCCTTGCGCGCGACGGCCCCGTTGCCCTGCACGTTGTCGCAGGACACGACCGTGAACGGCGCGACGCCGGCCCGGCGACGGCGACGCAGGCCGGCGGCGATCAGCCCGAAGACGGTGCTGAGCCGCGCGTCCTCGCCGGCCGTGAGCGCGGCGGCATCGGCGCGCACCTGCGGGTTCGCGGTGTCGAACTCGCCGGTGGCGTCGTCGGTGTTGTAGCCGCCCTCGGTGACGGTGAGGGACGCGATCCGGATGGCCGGATCGGCCAGCGCGGCCACGACCGCCGCCGGGTCGTCAGGAGCGAAGAGGTAGTCGACGATCGAGCCGACGACGCGCGGCTCCCACGAGCCGTCGTACCGCTTGATCACCAGCGTGTAGAGGTGATCCTGCACGCGCAGCACATCGCGCATCACCGCATCGCCGGGCAGGAGCCCCACGCCGCAGATGCCCCACTCCCGCGCCTGACCCTGCTCCATCAGCTGATCGAGGTAGCGCGCCTGATGGGCCCGGTGGAAGTTGCCGAGGCCGAAATGCACGACGCCCGCGGTGATCGTGGATCGGTCGTACGTCGGTCCCGGCACACCGTCGGGAATCGTCTGCTCGGTCAACGGTGCCATGGCGGGAGCGTAGCGGTCGAGCACTCAGAGCGCCGGGCAGACGACGGTCAGGGAACGGCGGCCCACAACGGCGAGCGAGCGACACGGGCTTTGATCGCGGGATAGTCCTCGACCTCACCCTCGAGCTGGATGTCGAGCCGCACACCGGGTTCCTGCACCGGGATGTTGCCCGCGAACGCGTCCTCCCAGAGCTGGTCGATGCCGTCGTAGTAGCGGCGCCGCCCGCCCGGCCAGTCAACGGTGAGGTAGAGGCCGGGATAGTCGCGCTGGTACGGCTCGGGGCCGTCGCCGGGCGTCATGCGGAGCCGCTCGAGGGCGTCCTCGTCCACGTCGACGCCGAGGCCCGGCGCGTCCGGCACGGCGGTGTAACCACCCTCGACCGCGATCGGCGTGCGCAGCAGCTGCTCGCTGTAGATGTTCATACAGGTCACGGCCGGCCAGGTCGCCGCCGGAAGGACCGCGCCGAGCTGCACGGCGTACGCCGTCGTGATTCCGGTGCCCACGAGCTGCAGCCACATCGTGCGGTTGGCGGCGCCGATGAGGATCGCCTGCTCGGTGACCGCGCTGACGCCACCGCTGACCACGTAACCGTCGAGGGCCTCGGCGGCGATGGAGTCCGGCAGCGTCCTCGGTAACGACTCGGGGGTGCTCGTCATCTTGGCGTGATCGGCGATCGGATGGCTCGCCTTGTCCCGGAGCCGCCGGTAATCGGTGTAGCGCTGTTGTCTGATGGGCGTTTCGTAGATGCCGATCCGTTCGTATCCGTCGAGGCGCCGGAGCACCGGAGCGGCCCGGCCGACGTCGAGGAGCATCTGGTTCCAGTCGAGGTCGAGCGTGTAGTACGGCGGCGTGACGGCCGACACCCGCTCCACCTGCTCGTAGACGCAGAACCACGGCCGGGCCTTGAATTTGTGGCTCAGATATCCGGCGGCGAGAGCGTCCTGCGCCTCGGCGGCGAGCACCTCGGGCGGCATGTCGTTGCTCCACCAGGAAAGGGGACATGCCTCGCGAACCTGCGAGCGGCCCAGCAGCGTGTGCATCGGTACGCCGAGCGTCTTGCCCACGACGTCGTACACCGCTTGCTGCAGACCGGCGCCCAGCGTGTCGTCGCCGAGGAATCCGGCCGGGTTCGCGCCCCTGACCGCTCGCAACGCCTCTTCCGGGACCCGACCCCACGTGTAGAGGGGGACCGTCTCGCCGTAGCCGACGATGTCCGGATCCTCCGTGGTCAGCCGGATCACCTCGACCACGCTCCACTGGTGCGAGCGCAGCAGGTTCCAGCGGCGGGTGCGCTCGGTGAAGGGCACCAGCACCGTGATGCGTTCGGCGTCGGTGACACGAGGGCATACGGCAGACGGGTGATGAACCACGATGCGGACCATATCGGGCGTAATCTCGCGGCCATCGGTATGCCCGAGCGGACCTGCCGTACAAACGTTGTACGCCGCCGGGGCCGGCGGGCGAGCGAGAGGTCGTGTCATGACGGCAGAGCGTGGCTGGCGGAGTGGATTCGATCGGCGGGACCTGCTGCGCGGCGCGGGGCTGGCCGGCCTGGCCGGAATCGGCGCGGCCGCCGTCTCGGGCTGTGGATCGCCGGTCGCCACCGGGGTGGCCGGCACCGGACCGCCGAAGGACAGCCTGACCTACTGGAACCTGTTCTCCGGCGGCGACGGCGTCCGCATGGTCGCGATGGAGGACGCCTACACGAAGTCGCACCGGGACGTCTCGCTGAACTCCGTCACGCTGTCGTGGGGCAATCCCTACTACACGAAGTTGGCTCTGGCGACCCTGAGCAGCCGCCCGCCGGACATCGGGATCTCCCACATCTCGCGCCTCCCGACGCTCGCCCGCGCCGGGCTGCTCTCCCCGATCGACGAGTCGGCCCTGGGCGCGCACGGAATGACGGCCGACAAGTTCACGGCCAAGGCCTGGGAGACCGGGCACATCGACGGCAAGCTCTACTGCGTCCCGCTCGACACCCACGTCCACTGCCTCTACTACCGCACCGACGTCTGCAAGAAGGCGGGACTGCTCGACTCCTCCGGCAACCTCAAACCGATCAAGGGGCCGGACGAATTCATCGCCGCCCTGGCGGCGGCGAAGAAGGTGACCAAGAAATACGGCGGCGTCGTCAACATCACCGCCGATCCCTCGACGTGCTACCGGTGGTTCATCACCCTCTACTCCCAGCTCGGCGGACAGGTGCTCGCCGATGAGGGGCGCACGATCGTGCTCGACGACGACAAAGCGATCAAGGTCCTCACCTTCATGCAGGAGCTGACGATCAAGCAGAAGCTGATGCCCAACACGGTCGATGGCAGTGCCGTGCAGCAGATGTTCTCCACCGGCCAGGTCGGCTTCCTGATCGACGGCGACTGGCAGGTGAGCACCTACCAGACTGCGAAGGTGCCGTTCTCGATGACGTTGGTGCCCAATATCTTCGGTGGCCCCTACTCCGTCTTCGCCGACTCGCACGTCTTCGTCCTGCCGAAGGATCCGCAGCGCAACCACAAACGGCTCGGCCTGACGATGGACTTCATCCATACGCTGGAAACGAATGCGATCACCTGGGCCATGGGCGGGCACATCCCCGCTTGGCTTCCGGTGCAGCACAGCAAGGCGTACCGGGAGCTCAAGCCGGAGTCCAACTACGCCTCCGCGGCCCAAGCGGCGGTATACGACGCGCCGGCGTGGTATTCCGGCGCCGGGTCCGACTACGAGACGGTCGTCGGATCGGCCGTCGCGTCGGCCGAGACCGGCCAGATGACACCGCGCCAGGCCGTGGCCACCATGCGTAAGGGCCTGCAGAAATACGCCACGACCAAGCCACCGGTTTCCTAGAGCGAGATCCCCAGGAAGGAGTCGCGAAATGGCGGTCACTACGGTCACCGCGGCTGGCGCCACCGCCGGCGGACGCGCCGTCACGACCAGCGACGAGAGCCGGGTGCCCGGCGAGAACAAGGCCGGCTGGCTGCTCTTCACGCCGTTCCTGGTCCTCTACGTCGTCTTCCTGATCGGCCCGGCGATCTATGGCGTGGTGATGAGCTTCTTCCACACCACGCTAATCCACACCGGGCTGGGCAGCTGGGCCGGCGGCGCGAACTACATGGAGGCGTTCAAGAGCAGCGACTTCTGGTGGTCGATGTGGCACACGACGTATTTCACGTTGATGACCACGCCGCCGCTGGTGGTCGTCGCTCTGATCATGGCCGTGCTGGTCGAGCGGGTCCGGCACTTCCGGTGGTTCTTCCGGCTGATCTTCTTCGCGCCCTACGTCGTGCCGTCGGCGGCGGTCGGGCTCATCTGGGGCTTCCTTTACGCCGCCCAGACGGGGCTCTTCAGCACGTGGGTCAGCCAGATCGGGATCACGCCGCCCAACTGGCTCGGCGACCCGTCCTGGGCGCTGCCCTCGGTGGCACTCGCCACGATCTGGTGGACCGTCGGCTTCAACTTCGTCCTCTATCTCGCCGGCCTGCAGGACATTCCCCGAGACCTCTACGAGGCGGCCGCCGTCGACGGCGCGACACCGATGCAGCAGGTGCGGTCGATAACCATCCCCCTGCTCGGGCGGACCACCCTGCTGGTGACGATTCTGCAGATCCTCGCGTCGCTGAAGATCTTCGACCAAGTCTATCTGCTCACCGCTGGCGGGCCTAACTTCACCAGCCGGCCGGCCATCGAATACATCTATGACATCGGCTTCACCGACTACCGGGCCGGCTATGCCGCGGCCGCGTCGATGCTCTTCTTCGTCCTGATCCTGCTGGTCGGCGCCGTGTTCCTCGTGGTCAGCCGGCGCCAGCAGAGGGGAGTCTGACATGACCTCCGCGGTATCCGCAGTAGCGCCGCCGAGACGGCGCACCGGAGTGGGCCGGTCGGCGGTCCTCGGCGGCGGCGGAGGCAGCCGCCTCTTCACGACGCTGTGCGCCGTCGTGCTGCTCATCTTCGCCGCGATCTGGGCAATCCCGCTGTTGTGGGCGCTCGATACGTCCTTCCGGCCTGAGTCGGAGATCAATACCCATCCGACATCGTGGTGGACGTCTCACCCGACGCTGTCGGCCTACCACTATATCTTCGCCAACTCCGACTTGGCGACGTGGTATCTGAACAGCTTCATCACGGCGACAGTCACCATGATCCTCACCGTGGTGGTGTGCTCGATGGCCGGATTCGCCCTCTCCCGCACGCGCATGGCGGGCCGGCGCGCGCTCATGACGCTGCTGGTCGCCGGCATCCTGATTCCCGGGCAGGTGCTGATTCTCCCGAGCTTCCAGGAGTTCAATGCCTTCAGCCTGCTCAACACCTACTGGGCGATCATCCTGCCGGCGATCGCGACTCCGGTGGCCGTGCTGATCTTCGCCGCCTTCTTCTCCGGTATTCCGGCCGACCTCGTCGACGCGGCACGGGTCGACGGCGCCAGCTGGCTGCGGATATACACCACGGTCTTCATCCCGCTGAGCCGCCCGGCGGTGTCCGCGGTGGCCATTTTCACCTTCGTCTGGACATGGAACGGCTTCCTGTGGCCGCTGCTGGTGCTGACCTCGACGAAGCTGATGACCATCCCGGTCGGGCTGGCCAGCGTGCAGTCGGCCTACGGCATCATCTACGGCCAGGTGATGGCTTCGGCGGTCATGGGGGCGGCGCCGCTGGTCGTCGTCTTCCTCTTCTTCCAGCGCCGCATCGTCGAGGGGATGTCGACCACCGGGATCAAGTAGCCGCGGCCGATCCATTTCAGGTCACGCGCACCAGGTTCCACGAGAGCGGCGGGAGCACGACCGTGAGCGATCCGTCCTCGACGGTCGCCGTGCCACGGTCGCGGGCTACGACGCGGTCGGGCTCCGCCGCGGAGTTGGTCGCCATGGGATCGTCGTCACGCACGACGGTGTGCGCCGCCGACCGCAGGCGCGGGAAGGCACGCAGGTCGAGCTCGAGCCGCTGCGGCTCGCGCTGGTCACGATTGACCGCGAAGACCGAGAGCGAGCCGTCGTCGGCGCACACCGCGACCTGGTCGATGACCGGTACGTCGTCGTACGGCTCGGTGGAGTACGTCGGGCCGTCGGCAACCGAATGCAGGACGCTCCCGCGGCCGTGGGCGCTGGTCAGGGCGAACGGGTAGAACGTCGGCTGCCGCCACGACGTGCCGCCGGGCACCGTCATGATTGGCGCGATCACGTTGACCAGCTGGGCCAGGCAGGCCATCCGCACGCGGTCGGCGTGCCGCAGCAGGGAGATGAGCAGGTTGCCGACGACCACGGCGTCGAGGGCGGTGTAGGTGTTCTGCACCTGTTCCGGCGCCTCGGCCCACTCGGCGTTGTCGTCCTGGTGGGTCGGGAACCACACGTTCCACTCGTCGTACGACAGCATGATCCGCTTCTTGTGCCGGCCCTTGGCCCGCACGAAATCGGCGGTGGCGGCCACGCTCTCGATGAAGCGGTCCATGTCGGTCGCGGCGGCGAGGAAGGCGCCGCGGTCGCCGCTGTCCTCGCGATAGTAGGAGTGCAGGGAGACGTAGTCGACGTGCTCGTAGGTGTGCTCGAGGACCGTCGCCTCCCATGCGCCGAAGGTCGCCATCGCGAGCCCGGACGATCCGCACGCGACCAGCTCGATCGACGGGTCGACCAGGCGCATCGCCTTGGCCGTCTCGGTCGCCAGCCGACCGTATTCCTCCGCCGTCTTGTGGCCGATCTGCCAGGGCCCGTCCATCTCGTTGCCGAGACACCACACCCGTACGCCGTGCGGATCGGTGTAGCCGTTGGCCCTCCGCCGATCCGACAGGAGCGTGCCGCCGGGATGGTTGCAGTACTCCACCAGGTCGGCGGCGGCCTCGACCCCGCGGGTGCCGAGGTTGACGGCGAGCATCGGCTCCGACCCGACCCGGCGGGTCCAGGCGCAGAACTCATCCGTGCCGACCGCGTTGGTCTCCTTCGCCCGCCAGGCCAGGTCGAGGCGCACCGGCCGGTCCGGCCCGACGCCGTCCTCCCAGCGGTAACCCGAGACGAAATTTCCTCCGGGGTATCGGATGATCGGTGTATCGAGCTCGCGGGTCAGGGCGGCGACGTCGCCGCGGAAGCCGTGCTCGTCCGCGCTCGGATGGCCCGGCTCGTAGATGCCGGTGTAGACGCAGCGGCCGAGGTGCTCGACGAAGGAGCCGAAGATTCGGGGATCGACGTCGGCCACGCTGAAGGAGGGATCGAGATGGATTCTGGTGCTCACGCCCTCAAGCCTTGCGCATCGCGGCTGCGGGTTGGCGGCGCCGTTGCGGCCACCTCCGGTCGCGGTCACTGACCCTGGGCGAGACACCATTCCACGGCGGGGTCCCGGTCTGAGCTCTCGACCTCCCAGTCCGGATCGACCCGCTGGTCGGGGAAGACGGCGGGCCGATCGACGTCGGAGAAGCGGTAGCGCCGCGTCGCGCAGTGTGCGCGCAGCCCGGATCGGGGCAGCTCGAACGTGCCGAGCTCCTGGTAACCCACGGGTCGCGCGCCGGTGGGCTCGCCGACCAGCACCGCCTCGGTCTCGCGGCGGAAGTCGGTTGCGGTCACCATGGCGGCGGAGAACGTCCGCCGGCCGATCAGGACGTAGAGACCCCCGGGTCGGTTGATATTGGGCACGGCCCAGAGGGGGTAGATCAGGTGGTCGCGGGCGAGCGTGTAGTCGCCGCCGCCGTTGTCGCGCAGGTCGAGGATCAGCCGTCCGGGCGCCTCGTCGCGCAGTCGTGCGACCACACGGGCGCCGGCGGTTTCGATGCCGTCGTACCGGCGGAAGTTGACGTACGCCGCGTCGGTGTCGGGAAGCGCGCTGTAGGCGAGCGCCTCGTCGGGGTGCCGCGACCGCAGCGGGGCGTCCGGCGCCGGCTCCGGCCAGTCCGGGGCCGTGCCGGGCGGCAGCGCGGCGATGTCCACCGCGAAGTCCGTGCCGTCCGGGCCGGCGAGAGTGAAGCGCACAGTGGGGGCGCCGCATGGCAGATCCAGCGCCGCCAGCACGTCGGCACGAGTCAGCCGGTCCGCGCTGCGCGCGAGGACATACCACGCGTTCTCATCCTGGGCGATCACCAATTGCAGCCGGCGGTGGACCTCATCAATGGCGACGCCGCCGATCGCCAGCATCCGGGCGCCGCAAACCCGGGGATCCGCCGTCAGCGTTCGCACGACGCGCAACTCGTCGGCGTACCAGAACACCTCCAACGGCAGCTGCCGGTAGTGCCCGTCGGTCTCGACGAGGGTGTGCCCGTCGCCGATCATCGCGGCGAGCGCGTCGAATCCGACCATCACCGCGGCGTCGGTCAGGCGCGGGATGCGGTCGTGGAGCCCGGCTACCGCGGCGAAGAAGCGTTCCCTCGGCACCGTGCGGAAGGGGTCGCGGTGTCGCCGAGCGAGCCCGTCGGCCAGGGCGTCGAGATCGGCGTGCCAGTCGCCGGGCGTCATCGGCTCGTGGTGAGCTGCCAGCCGTCGGCGGTCAGGGCCTTGCCCTCGCGATCCCGATCTGTCCCGTCGCCCGGGGATCGCGGCGCGTCTGTCATCCCCAGACCGTAGAGGCCCAGACGGTAGAGGCCCAGACATTGCTGGCCCAGACATGAGAGGGCAGACATGAGAAGCAGGAACCGCATTCGAGCCCGCCGCCGCCGGCGCCCAGCCTTTAGGCTGCCGTCGTGGACAGCGGCTGGGCAGCGATCATCGGCGCCGTCGTCGGCGGTGTGCTCGTCGGTGCGGTCAACCTGATCCTCGGTCGGCTAGCCGAGCGCCGTGCCGCCAGGGAGGACTGGTGGACCCGGTTCATCTGGGCGATGCAATTAACGCGGGCGCCGGACGCCTACGACCGCGACGTCGGGTTCATCGTCTTCACCCATCTGGTGGACAGCCGTCTCGCCGATGCCGAGGAGCGGGCCATCATCTCGGACGTGACCGATCGGGCGCTTGCCCCCTGGCCCGCCGGGTCGACACTGACGGAGTCGCACATCGGTACGTCGTGCGAGCAGAGGAGGCGCCGCATGGCCGAGATCAACGGTAACGACGAGGTCGTCGAGATCACCCCCGACAAGGTCACCGCCGCCAGGCTGCGGATCAAGCTCGACCGCCGCGAAAAGCGCAGTACGCCCGACTGGGTCGTCGCCATCGCCAACGCCCCGTCCCAGGCGAAGCGGGCCTGATCGGGCGCCGACTCGTCCATCAACCCAATGGGGGGATCTCCCGGAAGTCGAGATCGCCCGGAGCGTCGGGAAGGTGGCCAGCGGTTTCGGTGGTCGGTACGTCGGTGCCGACCTCCTCGAACGCGAGATTGCGCAGGTAGGCACGACCGGGGCCGTCGAGGAGAAACCCGAAGAGCACGGCACCGGCCTCCTCCGCCACATCGAGCACGATGTCCGCGCGCGTCCAGTCGGTCGTACCGCGGACCGCCCGCTCCTGCATGTTTTCGAGGGCCAGCCACCGACCACCTGTGCGCGGATCGGCCCCGATCGGGTCGACGCGCATCCACAGCCCGGCCACCGCGCGTCCTCGGTGCGGATGTCTCCCGACAGCCGCCAGCGCCGACCGCGGTAGTCCGTCGCGTCGAACACCTGTGACACGGTCCCGAAGCCGTCGGGAGACTCCGCCGTGGCACGCAGGCACAGCACGGCAGACCCGGCGGGATCATCCTCGACTCGGCCGAACTCGAAATCATCGGGCGCGGTTCCGTTGAGATTCCAAGCAGACATGGCGGATTCCTCTCGCAGGTCGGCCAGCGCGGTCGTGAGGCTGGCGCGGGCGCGATGCAGGGTGCTCTTGACCGTGCCGACGGCGATGCCGAGCGTCGCGGCGATGACGGCGATGTCGAGATCGGCCCAGTAGTGCAGGGCGATCACCTCCCGCTGGCGATCGGGCAGGGACCGAACCGCTGCGAGGACCGATGATTCCGGCAGATCCATCTCGTACGCCGTGGGCGTGCGGGCGTCGGAATCGAGCCACCAGCGCCGCGAACCGGTCCCGGAGAAACCGCGTGATCTCCTCGCTCACGTGCACAGGATGCGCGCCGAGCCGCCCGAGGTTGCGCCGGAGTGAGCGAAATTGGCCTCTCATCGTGCTCGAAGCCGCCATCTGGCGCGCACGTGCGCGACGAGCGGCGATATTCGCACGGATCAGCGTCGCGGTGTATACGACGGATAGCTGATGAGGTCGACGTCCGCGTCCGGCCAGCGGCGACGCAGCGCCGCCGCGGCGGTGCGGAGCCAGCCGGCGACATGGGACCAGCACCGTCGGGCGTTTGCAAGGGCGGCGGCGGACTCATAGGTGGCAACCATCTGCACCCGGCTGTCGTCGCCGGGCCGACGCGCGTCGAGCGTGCCGAGTCGGGAGCACCCGAGCCGCTCGAGCGCGAGAGTGATCGCGGCGAGCGTCAGCTCCCGGTCGAAGACCTCGTCGTCGGCGAGCGGCGGAAAAGCCTCGGCGACCGCGTGCCGGTAGAGCGCCTCCAGTTCGCGGGCGGCCGGGCCGGCAATCGTGATCCACCGCGGCGGCGGGATGTGGACCCACGCCAGGTCCAGCAGCGCGTGGTGGTAGCCGCCGAATTCGAAATCGATCAGCCGCCCGCCGGGGTCGCCCGGCCGGTCATGCACCAGCACATTGTTGTCACCCTGATCGCCCGAGGAAAATGCCGACAGCCCGCCGGGCTCGTCCAGTGCCCGCCGGATTTCGGCCAGCTCCTTCTCGGCCGCATCGCAGAGCGTCACGCCGAGCATCTCGGCGACGGGCGTGAGGTCCAGACCGCCGGCGAAATGCCGGCGCCGCCGCGCCGGATCGAACGGCCCGAGCGCCCGCCGGACGGCCAGGAATTCCTCTTCCCGGCCCGCCGTCGCCGCCTGCATCCGAGCCGTCAGCCGCACCAGCTCGCGCCGGCCCTCGACCCAGGCGGCGGGACCGTCGCGGCGGGTCAGGGCGTCCAGCGGCTGGCGCGGCGCGAGATCTTCCAGTACGACGACAGCGCGTTCGGCGTCGTACCCCAGCAGGCGCGGTGCGATCGACCGGCCGTCGAGAAACCGCAGCGACGCGATCTCGGTGTGCACCTGATCCGGGTCGGTGCGGAAGCCGGTGGGATGCCTCCGCAGCCATTTCACGACGGCGCTCGCGGGGCAGGCGCCGGTCAGCTCGCACCGCGCGACCGACCATGGCGCGATCGGTGCAATGCGCCTGACGCGCACCTCGTCGCCGTACGACGGCGCCAGGATGCCCTCGATCTCGGCCGCGCTCGGCTGGGTCACTCGACCGTCCAGGACGGCGGGCGCTTCTCGCGGAATGCCGCAATCCCTTCCTGTGCCTCGGAAGTGGCGAATTGCTCAGCCGACACATCAAGGAGCTTGGCGTAGCCCGCGTCGCGGTAGAGCATTTCCTTGGTGGCCCGCAGCGCCTCCGGACCGCCGAGGGTGAGCCGCTCGGCGTACGCCGCCACCGTCGCGTCCAGGTCGGCGGAGTCGACGGCCACGTTCACCAGCCGCAGCTCCGCCGCTCGGTCGGCGTCGAAGCTCGCGCCGGTCAGGAAGAGCTCCCGCGCGTCGGCGGCCGGCACCCGGGCCAGCACCGGCACCGAGATGACGGCCGGTACGACGCCGAGTCGCACCTCGGTGAAGGCGAAGGTCGCCCCGCGCGCGGCCACCGCGATGTCGCACGCCGCGAGCAGCCCGATCCCGCCCGCCCTGGCCGGGCCGCCGACCCGGGCGATCACCGGCCGCGAGCAGCGGGCGATCGATTCCAGGACGAGTGGGAGCAGGTTGACCGGCTGCGCGCCGGCCGAGGCGCCGGCCGCCGCCGCGAGGTCCATCCCCGAGCAGAAGGCCGAGCCCTCGTGCGAGATCACGACCACGCGAATCGAGGCGTCCGTCTCGACCACGGTCAGGGCTTCGACCAGCCGCTGCATCATCGGCGCGTTGAGCGCGTTGCGCTTGTCCGGACGGGCCAGCGTGATCGTCACGACCTTGCCGGAGACGTCGTACCGGATCCCGTCGCCGGGCTGGCCCGACTTTCTTTCCTCGTGCGACACGGGACCTCCTGTCGGCCGGGTGTACGTCGCATTGAAACACTGGGGGAATGAGCACCTCCGACGCACTCTTCTCCGCGGAGGCGTCGTGAGCACCGCCGACGCACTCTTCTCCGCGGAGGCGTCGTGAGTCCAGCCTTGCCCGAGGGCGACGCCGCCCCTGCCGGCGGCGCGCTGCCCGAGCATGTGCAGGCGGTGCTGGGGCGGGCGCCCTTCGGCGTCTACGTGCATGTGCCGTTCTGCGCGACCCGGTGTGGCTACTGCGATTTCAACACCTACACGGCGGCCGAGCTGCCCGGCATGTCGACGTCGGACTACCTGGACTCTGCGCTGGCGGAGTTGCGGCTGGCCCAACGCGTTCTTTCCGGGCGGATGCCTCCGGTCCAGACGATCTTTGTCGGCGGCGGTACGCCGAGCCTGCTGCCCGCCGATTACCTCACCGCAGTGGTGATGGAGATCCGGGACGAGTTCGGGCTGGCCCCCGACGCGGAGGTGACGACGGAGGCCAACCCCGAGTCGGTGACGCAGGCCTATCTCGAGCGGCTCCGCGAGGCCGGCTTCACGCGGGTCAGCCTCGGCATGCAATCGGCGGTCGCTCCGGTGCTGGCGACCCTGGATCGCCAGCACACTCCGGGCCGGGCCGCGGAGGCCGTGACGGAGGCCAAGCGGGCCGGTTTCGGGCACGTCAACCTCGATCTCATCTATGGCACACCCGGCGAGTCCGACGACGACTGGCGGGACTCGGTCGAGGCCGCGGTGGCGGCCGGCCCGGATCACATCTCGGCCTACGCCCTGGTGGTCGAGGACGGTACGGCGCTGGCTCGGAGAGTCGCCCGGGGCGAGCTCGACGCCCCGGACGACGACGTACTCGCCGACCGCTACGTCATCGCCGACGACCTGCTCGCCAACGCCGGATACCGCTGGTACGAGGTGTCCAACTGGGCGCGCAACCCGGGCGCGCAGTGCCGGCACAATCTGCTCTATTGGACCAGCGGCGATTGGTGGGGGATCGGGCCCGGTGCGCACAGCCACATCGGCGGTGTCCGCTGGTGGAACGTCAAGCACCCTCGGGCGTATGCGGGCCGCCTCGATGCCGGCGCCTCGCCCGCGGCCGCCCGTGAGGTCCTCACGGAGGAGCAGCGGCGGGCCGAGCGGGTGCTGCTGCGCATCCGTCTCGGCGAGGGCCTGCCGCTGCAGGAGATCCCGGCCAGCCGCCGTCCCGAGGCGGACCGGATGCTCACCTACGGGCTGCTGCAGCGGACGGCGTACGACGAGGGGCGTGCCGTGCTGACCCAGCGCGGTCGGTTGCTCGCCGACGCCGTCGTCCGTGATCTCGTCGAGTGATGGAGATTCGCGGTCTCGGCGGCGGGCGGTTGGCGATGCTACCCGGCGCGCACCCTGGGAGCCCCGCGGCACCGGCGGTACGCCGGTCGCGGTCGTAGACTTGTCACTCGGGACCCGTGACTGCCAGTGCGGCCCCACCGGGTGGTTGGCGCCGCAGAAGGGTCCGCCGACACGTCGAGTCGCGGGGAGGGCACATGAGCGAAGAGCGCAAACTGCAGGTCCTCCGCGCCATCGTCGAGGATTACGTGTCCACCAATGAGCCGGTCGGATCCAGGGCGCTGGCCGACCGCCACTCGCTCGGCGTCTCCCCCGCGACGGTGCGCAACGACATGGCGGTGCTGGAGAATGAGGGCTACATCGCCCAGCCGCACACCAGCGCGGGGCGGGTGCCGACCGAGAAGGGCTACCGGTTCTTCGTCGACCGGATCAGCTCGATCAAGCCGCTCTCGGGCGCCGAGCGCCGGGCGATCTCCTCGTTCCTCGGCGGAGCCGCCGACCTCGACGACGTCGTACGCCGCACCGTCCGCCTGCTGGCCCAGCTCACCCGCCAGGTCGCGGTCGTGCAATACCCCACGCTGTCGCGGAGCGCCGTGCGGCACGTAGAAGTCGTGCTGCTCTCGATCACGCGGCTGATGCTGGTGCTGATCACCGATACCGGCCGGGTCGAGCAGCGGATCGTCGAGCTGCCCGCGGCGATCGACGACGACATGATCGCCGAGCTGCGCTCGACCCTGAACACCCGGCTCCGCGACCGGCGGCTGGCCGAGACGCCCGACATAGTCGCCGACCTGCCGGAGACCGTGCCCGAGCGGCTGCAGCCGATCATGGGCTCGCTGGTCTCGGTGCTGCTCGAGGCGCTGGTCGAGCATCCGGAGGAGCGGATCGTGCTCGGCGGCACCGGAAACCTCGATGCCGTCGACTTCCCGCACTCGATGCGACCGGTCCTCGAGGCGCTGGAGGAGCAGGTCGTGCTGCTGCGCCTCTTCGGCGAGGTGGCACCCGCCGCGCTGTCGGTGCGGATCGGCGGTGAGAATGACTCGACCGCGCTGCGCTCGACGTCGATCGTCTCCACCGGCTACGGCAGCGGCGGGACGGCGCTCGGCGGCATCGGCGTCGTCGGCCCGACTCGCATGGACTACCCGGGCGCGATGTCGACCGTGCGCGCGGTGGCCCGCTATGTCAGCGAGATCCTGGCGGGTGAATAAACCTCCGCACCGCATGAGCCAGCATCACCCGACATACCGACCGACAACCGCTGGATGAGGAACTAGTGCCGACTGACTATTACCAGACTCTCGGTGTGCGCCGCGACGCGACGAGCGAGGAGATCAAGCGCGCCTACCGCAAGCTCGCTCGGGACCTGCACCCGGACGTCAACCCCGACCTGGAGGCGCAGGAGCAGTTCAAACGGGTGACCGTCGCCTATGAGGTGCTGCGTGACCCGGAGCGCCGCCGCGTCGTCGACGCGGGCGGTGATCCGCTGTCGAACGCTCCCGGCGGCGACCCGTTCGGTGGCGGGTTCGACTTCACCGACCTGATGGATGCGTTCTTCGGGGGCGGGACGCGTCGAGGACCCCGGAGTCGGATCCGGCCGGGCGCGGACGCATTGATCCCGATCGAGCTCAACCTGCGTGAAGCCGCGTTCGGCGTGACCCGGGAGATCACCGTCGACACGGCCGTGCGCTGCGAGATCTGCTCCGGCGCGGGTACGGCGCCCGGTACGTCACCGCTGCGCTGCGAGACCTGCGGCGGAAGCGGGGAGGTGCAGAGCGTGCAGCGCTCGTTGCTCGGCCAGGTCATGACCTCGCACCCCTGCCCGACCTGCGCTGGCGTTGGCGAGGTCATCCCGCACCCGTGTTCCGAGTGCGGCGGCGAGGGGCGGGTCAGGGCACGGCGCAACCTCAAGGTCAAGGTGCCGGCCGGCGTCGAGGAGGGGGTCCGGATCCGGCTGTCCGGCCAGGGTGAGGTCGGTCCCGGCGGCGGGCCGCCCGGCGACCTCTATGTCGAGGTCAGGGAGCGGCCGCACGAGCTCTTCACCCGCAAGGGCGATGATCTGCACTGCCGCGTCACGCTGCCGATGACGGCCGCGGCGCTGGGTACGTCGGTGCACTTGGAAACGCTGGACGGCGCGCAGGACGTGGCGGTCAAGGCGGGCACGCAGTCCGGCTCCCGGGTCACCTTGCGCGGCAGTGGCGTGCCGCACCTGCGCGGGGTCGGCCGCGGCGATCTGATCGTGCACGTGGAGGTATCGACGCCGACCCGGCTCGACGATGAGCAGGAGGATCTGCTGCGCCGGCTGGCCAAGATCCGCGACGAGGAGCGCCCGGTGGCGGCCAAGCCCGCCGGCGGGTTGCTCTCGCGCGTGCGCGATGCCTTCAACGGTCGATGAGGGATCGGTGACGCCCCCGGTTTTCCTGATCGACGCGCTTCCCGACGGAGACACCGCGGTCCTGTCAGGTCCGGAGGGGCACCACGCCGCGACGGTCCGTCGCATCGTGCAGGGCGAGCGGGTGTGGCTCGCCGACGGAGCCGGCGGGATCGCCGAGTGTGACGTGGCCAGCGCCGTGCCCGAGCGGCTGGAGCTCATCGTCGTACGCCGTGCGGTGCTCGACCCGCCCGATCCGGCTGTCGTCGTGGCTCAGGCCGTGCCGAAGGGCGATCGGGGCGAGCTGGCGGTCGAGCTGATGACCGAGCTCGGGGTCGACGAGATCATCCCGTGGGCCGCCGCCCGGTGCGTCGCGAAGTGGCGCGGTGACCGGGTGGTCAAGCACGTGACGCGCTGGCGCGCTGCGGCCCGGACGGCCGCCAAGCAGGCCCGGCGGGCGTTCGTGCCGACGGTCACCGATCCGGTCGGCACCCGGGCGCTGTGCGCCCGTGTCGCGGCCGCGACCTCGGCCGTCGTACTCCACGAGGCGGCGACGACGCCGCTGGCCTCCCTCCCGCTGCCGACCAGCGGCGAGCTGCTGCTTGTCGTCGGGCCCGAGGGTGGGCTGAGCGATGGCGAGATCACCGTGCTGCGCGCCGCCGGGGCGCAGCTGGCGAGGCTCGGGTCACCGGTCCTGCGAACCTCGACCGCCGGTGCGGCGGCGCTGGCGGCCGTAAGCACACCGCTCGGCCGCTGGCCCTGAAAGCCGGTGGCCGGCGGCACTCAGCGCGTGGGCGAAGCGGCGAAGGACACCACGTTGCCGGCCCTGTCGACGGTCCAGACCAGGACGACACCCGACGTGCGCTTGCTCGACTTGAGTGGCACCGGACTCGTGAAGGCGCCGGTCGGCCGCGGGTAGGCCTGGCCGAGGAAATCGGTGCTGCCCGCCGTACCGACCGC
>JBBSHJ010000051.1:0-22574 GCA_038253135.1 Mycobacteriales bacterium | reverse complement strand
GAACCGCACATTGGGCAGGTCGAGTACGCCGTGCAGCACCCGGATGACCGACTTCATCTTCACGTGATCGGGCGCGACGCCGTACCGCACCAGGCCGTACGGCGTCGGCAGCGCGTCGATCACGTCGACGTGCGCGGGCGGTGTCGCCCGCGCGAGCGCGTCAGTGGCGTAGACCCCGGCCGGCCCGGCGCCGATGACGGCGATCCGCAGCGATCGTTCGGAAACCACTCCTGCACGTTAACGGGACCGCGCTTCGCAGCGAGCGTCCGGTCGGGTTCCGGTCACGATCACCTGGCATCCTCAGCCGACGAAATGTCCTTCGCGGCCTCCTCGGTCGACGCTCGCTCCCTCGTCAGCCGACGGTCGGGCCGCCGACCTGCCACAGCGTTCCCTCCGGATCGCGGACGGTGAAGTTGCGGCTCGTGCCGTCCCAGTTGATCGCGAGCGGTGCGGCCACGTCGGCTTCCTCGTCGCGCGCCTTCGCCCAGGCGCCGTCGAGGTCGTCGTCGGTGGCCAGATCGAGCAGCACGGACGTCGGCCCCATCGCGGCGTACGACCCAGCCTTCTCGTTGAGCCACAGCAGCTCGCCGCGCCAGCGGAGCGCGGCGTGCCGGATGTGCCGGCCTCCGGGTAACGCCATTCGACCTCGATGCCGAGGACATCGACGAGCCATTGCAGCGCGGTATTGGTGTCGGCGTAGTGCAGGGCGATCGTGACCGGTGACTGGGTCCTGGTGGGCATCGCGAGGTCCTCTCGTGGGGAGTGGAGTACGCCGTGCACGCGCGCGCGGAGCGCGGCGAGGAATTCGGGGCGGGGCGTGATCGCCTGGGGCGCGACCCGCAGCGCGTCCAACGGGTCAGTCATGACGCGCACCGCCTTCCAGGTAGATCTGGCGGAGCGCCCGTCGCGCGCGTACGAGCAGCGTCTCGGTGGCCCGCAGGCTCCGGCCCAGAAGGGCGGCTACCTCCCCGACCGGCAGCCCGTCGAGATGGCGCAGCGTCAGCGCGGCCCGCTGGCTCCCGGGCAGTCGAGCGAGTACGTCGTGCGCGCGCTGCGCCTCGAGCACCTCGTCCCACGGATCCGCCGGGTCGGGATCGACGCTGATCAGGGCGATCCGCCTGCTCGCGCTCCTGGCGGCGCTGCTCGGACCGGCTCACGTCTGTCTATCGCTCCCGCTGTGCGTTTCCCGAACCTCGTGCGGAGATCGGCGCACCACTCGGTCGCACGGACTCAGCCTGCCCCGGCGAGCTGGCCGCAGGCTCCGGCGACCTCGCGGCCGCGCGTATCGCGCACGGTCGTCGGTACGCCGAGTGCGCGCAGCCGGCGTACGAACTCCCGTTCCACCGGCTTGGGAGACGCGTCCCACTCGCTGCCCGGAGTCGGGTTGAGCGGGATGAGGTTGACGTGCACGAGGTGCCCGGCCAGCAGCTCGCCGAGCCGGTCGGCCCGCCACGGCTGGTCGTTGACATCCCGGATCAGCGCGTATTCGATCGACACCCGCCGGCCGGTCACCGCGGCGTACTCCCACGCCGCGTCGAGCACCTCGCCGATGGCCCAGCGATTGTTGACCGGCACGAGGGCGTCGCGCAGCTCGTCGTCGGGCGCGTGCAAGGAGACGGCGAGGGTGACCTGCAGGCGCTCGGCGGTCAACCGGCGGATCGCCGGTGCCAGCCCGACGGTCGAGACGGTGATCGACCGTTGGGAGAGCCCGAGGCCGTCGGGTGCCGGATCGGTGAGCCGGCGGACGGCAGCCAGCACTCGGGCGTAGTTGGCGAGCGGCTCACCCATTCCCATGAAGACCACGTTGTTGACCCGACTGGGTCCGCCCGGAATCTCATTGTCGATCAGGGCTTTGGCGCCGGCAATTACCTGGGCAACGATCTCGCCGGTGGACAGGTTGCGGGTCAGGCCGTTCTGCCCGGTCGCACAGAACGGGCAGGCCATCCCACAGCCGGCCTGGCTGGAGACGCACATCGTGACCCGGTCCGGATAGCGCATCAGCACGCTCTCGACCAGGCTGCCGTCAAATCCACGCCACAGCGTCTTACGCGTCGTACCGCCGTCGCACTCGACGTGCCGGACGACATCGAGAAGCGGCGGCAGCAGTCGGGAGGCCAGCTCAGCGCGGATCCTCGCTGGGATGTCGGTATAAGCGCTCGGATCGCTCTCGTACCGGCCGAAGTAGTGCCGGGAAAGCTGATCGGCACGGTACGCCGGCAGCCCCAGTGCCGTGACGGCGGCGCGCCGCTCGTCGGGCGCGAGATCGGCGAGGTGGCGCGGCGGCGTGCCGCGGCGGGGCGGGTCGAAGACGAGCGGGAGCGCGGTCATGGTGCCCTCATTCTCCCAGCCGGAG
Source organism: Mycobacteriales bacterium (assembly GCA_038253135.1). Classification (GTDB taxonomy): domain Bacteria; phylum Actinomycetota; class Actinomycetes; order Mycobacteriales; family QHCD01; genus JBBSHJ01. Next base: position 20,221 of record JBBSHJ010000051.1, on the reverse strand, counting down.
GCGGTGCCAGCGCCCACCCTTAAGGCGATTTCCTATTTATTAGGCGTATGACTAAAGGGACCAGTGATCTGCGCTTACCGGGTCCGGCCCGACTCGGAGAGTGCCTTCACCAAGCTGCTGGCACCTTCGGGGGCGCGAGCGCGTCTATCGCCTGGAAGTTGCCCGGCTGCGCACGGTCGCCGGTGGTTGGATCGACCACTTCGACTGACGCGACGGCCGATCGCGACCGGGACCCCCTTACGCCAGCCGCGGGCCTCCGGCGGCCACGGTTGAACAGCGGTCCGACCCGTCTGCCGCAGAGCAGTCGACGCCGATCAGCGCAGCGGATCGCCGAGATGCCGGCGGAAGAATTCGAGTGCCTCGTGCCCGAGATCGGTCCAGGGCTGGTTGCCCCACGGCGCGTCGACGTCAGCGAGCATGTTGTGATGCCCGCCGTCGATGCCGTGGACAGCCACTGGCACGTTGTGCGCGCGCAACGCGCCGGCCAGCAGTGTCGACTGTTCGTAGGGCACTGTCTCGTCTTCGGTGCCGTGAACCAGCAGAAACGGCGGGGCGTCGGCATCCACATGGGCGGTCGGGCTGGCCAGCAACGCCAGATCGTCGTGCTGATCCATGCGCCCGCCGAAGAGCAGGCTAAAGACCTCCGCCCGCCAATCCTCGGCCGGAACTCCGAGACGGCGGAAATCGGACGGCGCACAGCGGGCGACGACCGCCTGGACCCGGCTGGAGTGTTCTACCCACCCGCTACTGCCTTCGAGGTCGATCCGATCACTGGTCGTGCCGAGAAGCGCGGCGAGATGACCACCCGCAGAATCGCCCCACGCACCAATACGCCCGGAATCGACACCATATTGTGCGGAATTGGCGCGAAGGAATCGAATGGCCGCCTTCGCATCGTGGATCTGAGCCGGAAAGGCGGCAAACCGACTGAGTCGATAGGTGACGCTCGCTGTCACGAATCCATGAGCCGCGAGCAGCGGGCACAGCCACGGATACATTCCCGCCGCGCGCTCCCCTTCGGCCCAACCACCACCGTGGAAGTAAGCCACCGCCGGACGTGCCAACGGAGGGGATAGCTCGGGCAGCAATAGGTCGAGGTAAAGGCGACCCTCCCAGTCCGCCCCGCCGGACACCTTGCCGTATTGGACCGATTGCACGATCCGGAAGGGCAGCGGCGTCCCAGGGATGCTCATCAACATGAAATGAACCTAGCGACGCCGACAACGAGGTAGCCAGAGGCTGATGCGAAGTTGTGATAAGCCGGATCTGTCTTATCCACAGGCGTTTTCGGGTGTGGATGACCGGCGCCGATGTCGGTGGCGCCCGGTAGAATCGTCAGCATGAGCGAGGGTGTGACAGTGACCGAGATCCAGGAATTCCTGGACCGGCTGGCCGCGCCCGCCTGCGGATCCGATCCGGCCGCCGTCATTAGGCAGGTCGCGGCGCTGGAGCGGCTCAAGGGCGCGGCCAGCGCGGCCCAGGCCCGCCGCGCGCTCGCTCTGCATGATGGGCAGGTACGCCGGGACCGTTCCCGGGCAATCAGGCCCGAGCAGAGCACCCGCTCGGTCGGCGCTGAGATCGCCCTCGCGCGCAAGGAATCACCGCGCCGAGGGGCCCGGTTCGTGCGGCTGGCCCGGCTGCTGGCCGCCGACCTGCCGCAGGTCTTCGCCGCCCTCACCGCGGGCGCGGTGAGCGAATACCGCGCGATGCTGATCGCCCGAGAGACCAGTTTCCTGACCCCGGAGCACCGCCGCGCCCTGGACGCCGAGATCGGCCCGACGCTGTCCGGCCTGTCCGATCAGCAGGCCCGCGCCAGCGCCGCGGCAATCGCCTACCGGCTCGACCCACAGGCGGCCATCGACCGGACCAGCGCTGCCGAGACCGACCGGCACGTGAGCGTGCGACCGGCACCGGAGACGATGGCGATCCTGCGCGCTCTGCTCCCGGCCCGTGACGGCGTCGCCGTCTGGGCCGCCCTCGCCGCCGCCACGGCCACCGCCCGGGCCGCCGGCGATGGACGTACCCGCGGCCAGATCATGGCCGACACCCTGGTGGCCCGCATCACCGGCCGCGAGAGCACCGAGCCGACCCCGGTCGAGCTGCGCCTGCTCGTCGCCGAGAACACCCTGCACCCCGACGACCCGACGCCCGCCCGAGCGGAAGGCTACGGACCCGTCCCGGCCCCGCTCGCCCGCCAGCTCATCCGCGTCGGCGCCACCGCGATCCGCCGCATTTACACGCGCGGCGGCACGATCATCGCCATGGACAGCACCGCCGCACACTTCACCCCCGCCCAGCGCGACCTGATCGTCCTGCGGGACCAGATCTGTCGGACGCCTTTCTGCGACGCGCCGATCCGACATGCCGACCACATCCGACCCCGATCCGCGGGCGGACCCACCAACCTCCCCAACGGCCAAGGTCTGTGTGAAGGGTGCAATTACCTCAAAGAACACCCCGACTGGCACACCACCGCCACCGACACCGGACTCGACGGCACGTCGCACACCACCACGATCACCACACCCACCGGACACCGCTACCAATCACACGCACCCCCACCACTCGGCCCCGGCAGCAACCCACCGCATGAATCAGCGGCCGAGCACAAGAAAACCGGATGACGATTAGCCGGCGCCCTCGCGACCGCACTCGGCACCGAAATCAAGCACGCTCGCGCCGAGATCGAAGACTCATCGACCTCCAAACAAACCTGGGCACCGCCCGCCTCGGATGGTTTCTCGACACAACGCGGTCATCGACGTCACAATCACCGTCAGTGACGACGCGCACGAATTATGTGACCGGCTCGTTGGCCGACGCGTGCGGGGCTAGGAGCAACGCCCAGCCGGGATAGCTCGTCCCGCAGCGCTGAGGCACCGGTGAAATGAATGGCGTGCAGACCGAATTCGCGCGCGCCGATGACGTTCTTCTCGGTGTCATCGACGAAAATCGCTTCTGCCGGATCTACGGCGTACCGCGCGCACAGCAACCGGAAGATAACCGGATCCGGTTTCACCAGCCGCTCGTCGCCGGAGACGACGATGCCCTCGAAGTGCTGTAGGACCGGGAATCGCGGCCGCGTGCGGCGGAAGAGATCACCGGACCAGTTCGTCAGCGCGAGCAGGCGCACGCCACTCGCGGCGAGCTCGGCGAGCAGCGGGCCGGTGCCGTCGATCTCACCGGGTATCACCAGGTCATAGTTCGCGCGATAGGTCCCGGCGAGGTGCGCCCACCGGGGGTGCTCGGCGGCCAGCAGCGCCTCAGCCTCGTCCCAGGATCGGCCGGCGTCCTGTTGCAGGTTCCAGTCCCGCCAGTTGACATCCGTGAAGAAGCGATCGACCTCGTCCCGCGGCGCGACGCCGGCGAACGCGGCATAGGGATCCCACCGCAGCACGACTCCGCCGAGGTCGAAGATCAGCGTCCGCACGACCGCGATCGTATTACGACGTTCCGCATCAGACCGCCGTGGTCGCGTGCCGGTGACGCTGTCCCTGCGCCGTCCGGCCTCAGGCGCGACGTACGACCGCCAGGCCTGGCCGTGGTGCCGGATCTTGACACGTCGGCCGGCGCGAGCAGAGCGTCGGTGGATGCCATGACTTGCACCCTTGCCCGCCTGCCTTCAGTCGACTGGCTCCAGCCATTCGGTGATGAACTCGTCGTTCGCATGGATGTTGACGCTCTCGAACCGGTCCGGGCCGAGCGTGCGGAACTTGTGCGGGGTGCTCGCCGGCACGATCAGGATCTGCCCGGCGGCGCCCACGAACTCCTCCGTCCCGACCGTGAACAGCGCCTTCCCGGCGCGGATGATGAACGTCTCCGCGTACGGGTGCCGATGCAGCCGCGGGCCGGAACCGGCCCTGTCCGTGCTCTCCTGGATGACCGAGATGCCGGCGCCGTACGGCTTGCCCTCAAAGTTCTCGTCCCACCTCGCCGCCCCGGTGACGCCGTCCCGACGGTTGATGACGTGCACGGTTCCTCCCGATGTGTCGTCCCTGTGCGCACACCATGGCAGATCCGTGGCCGCACCGGACGCCGGGCACAGCGCCCGTCAGGCGCGGACGCGAGCGCCGCTAATCTCGGGGCCATGCCGCCCACGCGTCGATTGCTGCTCGTGCACGCGCATCCCGACGACGAGTCGATCCTGACCGGCGGCACGATTGCCGTGCACCGTGCCCGCGGCGACCGCGTCGCCGTGGTCACGTGCACTCGCGGCGAGCAGGGTGAGGTGATCCCGCCGGAGCTGGCGCATCTGGACGCCGATCACGACGACACGCTCGGCGAGTATCGCGTCGGCGAGCTGGCCGCGGCGCTGGCGGCGGCGGGGTATCCGGAGCATCACTGGCTCGGCGGCCAGGGTCGCTACCGCGATTCGGGGATGGCGGGTACGCCGTCCTGCGCGCGTTCGGACTGCTTCTGGCGGGCCGACCTGCTCGACGCCGCCCGCGACCTGGTCCCGATCATCCGCGAGGTCCGCCCGCAGGTGCTCGTGATCGAGAACCCGGCCGGCGGCTACCGCCACCCCGATCACATTCAGTCGCACCGGGTCGCGACGTACGCCGCGACGCTCGCGGCCGTCGATCGCTACGCGCCCGAGCTCGGCGAGCCCTGGCGAATCGCCAAGACCTACTGGAACGCGCTGCCCCGATCGGTCATCGAGAAGGGCCTGGCCGCGATCGGCGGCCGGTCGCACGAGCCCTTCCAGCTGGCCCGCATCGAGCAGCTGCTGCGGGTCGTCGACGACGCGACCGTGACCACGGAGGTTGATGCCACGGCGTACGCCGAGGCGAAGCGGGCCGCCATGGCCGCGCACCGCACCCAGCTCACGGTCGACGGCGAGGACGGCTACGCGCTGTCGAACAGCCTTGCCCAGCCGCTGACGGCGGTCGAACACTTCCAGCTCGCGGCGGGTCGCCTCGGCCCGGTCGGGCCGCACGGACTGGAGGCGGACCTCTTCGCCGGAATCGACTGACGTGCTCTTGCCTTACGTCGGGGTGGATTTCCCCGGCGCGGTCGCGATGATCAGCGTGCACACCTCTCCCTTCGAGCAGGCCGGCCGGGCCAACGCCGGCGGCCTCAACGTCTACGTGCGGCGCCTGGCCGAGGAGCTGGTCCGTCGCGGGATTGCCGTCGACGTCTTCACCCGGCGAACCGAGGCCGACGCCGACCCGGTCATTGAGATCGCACCCCGGTTGCGGCTGCTGAGCGTGCCCGGCTCGTTTGCGTCGGCGGGCAAGGAGGAGCTGGCCGGTCACGTCGAGGAGTTCGCGGCGGCCCTGCTCGAGCATCCGGGCCGGCGCGACGGTTACGCCGTCGTGCACGGCCACTACTGGCTCGCCGGCCTGGTCGGGATGCGGCTGCGGGATCCGCTCGGTGCACCACTGGTGCAGTCTATGCACACGCTCGCCGCGGTCAAGGACGCGCATCGGCCGCCGGACGCGCCGGCTGAGTCGCCGCTGCGGTACGCCGGTGAGCGCGAGGTGGTTGCTGCGGCCGACCGGTTGATCGCGAACACCGAGGACGAGGCGGCGGCGTTGCGCCGGTGGTACGACGCGGACCGCGATCGCCTCGCCGTCGTCCCGCCGGGAGCCGATCTGGTCCGCTTCACGCCCGGACCGCGCGATGCTGCCCGCGCCGCGGTCGGCGTCGACCGTGACCGCCCGCTGGTCGTCTTCGCCGGCCGGCTGGAGCCGGGCAAGGGGTTGGGCGTGCTGCTCGACGCGCTGGCGTTGCTTTCCGGCCGGGCCCCGCTGCTGGCCGTCATCGGCGACTACACCAGGGGGTCGGCCGGCCGCGACCTGCTCGAGATCCCGCTCACCGCGGCTGCCGCCAGGGGCGACGTGATCCTCGTACCCCCGCTGCCGCAGCCGCGGCTGGCGGCGTGGTTCCGCGCGGCCGACGCCGTCTGCGTGCCGTCGTACTCCGAGTCCTTCGGCCTGGTCGCACTCGAAGCCCAGGCCTGCGGTACGCCGGTCATCGCGACCGACGTCGGCGGCCTGCGGACCGCGGTCGCGGACGGCGTCTCGGGCGTGCTCGTCAGCGGCCACGAACCCCGCGCATGGGCGCAGGCGGTGCTGCGGGTGACCGGCGACCGGGTCGAGCGGGCCCGCCTCGCCGCAGCCGCGCCGGCCCAGGCAGCGCGGTTCCGGTGGTCGCACTCGGCCGACGCCGTCGTCGACGTCTACCGATCGGTGCGGAGTTCGACCTGGGCCGCGGCCTGCCCGTAGCCTCCGGGCGCGTGCTTTGCGCCCTCGGTCATGGCCGCAGGTGCGCGCCGTCGCCGACCTCGTGCGCCTCGTCGATCAAGGCCGCGAATCCGGCGTCCAGCTGCCGGCTCGATGTGATCGTGAAGCTGTGCATGAAGAGCTCCTTGGTGAGCGGCTCGACCCGAAAGCCGCGATCACTCTCGCGCCGGGTCAGGACCAGGTGTCCACGCAGACCGTCGGCTCCCGGTGTGACGGCCGCGAAGACCCGGCGACTCCCGACGAGCACGATCGGGCCGTTCTGCAGCTCGAACGTCAACGACCCGGTCTGGCGGGCGATGGCGACGTAGGCGTCGAACAGCTCGATCGTGGCCAGCGGAAGCCCGGTGAGGTAGGGCGCGAAATCGTCGTCAGAGATTGCTACCGGCCATCGACTCTGCCGCATCAGCTGCCTCTCGATCCCTACGCCCGCATGTTATCCACGCCCCGCCGCCACGTACCGTCGCCGTCATGCTCATCGACCGGGAGCCGCGCGCGATCGAGCCGTTGCCGGCGGCGTACCACGCACTCCTGACCCGTGCGCTCGATGCGGCCGAACCGGACGAGCGGGTCCGCGGCCTCTGGCTGGCCGGGTCTCTGGCGCGCGGCGTCGCCGATGCGGGTTCCGATCTCGACCTCATAGTCGCGATCCGGGACTATGACTTCGACGCCTTCGCCGCCGGCTGGCGGGACTGGCTGAGCGCCATCACCCCGGTGCTGCTGGCCAAGCCGATCCCCAACTCCAACCTGATCTTCTCCGCGCTCACCGAGGCCTGCTGCCGGATCGACGGCGTGCTCGAGCCGGCCAGCCGCACGCCGACCTCGTTCTCGCGCTACCGGACGCCGGTGCTCGATCGCGACGGGTTGACCGCGCTGGTGCCCGCTCCCGCCGAGCGGTGTCGGCCGGGCGGCGATCGATGGCGCCGGTGGCATGTGGCCCACGCGCCTCGCCGACAGCGTCACGGCGTTCATCACCGACCAGACGGGCTGAGCGCTGCTCAGGTCAGGGCGGCCAGCAACAGGTAGGACACGGCGGCTCCCGGCAGCAACGAGTCGAGCCGGTCCATCACCCCGCCGTGTCCCGGCAGCACGTTGCCCATGTCCTTGATGCCCAGATCACGCTTGATCGCCGATTCGCACAGGTCCCCGACCGTGGCCGTGATGGCGGCCGCCAGGCCGAAGACCACGCCCTTCCACCACGCCTCGTCGAGCCACAGCCCGACGGTCAGCACGCCGACGGCCGTGCACAGCACGAGGGATCCGACGAAGCCCTCCCAGGACTTTCCGGGTGAGATCTTCGGTGCCATCTTGTGCCGGCCGAGGAAAACCCCGGTCGCATACCCGCCGATATCGCTGGCCACGACCGTCGTACCGAAGGTCACGACCAGCCGGGCGCCGTTGTGCGGATGGGCGAGCAGCACGGCGAACGCCGCGAGCAGCGGCACGTACGCCGCGATGAAGACCGCAGCGCTCACATCCCGGACGAAGCCATCGGTCGGGCCGAAGAGCCGCCACACGATCACGACGAAAATCGTGGCGAGCAACGCGACGCCGAGGCCGCTGCTGCCCTCGAACCACGCCACCACCGGCATCGCCACGGTGCTCGCGAGCAGCGGGGGGACCGGGGGCCGCGCCCCCCGCCGGCGGACGGCACGGACGAGCTCGCCGACACCGAGCGCGGACAGCAGCACCAGCAGTCCGACGAAGACCGGGCGGTACAGGGTCACGCTGACCGCGACGACGATGAAGAAGCTCACGCCGACAGCGACCGCTGCCGACAGGTCGCGCCCGGGCGAGGGACGGCCGCGCCCGGCCACGGTCGGAACAGCCGGGATTTCGGACACGGGGCCGGAGCGGGTCGAGGCCCGTGTCATGTGCGCGGCCTCCTCAGTCGCTGCGCGCCCCGGTCGCAAGCTCCCTCGTATGCTCGCTCCCTCGTCAGCCAACGCTAAACCTCGAGCAGCTCCGCTTCCTTGTGCTTGAGCAGCTCGTCGACGGCGCCGACGTACTTGTCGGTCGTGTCCTGCAGGTCCTTCTCCGCGCGGCGTACGTCGTCCTCGCCGACCTCGCCGTCCTTGGCCAGCTTGTCCAGCGCGTCCTTGGCCTGGCGCCGGATGTTGCGGATGCTGACCTTCGAATCCTCGCCCTTGGTGCGGGCCACCTTCACGAATTCGCGGCGGCGCTCCTCGGACAGCTGCGGGAAGATCACGCGGATGATCGAGCCGTCGTTGCCCGGGTTGACACCGAGATCGCTGTCCCGGATGGACTTCTCCAGGGCGCGCAGCTGGCTCGGGTCGAACGGCTTGACGATCGCCATCCGGGCCTCGGGCGTGGCGATCGTCGCGAGCTGCGGCAGCGGCGTCAGCGTCCCGTAGTAGTCGACCATGATCTTGGCGAACATCGCCGGCGTCGCGCGCCCGGTGCGGATCGCCCCGAGGTCCTCTCTCGCCACGGCGACGGCCTTTTCCATCCGTTCCTCTGCGTCGAGAAGTGTCTCGTCGATCACCGCTGCGCCTCCGTCTCGATTGGAACGGGTACGCCGCTCATGCGGCGCTGACCATCGTCCCGATCCTCTCACCGGCGATCGCCCGCCGGATGTTGCCCTCGTCCATCATGCCGAAGAAGAGCATCGGGAGCTTGTTGTCCCGGGCGAGGCTCACCGATGTGGCGTCGGCCAGCGTGAGTCCGCGCACGAGGTAGTCGTCGTAGGTGAGCGTGTCGAACTTGGTAGCGTCCGGCTGCTTCTTGGGATCGGCGTCATACACGCCGTCCACGTCGTTCTTGCCCATCAGCAGGATCTCGCAGCCGATCTCCAGCGCGCGCTGGGCCGCGACCGTATCGGTGGAGAAGTAGGGCATGCCCGCGCCGGCGCCGAAGATGACGACCCGGCCTTTTTCCAGGTGCCGGATCGCGCGCCGCGGGATGTACGGCTCCGCGACCTGGCCCATCGTGATGGCGGTCTGCACGCGGGTCTCGACGCCTTGCTTCTCGCAGAAGTCCTGCAGCGACAGGCAGTTCATGACGGTGCCGAGCATGCCCATGTAGTCCGCCCGGGCGCGGTCCATGCCCCGCTCGGCGAGCTCGGCACCGCGGAAGTAGTTGCCGCCGCCGACCACGACCGCGATCTGGATCCCCTCGCGGACGACCAGTGCAATCTCCCGCGCGAGCCGCTGCACGATGTCCGGGTCGAGCCCGACGCCACCGCCGCCGGAGAGGGCCTCACCGGACAGCTTCAGCAGCACCCGCGACCAGGGTCCGGCCGGCTCGATGCGTTCCGTCTGCGGATCGGTCATCGCTGAGCCTCCTGGCTGGTCGCGGGCGCGGGCTGTTCCTTACCGGAGCTGCCTACTGGCCCACGCGAAAGCGCGTGAACCGGCGTACGGCCACACCCGCCTCGGCGAGCACGTTCTTGACCGACTTCTTCGGCTCCTTGACGAAGCCCTGCTCGAGCAGGGCCGACTCCTTGACGAAGCCGTTGACCCGGCCCTCGACGATGCGGGGCAGCGCCTGCTCGGGCTTGCCCTCCTCGCGGGACGTCGCCTCGGCGATGCGCCGCTCGTTGGCAAGGACGTCCTCGGGGATCGACTCGCGGTCGAGGTAGCTCGGCATGAACGCCGCGATGTGCTGCGCGATGTCCTTGGCGACCTCGGCGTCGGGCCGGTCGAGCTCGACCAGCACCCCGACCGTCGGCGGCAGATCCGGGCTCGTCCGGTGCAGGTACGTCGCCACGTAGCCAGGCGTGCCGTCGGCGGCGTTGTCGGCCGCGTAGCGGACGAAGCGGCGGACCTCGACCTTCTCGCCCATGACGGCGTTGGCCTCGTCGAGAATCGCCTGCACGGACGTGCCGTCGTCCTCGACCGTGAGCAGCTCGGCCGGATCGGCGACCTTGCTCGTGCCCGCGATCGTGGCGACCCGCGCGGCCAGCGCCTGGAACGGCTCGGTCTTGGCCACGAAGTCCGTCTCGCAGTTGAGCTCGAGCATGACCCCTGCGGTGTCGCCCTCGATGTCGGCCGCGATCAAACCGTTGGAGGCGGTGCGCCCCTCCCGCTTGGCCACGCCTTTCTTGCCCGTGACCCGCAGGATCTCGACCGCGCGGTCGACGTCGCCGTCCGCTTCCTGCAGGGCGTTCTTGCAGTCGAGCATGCCGGCACCGGTCAGGTCGCGGAGCGTCTTCACGTCCGCGGCGGAGAAATTCGCCATCGTCTTCTCGTTGTCTCTTTCGCCTGTGTAGTAAGGGATTCGGTCGTTGGTTGCGCGGTCAGGACGCCGGGATGCTTGGCGCCGGCTCGGCGATCTCGCCCTGCTGCCCGGCGAGGACGGCGCGCTCCCACTCGGGCATCGGCTCGTCGACGCCGACCTGGCCGGCGGGCTCGGGCTTGTCCGTGCCGTCCTCGCCGCCCTGGCGTGCGGATCGCGCCATCAGGCCTTCGGCGACGGCGTCGGCCACGACCCGCGTCAGCAGCTGGGCGCTGCGGATCGCGTCGTCGTTGCCCGGGATCTTGTAGTCGACCTCGTCCGGGTCGCAGTTGGTGTCGAGCACCGCAACGACCGGGATGCCGAGCTTGCGGGCCTCACCGACGGCGATGTGCTCCTTCTTGGTGTCGACCACCCAGATGGCGCTCGGCACCCTGGCCATGTTGCGAATGCCGCCGAGGGTGCGCTCCAGCTTGTCCTTCTCGCGCCGCAGGATCAGGGCTTCCTTCTTCGTGCGCACCGCGTCGTTCTCGCTGGTGCCCATGGCTTCGAGCTCCTTGAGCCGCTGCAGCCGGCCGTGGACGGTCGAGAAGTTGGTGAGCATGCCGCCGAGCCAGCGCTGGTTGACGAACGGCATGTTGACACGCATCGCCTGCACGGCGACCGCTTCCTGCGCCTGCTTCTTGGTGCCGACGAAAAGGATGGTGCCGCCGTGGGCGACGGTCTCCTTGACGAACTCGTAGGCCGAGTTGATGTAGGTCAGCGTCTGCTGCAAGTCGATGATGTAGATGCCGTTGCGCTCGGTGAAGATGAACCTCTTCATCTTCGGGTTCCACCGGCGGGTCTGGTGCCCGAAGTGCACGCCTGCATCGAGCAGGTTCTTCATGGTGACGACGGCCATGCGGGGCGCGTCCTCTCGTGCTCAGGCGTCCCGGCCGGCGCCATCTGGTGGCGCCGTACGGCCGCGGACGCGGTGTGGTTGTCGCGACCGGCCGGTGGCCTGCCGCCCTGGTGCCCGCCTTCGGCGGCCGTCCGCCCGTACACACGGGACCGAGGTGGCCGCCTGCAGCCCGGATCGACCGGGTGGATGCAGGCACGCGAAGTCAGCCCACTCGCATGGGCTGCGTCGGTGAGTGTACGTCGTGGCGCCCGTACGCGGCCAATCGGCCCCGGCCCGCCCCGGGCGCCGGCTGCCCGCGCTCAGCACGCGCGCCGCCCTTAGCACGTGCGCGCCGATGGGGCCGGCCGCCGCCCACAGGAGACCTCGTTTTCCACAGATTCGAGCGCGGACCGCCAGCCGCGGGCGGCGCAGGCGATCGTGATCCGGTGCTGTACTGGGATGAAACCGATGTGCGACCCGGCCGCGGCCGGCCGGCCGGTGCCGTCAAGCCTCCGCGACCGATCGTGCTTCTTGCCCGCCGCTGCGTGACGTGGCTTCGGGTGCTGGCCGTGCTGCTGGCCGTTTCGGCGACATTCGTTCTCGGCGTGCTCGCCGGCAGCGCCGTCTCCGGCGCGGCCGTGCCCGGTCGATGGGTGTGGCCGGTCGGCCCGCCGCACCAGGTGACCCGTTCGTTCGCGCCGCCGGCGACCGCCTACGGTCGCGGCCATCGCGGCGTCGACCTCGCCGCCCCGCCGGGCGCCCCGATCCGCGCGGCGGGTGCGGGCGTGGTCTCCTTCGCGTCCCCGCTGGCCGGGCGCGGAGTGATCACCGTCAGGCACGCCGGCGGGCTCCGGACGACGTACGAGCCGGTGACGGCCAGCGTCAGGGTCGGTCAGCCGGTAGCCGTGGGCGCCCCGATCGGCCGGCTCGCCGCCGGCCACCTCGACTGCCCGGCGGCGGCCTGCCTGCACTGGGGCCTGCTGCGCGGAGGCGTCTACCTCGATCCGCTGTCGCTGCTCGGACAGGGGCGGGTGCGACTGCTTCCACTGGCCGGCGCGCACCGCAACGCGCCGGCCGCGGCAGAGCGGACGCTTCCGGCGGCGGCGGGCGTCGCGGCGGCTACCGTGGCGCCCCGGCTGGCTGCCGCGACGGCGCTGCTCGCGTCCGGCGCGGCACTCCTTGCGGTCGGTGTCCGGCGGCGGCCGCCCTGAAGTCAGGCCCGCGGGTGGGCCTGGCGATAGGCCGCCCGGAGTCGCTCGACGGAGACGTGGGTGTAAAGCTGCGTCGTGGCCAGGCTGGAGTGGCCGAGCAGCTCCTGCACCGATCGCAGGTCGGCGCCGCCTTCGAGCAGGTGGGTGGCGGCCGTGTGCCGGAGCCCGTGCGGGCCCATGTCCGGTATGCCGGCCGCGCCGGCCGCGATCCGTGCGTGGACCAGCCGGCGTACCGCGCGTTGATCGATCCGCCGCCCGCGGACCCCGAGCAGCAGCGCCGGACCCGACGCCCGGGTCACCAGGGCGTCTCGGCCGGTCTCGGCCGGCCCGTCGAGCCAGGCGGACAGCACCTTCTCCGCCGGCACGCCGTACGGCACGGCCCGTTCCTTGCCCCCCTTGCCGAAGGCGCGGACCAGGCGGCGGCCGCGGTCGACGTCGTCGATGTCGAGGCCAACCAGCTCGCCGACCCGCAACGCCGTGGCGTAGAGCAGCTCCAGGACCAGACGATCGCGGGTGGCCACCGGGCCGTCGTGCGCGTCCAGCGCATCGAGCAGCTGCCGCGCCTGTGCGGCGGGCAGCACCTCGGGCAGGTCACGGTGCGGCGCCGGGCTGGCCAACGATGCACCCGGATCCGTCGCCAATAAGCCCTGCCGGTAGGCGTACGCGGTGAAGACCCGCGCCGCGGCGGACCGGCGGGCCAGCGTCGTACGAGCGGCACCGGCCGTGCGTTGCCGCGCCAACCAGCTGCGCAGCACGGCGAGATCGAGGTCGGCGAATGCCAGGTCCGGCCGGCGGGCGAGGTGATCGAGCAGCGAGACCACATCGCCGACATAGGCGCGGACCGAGTGCTCCGACAGGGCCCGCTCCACGGCCAGATGCCGCTGGAACCGGTCCAGTGCCGCCGCGCTGTCGGCGGGCAGCGCGGCCCGCTGCTCCGCTCGCGATCGGCGAACGGCTACGGTGCTCACGGCTCAACCGTCGGGCACCGGCCGCACCGAGGCAAGCACCGGGGCCGGCGCGGGTTCAGCGTGCCGCCGAATTCGGGCTCCGGCCGGCCCGTGGGTCGGTCGCCAGCCGAAACCCGCCGGTGGTGGCGACGACCAGTTCCCGCACCTCGAGCAGCGCCAGCGCCCGCAGGGTCTCAACCGCCGGCACCCCGGCGACCGACGCGATCCGGTCCACGGAGACCGGCTTCGTGACCGGCACGGCGTCGAGCACTCGGCGGACCAGCGGATCGAGCTCGTCCACGACGGTCATCTCGCCCTGCGGTCGCGCCGCGAGATCCGTGCCGATCCGGCCGACGACGTCGAGCACCTCGCCGGCGGCGGTGACCAGCGTCGCGCCCTCCCGGATCAGCAGGTGGCAGCCGACCGACATCGCGGAGGTGGCCGGGCCGGGAACGGCCATCAGGTGCCGACCGAGCAGCCGGGCGCGGCGCGCGGTGGCAAGGGCGCCGGATCGGGCCGCCGCCTCCGTGACGACCGTGCCCGCCGACATCGCGGCGATCAGCCGGTTTCGCACGAGGAACCGGTGCCGCAGTGGCGCCGACCCGACGGGGTGCTCACTCACCAGCAGGCCGTCGCCGAGGATCCGCGCGAAGGTCGCATCGTTGCTCCGCGGGTAGGGCCGGTCGAGGCCGGACGCGAGCACGGCGACCGTGATCCCGCCGGCATCGAGCGCTCCCCGGTGCGCCGCGTGATCGATGCCGTAGGCACCGCCCGACACCACCGTCCACGACGCGCTGGCCAGCCCGTGCGCGATCTCGGCGGTGACATGCTCGCCGTACGCGGTCGCGGCCCGCGAGCCGACGATGGCGACGCCGCGAGCCAGCGCCTCCCGCAGTGAGATCGGGCCCCGGACCCACAGCCCGAGGGACGGCACGACGCATCGCTCGTATCGATCGCGCTCGGTCTGCTTCGGGCCGACGGCGCTGATGCCGCTGGCGTTGGCACTCGCCCGGGCCAGCACCGAGTCCATCTCGGCCGGCCACTCGTCGTCGCCGGGGACCACCAGCCGGGCACCGATCCGCTCGGCGGCGTCGAGGTCGCGCCGGGCCCCGTCGTGATGGGATCGGGCGCCCGCGGCGGACAGAACGTCCGCAGGCGCGGTGCCCGACCGGATCGCGTCGACGGCGCCGATCGCCCCGAGGCGCTGCACGAGCCGCCAGATATGCGCATGGCCGGGCTCGACGACCCGGGACAGCCAGGCCACGGCCAGACGCTCGTCCTCCGGCGCGGCCGTCACGGCGCGCCGTCCCCGACCCTGAACCGCAGCGCTTCGGCGACATCCGCCTCGTCGGGCCCCGCCCGCCCGGCCAGGTCGGCGATGGTCCACGCGACTCGCAACACCCGATCAAGGCCGCGGGCGCTCAGGATCCCGCGCTCGAGCAGCGCGTAGGGCGCGGCCAGGGATCTGCGCGGCAGCCGCCACCTCGTCCGCAACGCGGGGCCGGGAACCTCCGCGTTGGTGCGCCACGGCGTACCGGACAGGCGCTCGATGGCCGCCGCCCGGGCCGCCGCGACGCGGGAGGCGACCTGCGCGCTCGGCTCCCCCGGTGCGGCCGCATCCAGATCCGCCCGGCCCACCGGCTGCACCACGACCTTGAGATCGATCCGGTCCATCAGCGGGCCCGACAGGCGGGCGAGATACCGCCGGCGGACCAGCGGGGCACACCGGCAGTCGGAGTCGTTCGGCGACGCGCAGGGGCATGGATTGGCCGCCAGGACCAGCTGGAACCGCGCCGGGAAGTGAAACGTCCCCGCCGCCCGGGCGATGCTCAGCGCGCCCGACTCCATCGGCTGGCGCAACGTGTCCAGCGCCACCGGGGCGAACTGCGGCGCCTCGTCGAGGAACAGGACGCCGCGATGCGCGCACGACGCGGCGCCCGGGCGCGGCATCCCGGATCCGCCGCCGACCAGCGAGACCACCGACGCCGTGTGGTGCGGAGCCTGAAATGGGGGGGTCACCACGAGCGGGGCGTCCGGCAGCAGAATGCCGGCGACGGAGTGCACGGCCGTGACCTCCATCGCGGCGGCGAAATCCAGCGGTGGCAGGAGCCCGGGCAGCCGCTCGGCCAGCATCGTCTTGCCCGCGCCCGGACTGCCGAGCAGGAACAGGTGGTGCGCACCGGCGGCAGCGATCTCGACGGCCCGCCGTGCCTCGGCCTGTCCGGAGACGTCGACCAGATCGAATCGCGGCGGCGGAAGCTCCGGGCGTACGCCGTCCCCGCGGTGCACGTCGGGAACGAGCGCGCCCTTGAGCACGCCGACGAGCTCGGCCAGCGTGCTCACGCCGATGACCTCGATCCCGGGCACGATCGTCGCCTCGGCGATGTTGGCCGACGGCACGATGACCCGCCGGGCGCCGGCCCGCGCCGCCGCGTCGACCGACGGCAGCACACCGCGCACCGGTCTGGTCTTGCCGTCCAGACCCAGCTCGCCGATGAGGACCAGATCGGCGGCCGCGTCGCGGGGGCACTCACCCGCGGCGCACAGCACCGCGATCGCCAGCGGGAGGTCGAAGCCGCTGCCGCCCTTGCGCAGATCGGCCGGCGACAGACCCAGGGTGATCCGCTTCGACGGCCAGGCGAAGCCCGAGTTGACGACGGCCGCGCGGATCCGGTCCCGGGCCTCGGCGAGGGCGGCGTCCGGCAGGCCGACCAGCGTCACGATCGGGAGCCCCTGCGCCAGATCGGCCTCGACGTCGACCATCCGGCCCTGCACGCCGAGCAGGGCGACCGACCGGGCGCGGGCGAGCGTCATCAGAGCACCCCGATCAGGTGCTCGACGGTGGCCGACCCCCGCGGGTTGCGCACGACGCTCACGACGTCGAACCGGATATCCCGCCAGCCCGAACCGTTCTCGGCCAACCAGCTGACGGCCAGGCGCCGGATCCGGGCCGCCTTGGCACCGATGACCGCCTCGGCCGGTACGCCGTAGGCGAGGCTCGATCGGGTCTTGACCTCGCAGACCACCAGCACGTCGCCGTCCTCGGCGACGATGTCGAGCTCGCCGCCGGGACATCGCCAGTTGGTCTCGATGATCCGCAGACCGGCGCTCTCCAGGAATCGGCGGGCCACCCGCTCGCCGTACGCGCCGACCGCATCCTTGGCCCGCATCGTGCACCTCCGCCCTCGCGCGAGCGGTTCGCACGTGCGACCAGACTGGCGGCCACGGACGGCGTACGACGCTCGCCGGCACCGTCTGTGGATGGCGGGACGGGCTGTGGACGAGCGACTTGACAGATGGGCGGACCGGTGCGGTCGGCGCGCACTCGTCACTCAGCGGATCAGCCGACCACAGGATGTCGACCGCAGGATGAGATGAGCGCAGGGGCGCGGCCCGGATGGGACGGACCCCGGGCTCAGGCCTCGGGCACCTCGAGGTCGGGCTTCTCCAGCTCCTCGACGTTGACGTCCTTGAACGTCAGGATCCGCACCTTCTTGACGAACCGCGCGGGACGGTACATGTCCCACACCCAGGCGTCCTGCATGCGCAGCTCGAAATAGACCTCGCCCGACGCGTTGCGGACCTCCAGGTCGTAGCCGTTGGCGAGATAGAAGCGGCGCTCCGTCTCCACGACGTAGGTGAACTGGGCGACGATGTCGCGGTACTCGCGATAGAGCGTCAGCTCCATCTCGGTTTCGTACCGCTCCAGATCCTCTGCGCTCATGGCGCCGGCTCCGGAATCGTGTTCGGGTCGCAGGTCATCTCGCCATTCTCCCCCACCAGCGCGGCCATCGCGAGCGGGCTCAGCCCGGCCACGTTGGCCCGCGCCACATCTATCCTCGCCACATTGACATAGGACTTGCGGTGTTGCGCGCACGGGCCGTGGCGGGACAGGGCCGCCTCGTGCACGGGCGTGACGTAGCCCTTGTGGCTGGCGAATTCGTACGCCGGGAACTCCTCGTGCATGCGAGTCATGATCCGGTCCCTGGTCACCTTGGCCAGCACGGACGCGGCCGCGACGCAGGCCGCGACCCGGTCGCCCTTCCACACCGCGAGGCCCGGCGCGCTCAGCCCGGCGACGGGGAAGCCGTCGGTGAGGATGTACGACGGCGGCGCCGGCAGCGTCGCCACCGCCCGCCGCATGCCCTCGACGTTGCAGACGTGGAGCCCACGGGCATCGATCTCGTCGGCCGGGATCACGACCACCGCGGAGGCGAGCGCGCGCCGCCGTACCTGCTCATAGACCCGATCGCGGGCCAGCGGCGTCAGCAACTTGGAGTCGGCGAGCTCGGGCACCTGGCCACGGCGCCCCTCGGGAAGCACGCACGCCGCGACCACGAGCGGACCGGCGCACGCGCCCCGGCCGGCCTCGTCGGCGCCGGCAACGATCGGGAACCCGCTGCGATGCAGTGCCGCTTCCAGCGCCCACATCCCCGCGGCCGGGCGCACCTGTGCCCGCGGCACGCGCGGCACGGTCGCCGGCCGCGGCGGCCGGACGGGTCGGGGGCGCACCGTGTCACCGTAGCGCTGCGCCGGAGCGCCGCGTTGGCACGGTCGACCGAAGGCATGCGTGCGACGTCAGCCCCAGGAGAGCGTGCGCGCCTCGTCCTCAACGGCGAAAACGTCTGGTCGGGGAAGACCGTGCCGCCGGAGCAGGACGCCTCATCGAGAGCGTCAGCGCCCGGGAGTCTGCTCGCGCCGCTCGCGGATCTTGGCCGCCTTGCCGCGCCGATCGCGCAGGTAGTACAGCTTCGCGCGGCGAACGTGGCCGCGGGTGACGACCTCGATGTGCTCGACGACCGGCGTGTGCACCGGGAAGGTGCGCTCTACCCCGACGCCGAAGCTGATCTTGCGTACCGTGAACGTCTCCCGGACGCCGTCGCCCTGCCGGCGGATGACGACACCCTGGAAGACCTGGATGCGGGAGCGGTTGCCCTCGACCACCCGCACGTGGACCTTGACGGTGTCCCCGGGACGGAACTCGGGGATGTCATCGCGCAGCGACGCGGCGTCGAGGGCGTCCAGGGTGTTCATGGTGTGGTCATCACTTTCGCAGGCGACGGCGCGCAGGCGCCGACGGAATTCGGTCGGGTGGGTCCGGCGGCCGCACTGTGCGACCTGGGCCGCGTCGGGGCAGCCCATCGCAACGGCAACCGTTCTAGGGTGCCATATCCGAGGCGACGGGACCAACAGGGGTCAGGGCTCGCCGAGCACGGCGCGGTCGCGCTCGTCCAGCGTCGCCGGATCGAGCGCGGCGATCAGGTCCGGCCGGCGGGTCTTGGTCCGGCGCAGCGCCTCGTCGCGTCGCCAGCGCACGATCGCGGCGTGGTTGCCCGAGAGCAGCACCGGCGGCACCAACCGGCCCGCCCAGACCTCCGGGCGGGTGTACGACGGCCCCTCCAGGAGCCCGTCCGCGTGCGAGTCGTCGGTGATGCTCGCCGCATTTCCGACCACACCGGGGACCAGCCGGCTGATCGCCTCCACCATCACGAGGGTCGCCGCCTCCCCGCCGGCGAGCACGTAGTCGCCGATGGAGAGCTCGCGAACGCGAATCCGGCTCGCCGTGCGCTCGATCACGCGCTGGTCGATGCCTTCATACCGGCCACAGGCGAAGACGAGGTGCCCCGCCGTGGCAAGTTCCGCGGCCACGTGCTGCCGGAACGGCGTACCGGCGGGCGTGGGCACGATCAGCGTCGCGTCCTCGCCCGCGACCTCGGACAGCGCCGCGTGCCACGGCTCGGGCCGCATCACCATGCCGGGACCGCCGCCGTACGGCGGGTCGTCGACGGTGCGGTGCGCGTCATGGGTCCAGGCCCGCAGATCGTGGACGTCGACCTCGATGAGGCCGGAGTCGATCGCGCGCCCGAGCAGCGCTTGCCGCATCGGCGCGAGGTAGTCAGGAAAGATCGTGATCGCGTCGATCCGCAGCAGCGGTGGGTTATTCACAGGTCGAGCAGGCCCTCGGGCGGGTCGATCACCAGGCGCCCCGTCGACGGGTCGACAGGCCGCACGATCGCGGCGACGAACGGCACCAGGGCCTCTCCCCCGGCGGCACGGCGTACGACGATCAGGTCGTTTCCGGCACCGTGCCGCACATCGGCGACCTCGCCGACGGGCGTTCCGGAACCGTCGAGCACGTCGAGACCGATGAGCTCGTGGTCGTAGAACTCATCGGGATCCTCGATCGGCGCGAACGAGTCGGTGTCGGCGAGCAGCTGGGTGCCGCGCAACGCCTCGGCGGCGCTGCGGTCGTCGACCCCGGCGAATTGCACCAGCCACCGGCCCGAGTGCTCCCGCGAGCCGGTGATGGTAAGCGGTCCGCGCTCGACCGGCTCCGTTGGCACGCACAGGCCACAGGCCAGCCGCACCTCCGGTTCGTCGCTGCGTACGTCGACCGCGACCTCGCCGCGGATGCCGTGCGCGCGGCCGATCAGTCCGACGACCACCTGCATCGCCTGGGCCGCTTCAGTCCTCGTCGACGTCGATCAGGTCGACGCGGATGCCGCGCCCGCCGACGCCCGTGACGACTTGGCGCAGCGCACGCGCCGTGCGGCCGCCGCGCCCGATCACCTTGCCGAGATCCTCGGGATGCACCCGCACCTCGACGACTTGGCCGCGGCGACCGCGCACCATGTCGACCCGGACGTCGTCCGGATGTTCGACCACTCCGCGGACAAGGTGCTCCACCGCGGACTCGATCACTCGTAGGCCGGCTTCTCGGCCGGCGTCTCGTCGGTCGGCGTCTCG
>JBBSHJ010000050.1:0-23302 GCA_038253135.1 Mycobacteriales bacterium | reverse complement strand
GACGTTCTCCTTCCGTCCCGACGTGCCCGACACGCTGTGGGCGCTGCATCGGCGCGGGCTGCGCACCGCGGTGGTGTCCGACTGTTCCGTCGAGCTGCCGATGATCTGGCCGGACCTGCTGATCGCACCGCTCGTCGATGCGACCGTCTTCTCCTGCGTGGAGAGGACCGCCAAGCCCGATCCGCGGATGTTCGCGCTCGCGGCCGAGCGCCTGCAGGTGCGAGCCGATCAGGTGCTCTACGTCGGCGACGGAGGTGGGAACGAACTCCCCGGCGCGGCCACAACCGGCATGCGGCCCGTGCTCCTTTGCGCCGAGGACCGGGACCTCGACGACTCGGTCGGCCGCCGGGACGACTGGGCCGGCGAGCGTATCGGCACGATCGGCGGGGTGCTCGAGCTGGTCGACGCCGGGGCAATGCTGTGAGCTCAGTCGGCCAGCCGGAAGGCAAGCTGCGTCTCCCACTTGGACATGTCCGGCTCGGCTGACGGATCGGTGAGGGTGAATTCCACCCGAGCACCCCAGACATCGTCGGAGCCCTCGTGCCGGACGTCCCACGCGAGGTGTTCGGACTCCGCCCATGCCAGCAGGTCGGCGGTCACCCCGACGAGTTCCTGGGGGTGCCCGACGTGGGTCACCGTGGCATAGCGGCCGGCGGGCAGGGTCGACGCGGTCACCCGGCCGGTGCCGGTGACACCGGCGTCGACGGGTACGCCGACCTCGACGCCCATCCGCCGGGCCATGTCGATGACGTGATAGCGGATGAACTCCGGCCCGGCCGGCGTGATCCCGCGCTCGCGGACCTGGCCGAACAGCTCCTGGAAGAGCGGTCCGATCCGCAGGTGCATGTCGTCCATCGTCACGTCGTCGAGAATGCCGAGATACGGCTGCTCGGGACGCTCGATGATCTCGGGCTGGTCGGCCATGGTGAACTCCTCGCGGTGGTGTCGGTCGATGTGGTTCAGATATAGGTCCTGACACCGCGTCAGGGTCAATCGGGGAACAACACGCGCACCGACGGCCCGCCCTGGTGGCGCAGCGCGGCCCGGGCGTCGCCCGAGACCGCGTCGAGGATCCGCCGCGGCTGGTATGGGTTGATCGGCGAGGGCAGCGCGCCCGGGTCGAAGAAACCGACTTCGACCGCTTCGGCCGACGTGGCCGGCGTGCCGGCGAGCACGCGGACCGCGAAGACCAGCACCGGATCGCCGTCGGGCGACCGGTCGTACACGCCGGTCAGCCGCTCGACTGCGACCCGCAGCCGCACCTCCTCGAGCGTCTCCCGGACGACGGCGTCCCACGGCGCCTCGCCCGGCTCGACGCCGCCTCCGGGCAGGTTCCAGATCGGCGGGCGGTCCCGGCGGGCGAGCAGCACCCGCCCGGATCGGTCCGTCACCACCGCGCTCACGCCGAGACGCATGCGCCGAAGTCTGCCCGACGAAGCGCCGGTGCCGGAGCCTTTCAGGTAGGTACGGAACAATGGCCGCATGCCCACCCCGCCCCGCCGCGACGTCGTGCTGCTCGGCAGCACCGGATCGATCGGCACCCAGGCGCTCGACGTCGTACGCCGCGCGCCGGACCGGTTCCGCGTCGTCGCCCTGGCCGCGGCCGGGCGCCCGCCGGACGACCTGGGCCGCCAGGTCGTCGAGACCGGCGCGCAGACGGTCGCCGTCGCGACCGATGCGGCCGCCGGCCGGCTCGAGGAGGTGCTCGCCGCGGCCGGGCACGAGCCGCCCGAGATCCTCGCCGGACCCGACGCCGCCACCCACCTTGCGGCGTACCCCTGCGACGTCGTGCTCAACGGCATCACCGGCTCGGCCGGTCTCGGACCCACCCTCGCCGCCCTCGACGCCGGCCGGCTGCTCGCGCTGGCCAACAAGGAGTCGCTCATCGCCGGCGGCGAGCTCGTCCGCGCCAGGGTCGAGTCCGGGGCGGTACGCCGGGAGCAGATCGTCCCGGTCGACTCAGAACACTCCGCGATCGCCCAGTGCCTGCGGTCCGGCCGGGCCGAGGAGGTACGCCGCCTCGTCGTCACGGCGAGCGGCGGGCCGTTCCGCGGCTGGTCCCGCGAGCAGATGCGCAACGTCACGCCGCGGCAGGCCTACGCCCACCCGACCTGGGACATGGGCCCGGTCATCACGATCAATTCGGCCACGCTCATCAACAAGGGCCTCGAGGTGATCGAGGCGCACGAGCTGTTCGGAATCGGCTACGACCGCATCGAGGTCGTCGTGCACCCGCAGTCGATCGTGCACTCGATGGTCGAATTCGTCGACGGCGCGACCGTCGCCAAGCTGAGCCCGCCGGACATGCGACTTCCGATCGCGCTCGCGCTCGGCTGGCCCGACCGCGTTCCGGAGGTCGCGCCGTCGATGGACTGGACGCGCGCGCAGTCGCTCGGGTTCGAGCCGCTGGACGAGGATGCCTTCCCGGCGGTCGCACTCGCCCGGCAGGTCGGCGCTGCCGGAGGCGTGGTCGGCGCGATCTTCAACGCGGCCAACGAGGACCTGGTCGAGGCCTTCGTCGCCGGGCGGATCGGCTATCTCGACATCGTCGACACGCTGCGCCGCACGATCGACGCGGCACCCGATTTCGGCCGGCCGCGGGACATCGCCGACGTGCTGGCGGCCGAGCAGTGGGCCCGCGAGCGGGCCCGTGCGGAGATCGCGCAATGACCGAGGAGGTCGCGCAGTGAGCGCGGGACTCGGCTTCGTCCTTTTCGCGGTGGCGCTGGGCTTCTCGGTCGCGGTGCACGAATTCGGGCACCTGCTGACGGCGAAGGCCTTCGGGATGAAGGCGCGACGCTATTTCATCGGCTTCGGGCCGAAGATCTTCTCCTTCCACAAGGGCGAGACCGAATACGGGCTCAAGGCGATTCCCGCCGGCGGCTTCGTCGACATCGCGGGGTTCACCCACCTCGAGGAGATCGAGCCCACCGACGAACCCCGGGCCTTCTACAACTTCGCGACATGGAAGCGATTCACCGTGCTCGTCGCCGGCTCGCTGACGCATTTCCTGATCGCATTCCTCGTGCTGTTTCTCTGCGCGGTCGCCGTCGGCCTGCCCACGGACCGGCCGGTCATCGGCGCCGTCACCTCGTGCGTGCTCAAGTCCGACCCGCAGAACACCGCCGACGTCAACTGCGCCAGCCCGGGCAAGAAGGGGGTGATCGCCGGTGCGGCCAAGAAGGCCGGTCTGCAACAGGGCGACCGGGTCCTGAGCGTTAACGGCGTCAAGGTCGCCGATCCCGACGCCCTCGTGACGCGGATCAGGGACGCGCCCGGTCAGCGGGTCCGGATGGGCATCATCAGGGACGGCAAGCGGCTGACGATCCCCGTCGACGTACCGGGCGTGACCCGCGGCGCGATCAACGCCGCCGAGAAGAAGCGGGCCAGGGGCACGGTGCTCACCGTCGGCACGATCGGCGTCTCGATCGGGACCGGCACCGAGACCTTCGGACCGATCACCTCGATCGGCAAGTCCGCGGACTTCATGGGCAACGGCATCGTGGCGACCTTCAAGGGCATCGGGTCGTTGCCGGGCAAGGTCCCGGCCGTCTTCGCGGCGCTCGGCGGCAAGAAGCGGGACGCCAACGGACCGGTCAGCGTGGTCGGTGTCAGCCGGATCGGCGGGCAGGCCGTCGCCGCCGGGTCGTGGCTGACCTTCCTGCTGCTGCTCGCATCGTTCAACCTGTTCATCGGGATCTTCAACCTGTTCCCGCTGCTGCCGCTGGACGGCGGTCATGTCGCGATCCTGCTCTACGAGCGGGTCCGCACCTGGCTGGCCAAGGTCCGCCGCCGCGCCCCACCCACGCCGGTCGACCTGCAAAAGCTGATGCCGGTCACGCTGCTGGTCATCGCCGTGGTCGGGGGCATCTCGGTCGTCACCATCCTGGCCGACGTTGTTAACCCGATCTCCAACCCGTTCCGGTGAGCCGGTCAGGCCGGTCGTCGCCCGGCGGTTCATACTCGTAGGTGCCGCCACACTCAGGGAGCAATCGTTCGATGCCAGAGACTGTCCCGCTCGGAATGCCGGTCGCACCGCAGCGCGCTCTCGCCAAGCGCCGGCACAGCCGCCAGATCGATGTGGGCGGCGTACCGGTCGGCGGCGACGCTCCGGTCACCGTCCAGTCGATGACCACCACCCTCACCGCGGACATCAACGCGACGCTGCAGCAGATCGCCGAGCTGACCGCGTCCGGCTGCCAGATCGTGCGCGTCGCCGTACCAAGCCAGGACGACGCCGACGCGCTGCCCGCGATCGCCACCAAGTCCCAGATCCCGGTCATCGCCGACATCCATTTCCAGCCGCGCTACGTCTTCGCCGCGATCGAGGCCGGCTGTGCGGCGGTCCGGGTCAACCCCGGCAACATCAAGAGGTTCGACGACCAGGTCAAGGAGATCGCGCAGGCCGCCAAGGATCACGGCACGCCGATCCGGATCGGCGTCAACGCCGGCAGCCTCGATTCGCGGCTGCTGGAGAAGCACGGGAAGGCGACGCCCGAAGCGCTGGTCGAGTCGGCGTTGTGGGAATGCTCGCTCTTCGAGGAGCACGGGTTCCGGGACATCAAGATCTCGGTCAAGCACCATGACCCGGTCACGATGATCGAGGCCTACCGGCAGCTGGCCGAGCAGTGCGACTACCCCCTGCACCTCGGCGTGACCGAAGCGGGCCCGCTGATGCAGGGCACCATCAAGTCGGCCGTCGCCTTCGGCATCCTGCTCGGGGAGGGCATCGGAGACACCATCCGGGTCTCGCTCTCGGCGCCTCCGGTCGAGGAGGTCAAGGTCGGCATCGGCATCCTCGAGTCGCTCGGCATGCGCCAGCGCAAGCTGGAGATCGTGTCCTGCCCGTCGTGCGGGCGCGCCCAGGTCGACGTCTACACGCTCGCCGACCGGGTGACCGCGGGCCTCGACGGCCTCGAGGTCCCGCTGCGGGTCGCGGTGATGGGCTGCGTCGTCAACGGCCCCGGCGAGGCCCGCGAGGCCGACCTGGGTGTCGCGTCCGGCAACGGCAAGGGGCAGATCTTCGTCAAGGGCCAGGTCATCAAGACCGTGCCCGAGTCGCAGATCGTCGAGACGCTCGTCGAGGAGGCCGCCCGCATCGCCGACGAGATGCTCGCCAGCGGCGCCACCACCGGCGAACCTGTCGTGTCCGTCAGCTGAGCGGGCCGCGCCGGGCTGCCATGCTGACAGCGTGATTCTGCGGACGGCATCGAGTCGGCTGCTCGACGACGCCGACCTTGCGGCGCTCAAGCGGCTGCTGGCCGACGATCCCATCGGCAACTGCTCGGTCGCCGGGCGGGTCGAGGCGTACGGCGCCGCGCCGCACCGTCTCGGCGCGCAGCTGTGGGGGACATACGGATGGGGCGCACCGGCGCGGCTCGTTGCCGGCTGCTACGTCGGCGCCAACCTCGTGCCGTTCGGCCGTGACGCCGCGGAAACCTTCGCCGAGCGCGCCCGCCGCGACGGTCGCCGGTGCTCGTCGATAGTCGGGCGGTCCGAGCTCGTGGCGCCGCTGTGGCAACGCCTGTGCCAACACTGGGGCCCCGCTCGCGAAATCCGCCCCGCCCAGCCGTTGCTGGCGATCGCCGCACCACCGGCGCTCGATCCGGACCCGCAGGTACGCCGGGTTACGGCCGAGGAGCTGGAGCTGCTGATGCCCGCGGCGATCGCGATGTTCACCGAGGAGGTCGGGGTCTCGCCGCTCGGGTCGGACAACGGTGCGCTCTATCGCGCCCGGATGCGCCAGCTCGTCGCCGCCGGCCGGTGCTTCGCGCGGATCGAGCGCGGCCGGGTCATCTTCAAAGCCGACCTGGGTGCGGTCTCGCCCGGCGCGGCTCAGGTGCAAGGGGTGTGGGTCGATCCGGCGCTGCGCGGCCGGGGCATCGGCACCGCCGGCACCGCCGCGGTGGTCGCAGCGACCCTGGGCAGCGTCGCCCCCGTCGTCAGCCTCTACGTCAACGACTACAACACCGCTGCGCGGGCGGCGTACCGCAGAGTGGGCTTCCAGCAGGTCGGCACCTTCATGTCGGTGCTGTTCTGACCGATCCGGCCCGAGGGCGAGCCCTGCGTCGGATCCTGCTGCGACCTCGGGGAAGATAGGCCGGTGCCCCGAAACCACCACCGATTCACGCCGCCCGCGCTGACCCTCGCCGTCCTGCTGATCGGCTCGCTCCTGGCCGGCTGCCACGCCAGCGCCGATCACAAGTCCGACGGGCCCACCACGGTCGGCCCGGGCGAGGTCGCGAAGAAATACCTCGCCGACTGGTCGCGGTTCGACTACAGCGCTGCGTCGGCCCTCACCTCGGCGCCCGGCGTCGCGAAGGCCGCGCTCTCCCAGGCGGGCACCGGTCTCGGTGCGACGAAGCTCGTCCTCACGCCAGGTAGCGCCCGGGTCAACGGATCGGTCGCGACCTACTCGTTCGTCGCCAACTGGACCCTGAAAGCCCTGCCGACCCCCTGGAGGTACGGCGGGCAGCTCTCGATGAAGAAGGTCGCCAGCGGTGACTGGCGGGTCGCCTGGACGATGTCCGACATCGTGCCGAAGGCGCGTGAGGGCGACCGGCTGGCCGCGACACGATCGCTGCCCGATCGGGCCCCCCTGCTCGACAGCGACGGCAAGGCGTTGTTCACCAAGGCCCAGGTGGTCGTCGTCGGCATCGAGCCCCGCAAGGTCAAGGACCTCAACCGCCTGTCCGCCACGCTCGCCCAGGTGCTCAAGATCAGCGCCAGCGCCATCGTCAAGGACGTGAAGGCCGCCCAGCCCGACCAGTTCGTCACGGTCATCACGATGCGCCGGGACGACTACATGAAGGTCCGCTCGCAGATCCACGAGCTGCCCGGCACCGTCTTTCAGGAGACCACCCGGGGCCTGCCGCCGACGCCGGAGTTCGGCCGGCAGCTGCTCGGCCGGGTCGGCCCGGCGACCGCTGACGTGCTCAAGGAACTCGGCCCCGGATACGGGCCCGGCGACCAGCTGGGCACCTCCGGACTGCAGGCGGTCTTCAACCAACAGCTCGCCGGGACCGCCGCAACGACCATCCAGGCGATCTCGACGACCCAGTCGAACGTGCTCCCCGGCGGGGCGGTCCAGCCGGACGCGATCACGCTCGCCACGGTCGGCGGCAAGCCGGGTACGCCGGTCAAGCTCACCATCGACCGCAGGGCGCAGACCGCCGCGGACAGCGCCCTGGGGTCGGTCCCACAGCAGGCGTCCGTCGTGGCGATCCGACCCTCCGACGGGGCGATCCTCGCCGTCGCGAACAGCCCGTCGACGACGTACGACCTCGCGATGCAGGGGCAGGTCCCGCCCGGCTCGACGTTCAAGATCATCACCGCGACATCCGAGCTGGCCAACAAGGTGGTCGCGGCCGACGCCAAGGAGCCGTGCCCGGGCTCGAAGACGATCAACGGCAAGACGTTCCACAACGAGGACTCCTTCGATCTCGGCACCATCGCGCTGACCGCGGCGTTCGCCCACTCCTGCAACACGACCTTCGCGACGCTGTCGCAGCAGCTGTCGGCCAGCGCGCTGCCGACCACCGCCAAGCAGTACGGCATCGGTGCGGCCTGGAACCTGCCGGTGACGTCGTACTCCGGCCAGATCCCGCAGCCCGTCGATGCGACCGAGCTGGCCGCCGACGCGATCGGTCAGGGCCGGGTGCTGGCCAGCCCGTTCGCGATGGCCCTGGTCGCGGCAACCGTGGCCAAGGGCTCGGTGCCCGACCCGTCGCTCGTCGCCGGCCAACCGGCCAAGGCGACCCACCCGCCGACGCAGCCGCCGGCCGGCGTCGTCGGCTCCCTGCGTACCTTCATGCGCGCGACCGTGACCGAAGGCACGGCCTCGGCCCTGCGGCCGGTGGCGGGCGATCCGGTCTACGGGAAGACCGGCACGGCGGAGTACGGCACCAAGACCCCGCCGGACGCGCACGCGTGGTTCGTCGGCTACCAGGGTGACGTCGCGTTCGCCTGCTTCGTCTACGGCGGGCAGTCCAGCAAGACCGCGGCCGTTCCGCTGGCCAAGCGCTTCCTCGACGGCCTGCACTGAGCGGACCTCTGCTGAGGACTTCAAGTCGGACCTGATCACGTATGCCGGACGCGGGACGGCATGACCGTCGCCACGGCCGCGGTCAGGTCGTGATACATCCGTCCACGGCGACTGGGATGTCGGCCGTCTCGGACGGGTGACCTGGCTGCGCACATTCGTCCTGAGCGTTACCCGATCGGCCGTTGACGACGTACGTACCCCGCCGGTGTAATCGTTTTCCGACTCCGTCGAAAGGCTGCTGTCATGCCACTGCGTCGATCTCGGCGGGCCGCGGTCGCCGGCGCCGCCTTGGCTCTTGCACTGTCGGCCACTGCGTCCACGGCGGCCGCGTCGTCGGCCGGCCACTCACCTATCGACTGGACCGTCGACCAGGCCTCGACCTACATGATCACCCCCGAAGTCGGCCCGACGTCGATCAACCGCACCGACCTGAAATGGGACGTCTACGGCGCCGACCTGGGTCACATGTTCACTTACCACGGCAAGATCTACATGACGTTCGGGGACACGTTCGGCGGGCCGGCCGCGGCCGACTTCTGGTCGGTGCCGCACGGGGACTGGCGCAGCAACACGATGGCGTACACGTCGGATCACAACCCGCGTGACGGGCTGAAGTTCGACGGGATGATCTCCGATACGCCCGGCCACGCGAAGGAACTGCTGTCGTCGAAGAAGGTCGCCGGCGACGAGCAGACCGTTATCCCGACCTACGGCGTCTCCGTCGGCAACCGGATGTACCTGCACTACATGTCGGTCAAGGAGTTCGGCGCGCCGGGGCACTGGACGCTGAACTACTCCGGGATCGCCTACTCCGACGACGGCGGACAGAACTGGGTGAAGAACTCCGGGCTCACCTGGCCCGGCGATAGCAACTTCGGCCAGGTTGCCTTCGTCCGTACCGGCCGCTACGTCTACCTGTTCGGCATTCCCGGCGGCCGGTACGGCGGTGTGCAGCTTGCGCGCGTGCCGAAGGACGAGGTGCTGACCGCGTCGGCGTACCGGTACTGGACCGGCAGCGCGTGGTCCTCCGACATCTCGGCGGCGCAGACCATCGTGCCGCCCAACGTGGGCGAGCTGTCGGTGCAGTGGAATTCGTACTACCACGCCTGGCTGATGATGTACCTCGACGACCCGGACGGCCTGATCCAACTGCGAATGGCGCCGTCGCTCACCGGCCCGTGGGGCGACGCGAAGACCGTCGTTACCTCGACCAGCTACCCGTCGCTGTACGCCCCGTACATCACGCCGAAATGGAACGACGGTCCGGACATCTACTTCACGATGTCGCAGTTCGGCCCGTACTTCGTGGAGCTGATGCACACCAAGCTGGTGCCGGCCAAGTAACACGCCAGAGGGACAACGAGGCCCGGCGTGACCCACCTGCACTACGAGGGAGCCCGCTGATCCTCGTCACCAAAGGGCTGGGCATGATCGGCGTCCACACCGCGATCAGGTGCCGGGGAAGGCCTGGGTGAGGGTCAGGTGCGCCCGCCCGCGCCAGCGCATCGACTGCAGCGCGCAGGCAGCGAGCTGGGCGACGGCGTACCGGCGCAGCTCGGCCGTCTCGGCCGCCGCCACGAGATAACGCCACCCTGCCGACACACCGTCCTCCAGGTGCACGGCCAGCTTGATGGCGGAGGCGCTGTTAGTAACCGGGAAGGGCAGGGAGTACGCCGCGGCGGGATCGGGAACGTCGGCGCGCAGCGCAGCCAGCCGACCCGACAGCTCGGCCACCCGCATCTGGTGCACGCCGTGGGCCTTGGCCACCACGCTCTGGTAACCGGTGCTGACCTTCGCGCCGACCAGCGGGTAGGCCCAGACCGCGGCCTCCTCGGCGGAGAGAGCGACCTTCAGGCCATCGAGGGTGGTCGTCATCGGCGGTCCGATCGGTCGGGGGCGGGCGGATCAGGCATCGTTGGTCAGGACCGCGACGTGCACGGCCTCGCTCGCCGAGATGCTGGCCAGGACCGGTGCGCGGTCACGCGCGGCAGCCACGCACGCCGTGGCGCGGTCCGCGGCGGCGGACTTCTCCGCCGCGACGAGCGCGGCCAGCGCGGCAGCACCGGTCGGCCAGTGTCCCGCGCCTTCGGGTTTCGGCGCCGCCGACCTGATCATGGCGGCCAGTGCGTGCAGGTGCGCGGCATGATCTGCTCGCATCGGCGCCAGCTTGCCCTCGAGCGAGGGGTGCGCGGCGATGGCCGCGTCGTACGTCGCGAGCAGCGTCGCCTCGGCGACGAGGTCGGTCCGCTGCGGATCGCGCTCGGGATGAGCCGCGCTCTTCGTCGGGCTCGGTTCAGTCGCCGCCGGAGCGGCCGCCGCCGAGGCTGCGGCGGCGGCTGAGACACCGACCGCTCCGGCGGCGGCGAGCGCGGAACGTCGGGAGAAGACGGACATCGGGCTCATCGTCCCATCCGGTGTCACCGCATCGGATCCGACCTGCGCGAACCTCGTCGGATTGTCGGCGTGGTCGTACCGTGATATCCGGATAGGGTCGGAGTTTCCACCCACCAGCCTGGACCTGAAAGGACGGCCCGATGAGCGCGCGCGAGCACCAGGTGCAGCGGCTCATCGAGCCGGTGGTGGGCAAGGCGGGCTACGACGTCGAAGACGTCACCGTGAGCACCGCCGGCCGGCGGCGCCTGGTGCGGGTCGTGATCGACGGCGATGATGGCGTCTCGCTCGACGACATCGCCGAGGTGAGCCGGCTCCTCTCCAACGCGCTGGACACCGAGGTCGACGCGATGGGGCAGGGTGCCTACACGCTCGAGGTCACCTCGCCGGGCGTCGACCGGCTGCTCGAGCTCCCGCGGCACTGGCGGCGGGCCGTCGGCCGTCTGGTCAAGGTCGACCTGGCCGCCGACCGGGAGGACGAGCCGAGCGCCACGGTGCTGGCGCGGGTGAGGGCGGCCGATGACACGGGGGTCGAGCTTGAGGTCGACGGGGCCAAGCGGCGCGCGGCGTATGCGGACCTGCATCGCGCGCGGGTCCAGGTCGAGTTCTCCCGTCCCAAGGACGGTCCTGCCGAGGAAAGGGAGCGGCCGTGAACATCGATATCGCGGCATTGCGGGCGATCGAGCGCGAGAAGGAAATCTCCTTCGACACGGTGATCGAGGCGATCGAGTCGGCGCTGTTGACGGCGTACCGCCACACCCAGGGCCACGGCCCCGACGCGGACGCGCATCGGCAGCACCCCGCCCGCGTCGAGATCGACCGCAAGAGCGGGGCGGTTCGGGTCTTCGCGGCGGAGGTCGACGACGAGGGCACGGTCGTGCGCGAGTACGACGACACCCCGACCGACTTTGGCCGGGTCGCGGCGATGACCGCCCGCCAGGTCATCATGCAGCGGCTGCGGGACGCCGAGAACGAGCTGACGTACGGGGAGTTCGCCGGCCGCGAGGGCGATCTCGTCTCCGGCATCGTGCAGCATCACGAGAGCCGCGCCGAGCGGGGCGTGGTCCTGGTGAGCCTCGGCAAGATCGAGGGCACGTTGCCGCCGGCCGAGCAGGTGCCCGGCGAGACCTACCGCCACGGCGACAGGGTCAAGTGCTACGTCGTCAGCGTCGTCAAGGGCTATCGCCGGCCACAGGTCACGCTGAGCCGCAGCCACCCCAACCTGGTTCGCAAGCTCTTCGCGCTCGAGGTGCCCGAGCTCGTCGACGGCTCGGTCGAGATCGCTGCCATCGCCCGCGAAGCCGGTCACCGCTCGAAGATCGCCGTCAAAGCGACCCGGCCCGGGGTCAATGCCAAGGGCGCCTGCATCGGGCCGATGGGCTCGCGGGTGCGCAACGTGATGGCCGACCTGGCGGGCGAGAAGATCGACATCGTCGACTACTCCGAGGACTCGGCCGAATTCGTCGGCAACGCGCTCTCACCCGCGAGCGTGGTCCGCGTCGAGGTCGTGGATGCCGCGGCGCGCTCGGCCCGCGTCATAGTCCCGGACTTCCAGCTGTCTCTCGCCATCGGCAAGGAAGGGCAGAATGCCCGCCTCGCCGCCCGGTTGACCGGCTGGCGGATCGACATCCGCGGCGATGCCCAGCCTGCGGGAACCCAGCCTGCGCAAACCCAGGCGGCGGACGACGCCCCAGCGGGCCGTGGCCCCGACGCGCTAGACTGAAAGCTGGTCGGCTGTGCGTGCCGTTCCGATGCGAACGTGCATCGGGTGTCGCACTCGTACGACGACCGATGAATTGCTACGCACCGTGCTGATCGACGACGAGGTCTGTCCCGATCCGGCGCGGCGCCTGCCCGGTCGGGGCGCTTTCCTGCACTTCGATCCGGCCTGTCTTGACCTTGCGGTCCGGCGGCGGGCGTTCAGCCGTGCCTTTCGGGTGCGGATGGCGCTCGATGTCGCCGCGTTACGGGCCCTCCTGACGGGGGCAGGCAGCAGCCCAGCAGAACGGGCACCGCGACCGCGGCGTACCGAATCGAGAAAGGTCCGACCCAAATGAGCCAGCAGTGAAGCGTCAGTCATGACTGACCAATCCCGCTAGCGAACGAGGTCGAGCGGTCCCCGCCGGCCTCGAGACGAGGAGTCCAGTGCCAGGCAAGGCCCGCGTACACGAGCTCGCCAAAGAGCTCGGAGTCGAAAGCAAAGCAGTGCTCGCCAAGCTCAAGGAGATGGGCGAGTTCGTCAAGAGCGCATCCTCGACCGTGGAAGCCCCGGTCGCCCGCAAGCTGCGGGAAGCGATGCCGTCCACGTCACCAGCCGGCTCCCCGGCCAGGAAGCAGGCTCCGGCCGCCAAGGCGCCCGCGCCGGCCCAGCCGCCCGCTCCCGCGTCGCGGCCGTCCCCAGCCGCCCCGACGCCGCCGTCCACTCAGGCGCCGTCCACTCAGCCCTTCACTCAGGCGCCCGACGAGTCGCTGGGTGGCCAGATGCCGGCCCGTCCGCCCGCGCCGCGCCCCGGCGCTCCGCGTCCGGGACCCTCGGTGGCTGCAGCTGCAGACGCCGGGTCATCCGCGCCCACAGCGCCCCGGCCGGGCGGCCCGCGGCCGGGCCCACGCCCTGGCAACAACCCCTTCGGCGTCGGCGGCGGGTCGGCGCCCGGTGGGCCGCGCCCGCAGGGTCGGCCCGCCCCAGGCGGTCCACGACCCGGCGGCGGGCGTCCTAGCCCCGGCAACATGCCGCCGCGGCCCTCTCCAGGCAACATGCCGGCTCGCCCGCCCGCCGGTCGCGGCGCTCCGGGCGCAGGTCGGCCCGCGGCCGGTCGACCCGGCGGCGGTGCTCGAGGCGCACCCGGTGGCGGCGGGTTCCGCGGCGGTCCGGGCGCTGGTGCCGGTGGTGGCGGCGGCTACCGCGGCGGTCCGGGCGGCGCGCCCGGCGGCGGCGGCCGCGGCGGCCCAGGCGGTCCAGGCGGCCCGCCCGGCGGCGGCGGGTTCCGCGGCGGCGGCGGTCGCGGCGGTGGCCGAGGCGGGCGCGGCAGCGGTACGGCGGGAGCGTTCGGCCGCCCCGGCGGCGGGCGGCCGCGCAGCCGCAAGAGCAAGCGCACGCGTCGTCAAGAGTTCGAAAACATGGACGCCCCGAGCATCGGCGGAGTCACCGTTCCGCGCGGCGATGGCGCCGTCGTCCGCCTCCCGCGGGGCGCGTCGCTGACCGACTTCGCCGAGAAGATCGACGCCAACCCGGCGGCGCTGGTCACCGTGCTCTTCCACCTGGGTGAGATGGTGACGGCGACCCAGTCGGTCAACGACGACACGCTTGCGCTGCTCGGCCAGGAGCTCAACTACAACGTCCAGGTCGTCAGCCCCGAGGACGAGGACCGCGAGCTGCTCGACTCGTTCGACCTCAACTTCGGCGACGACGAGGGCGGCGACGAGGAGCTCGAGCCGCGACCCCCGGTGGTCACGGTCATGGGTCACGTCGACCACGGCAAGACCAAGCTGCTGGACTCGATCCGGCAGGCCGACGTGGCCGGCCGCGAGGCCGGTGGCATCACCCAGCACATCGGTGCCTACCAGGTCGCGACCGAGCTCGACGGCAACGAGCGGCTGATCACCTTCATCGACACCCCGGGTCACGAGGCGTTCACCGCCATGCGGGCCCGCGGCGCCCAGGCGACGGACATCGTCGTGCTGGTCGTCGCCGCCGATGACGGCGTGATGCCGCAGACCGTCGAGGCGCTCAACCACGCCAAGGCGGCCGACGTACCCATCGTGGTGGCGGTCAACAAGATCGACGTCGAGGGAGCCAATCCGGGCAAGATCCGTCAGCAATTGACGGAGTACGGCCTGATCGCGGAGGAGTATGGCGGCGACACGATGTTCGTCGACGTCTCGGCGAAGCAGGGCGTCGGCATCGAGGACCTGCTTGCCTCGATCCTGCTGACGGCGGACGCGGCGCTCGACCTGCGGGCCAATCCGGAGCAGGACGCGCAGGGCACCGCGATCGAGGCGCACCTGGACCGGGGTCGCGGCGCCGTCGCGACGCTGCTGGTGCGGCGCGGCACCCTGCGCGTCGGCGACTCGGTCGTGGCCGGAGACGCCTTCGGCCGCGTCCGCGCGATGCTTGACGAGAACGGTGACACGGTGCAGGCGGCCCCGCCGTCCCGGCCGGTCCAGGTCCTCGGCCTGACGTCCGTTCCCGGTGCGGGAGACACCTTCCTCGTCGTCGACGAGGATCGCGTCGCCCGCCAGATCGCCGAGCGGCGGCAGACGCGCGAGCGCAACGCGATGCTCGCGTCGACCCGCAAGCGGGTCAGCCTCGAGGATCTCGACAAGGCCTTCGAGGAGGGCAAGATCGAGCAGCTCAACCTGATCATCAAGGGCGATGCTTCCGGCTCCGTGGAGGCGCTGGAAGACGCCCTGATGAAGATCGAGCTGCCTAGCGAGGACGTGTCGCTGCGGGTCATCGACCGCGGCGTCGGCGGCATCACCAAGGCCAATGTCGACCTTGCCATGGCCTCCGACGCGATCATCATCGGCTTCAACGTGCGGGCCGATGGCAAGACCGCCGAGCAGGCCAGCCGTGAGGGCATCGACATCCGCTATTACTCGATCATCTACCAGGCGATCGACGAGATCGAGGCTGCGCTCAAGGGCATGCTCAAGCCCGAGTACGAAGAGGTGCAGCTCGGTACGGCGGAGATCCGCGAGGTCATCCGGGTCGCCAGGGTCGGCAACATCGCCGGCTCCCTGGTGCGCTCGGGCATCATCCGGCGCAACGCCAAGGCCCGCCTGCTACGAGACGGCGCGGTCGCGGCGGACAACCTCACGATCGATTCACTCCGGCGGTTCAAGGACGACGCGACCGAGGTCCGTGAGGGTTACGAGTGCGGTATCGGTCTCGGGTCGTTCAACGATCTCAAGATCGATGACGTGATCGAGGCCTTCGAGGTGCGCGAGAAGCCCCGCGCCTAGCGCTAGCGCGGAGTACCCGCGTGCCCGAGCGTTACGCGCTGCTGATCCGCCCGTCGGCGAACCATGTCTACGCCGACGTGGCGGGTCGGCGCGGCCGAGCTCGCGATCGTGGCCGAGCTCGCGATCGTGGCCGAGCACGCGATCCGCGGCCGGATCGGCAACATCGACGAGACGACCATCGCCGGAGTCGGCTATCTCACCTTCGACGGCGACGCGCTCAGCGCGCGCGACGCGGCCCATCTCGGCAACCTCTCGTTCGCCTACGCGCTGTTCCGGCGGTCCGGCGAGCTGTTCGCGCCCGTCCGGCTCGAGCCGCTCGCCGTCTTCGGCGGCGACCTGATGACGATCCAGAAATACTCCGGCAAGACCAATGAGGCCTTCGCCCGCCTGCTGCTCAACCTGGCGGCGGTGACACGGGCCCGGCCCGGCGAGATGCTGGATCGCCGGCTCCGCGTCTTCGACCCGATGTGCGGCCGGCCTGCAGGTCTTCACGGGCGGCCCGTGGGAGGCGTTCCGGCACCGCGTCGACCAGGGCATCACCCGCGACCTCGTGGTGGCGAGGCGCCCGTTTGGGGCCGAGTAGCCTGACGGACGATGTTTGCCGGCACGCTGGTCGCCGATTTCCTGCTCGGTGACGTGCACTCGTTGAAGGAGAAGCGCGGTGTCGTGCGCCCGATCGTGGCCGAGTTGCGCCGCCGGTACGCCGTCAGCGCGGCCGAGGTCGGCAAGGTCGACTTGCACGGTCGCACCGAGATCGGGGTTGCGATTATCGGCACCGACGCCGGGCACGTCACCGCTGTGCTCGACGCCTGCGAACGGTTACTCGCCGCCCGGCCCGAGGTCGAGTTGGTCGACGTACGCCGCAGGCTCTTCGGGGAAGAAGATTAGCCGCCTCATGACATGCGAAGGAGACCACCATGGCTGACCCGCAGCGGGCGCGCCGACTGGCCGCGCACATCCAGGAGATCATCGCGGCGCGGCTCGAATCGGGCGTCAAGGACCCCCGTCTCGGCATGGTGACCGTCACCGACGTGCGCCTCACCGGGGATCTGCACGAGGCCACGATCTATTACACGGTGCTCGGCTCCGAGGCCGACAAGACGGCCTCCGCGGCTGCCCTCGAGAGTGCGAAGGGCGTGCTGCGCCGCGAGGTCGGCAAGCAGACCGGCGTGCGGTTCACGCCGACCCTCGCCTTCGAGCTGGACGAGATCCCCGACACGTCGCGGCACTTCGAGGAGGTCCTCGAGCGGGTGCGAGCCGCCGACGAGGAGCTGCGGCGGGCGCGGATCGGTGCCGTACCGGCCGGCGACCCCGACCCCTACCGATCCACGGACTCGGACGAGATCTGACCCCGGCTGTTCGCTGTCGCTCGGCTACAGCACCTCGAGGTGGTCGGCCGTGGCGCCGGCGACCGTTGAGACCGGGACCGATCGGTCGAAGGTCACGAACCGTCCGTCGTGACGAACGGCCAGCGCAAGCAGATACGCGTCTGTGACCTGGCGTGGTCCGAGCACCCGAGAGCGGTCGATGACCGCCGGGTCGAGCAGGCTGATCTCGCAGGTCCAGTAGTCGTGCTGCGGCTGCGCGCATGCCATGTCCAGCAGGTTGATTGCGTGAGTCGCGCTGATCGGGCTGGGATAGCGCGGCCGCGTGATGATCCGGATGAATCCGTTCTGTGTAATCGCGCATGACGCCCACCCGGTGGCGATAGCGCCCTCGAGCCAGTCATGTGCTCGAGCGTGGTCGACGTGATCGCTGTCGAGGAGCGCGAGCAGGACGTTGATGTCGAGCAGCGCACGCGTCACTCCGGCTCGTCCTCCCGTAGCCGATCGATGAGTGCGTTGGACACCGCAGCGCCGCGGTGCGGCAGCGGCTGGAAGCCGTGGTGGTGCTGGTGATGTTCGGGCGACTCCGTCCGCGCCTCACGCGTGAGTGCCTCGCGGGCGAGCGCGGACAGCACCTGCCCGGCGGATCGCTTCTCGCGTGCCGCGCGCTCCTTTACCGCAACGAGCACGTCGTTGTCGATGCTGAGCGTTGTGCGCATGCATCTGATGCTAGTGCATCTCGCAACGGGTCGGCAGGCAGCCGCAGACGAGACGCTGAGCCAGCGGCGCGCCCGATGTTGCGATCGGCGCGTGGGCGCTCGACACGGCGTACCGGCTGGCCGTCGAGAGCGTGCCCAACGCCGATCTCGAGCCGCGAACGGCCGTGTCGCGGGTGGGCTGAGCGCGCCGGCGGCGCTGTCTGATCGGAGCCGATACCGTCGGCGTCATGAGGTTCGCGATCTCGATCCCGCAGTTCGTCGGCGCCACCGGCGTGGACGCCGCCGCGCTCAAGGCCCATCTGCTGCGGGCGGAGGAGCTGGGATTCGACGGCGCCTGGGTGCTGGAGCAGGTCATCGGAAGCACTCCGCTGCTCGCGCCGATGGAGACGTTGGCCTACGCCGCCGCGTGCACCCGCCGGATGCGGCTCGGCTGCGCCGTGGTGGTCAGCTCGCTGCACAGCCCGATCCATCTCGCGGCGAGCATCACCACGGTCGACCACCTCAGCAACGGCCGCGTCGACGTCGGCGTCTCCCCGGGCGGCGGCTTCCGGATGTTCTCCGCGTTCGGCGTGGATCGGGAGTCCTTCGTGGCGCGGTTCACCGAGGGGCTGCGGCTGATGCAGGCGGCCTGGACCGAGCCGACCGTCACGTTCCGGGGCCGGTTCTGGCAGGTCGACGGCGCCCCGATCCAGCCCAAGCCGGTGCAACGGCCGCACCCGCCGATCTGGTTCGGCGCCAATCACCCCCGTGCGCTGCGCCGCGCGGTCCGGCTCGGCGACGGCTTCCTCGGCGCGGGATCGTCGACGACGGCCGGCTTCATCGAGCAGGTGGGCGTCGTACGCCGCGAGCTGCAGGAGCAGGGCCGCGACCCGGCAACCTTCGCGATCGGCAAGCGGGTCTACCTCGCCGTCGCCGACGACGCCGCCGTCGCGCGCCGCCAGGTGGCCGATGGGCTGCTGCGGGTCTACGCGGAGTCCCGGATCCCGCACCTGGCGGAGGTCGCGGTCGCCGGCACCCCGGACGACGTCGTCGCGGGGCTCCGCGAGGTCGCGGCCGCCGGTGCCGAGCTGATCGTGCTCAACCCGCTGGCCGGGGACGCCGAGCAGATGGAGCGGCTGGCCGCCGAGGTCATCCCGCACCTGTCCTGAGCCGCCCGACGTGACCGCATCGCAGGAGGAACTCGTCGCGAGCGGGCCGCCCGGCGAGATCACCGCTCGCCAGCTGTTTGCGTTGGCTGGCTCGGCGTTCGCCGTCCTCGCCGCCGAGCCGCTCTACCTGCTCGTCGACACCGCCGTCGTGGGGCACCTGGGCAAGGTCCCGCTCGCGGCTCTCGGCATCGGCGCCGCCCTCATGGCATTGATGACGCTGCTCGGCTCCTTCGTGGAGTACGGCACGACCGGGCGGGCGGCACGTTGGTACGGCGCCGGTCGGCGGGCCGCAGCGGTCGGCGAGGGTGTGCAGGCCTCCTGGCTCGCCGTCTTCATCGGCGTGCTGGCCGTGGCACTGGGCCAGATCCTGGCCGGTCCCCTGACCCGGTTGCTGGCCGGTGGCGGCGGTACGACGCAGCACGGTGCCGAGGTCTGGTTCCGCATCGCGGTGTGCGGCCTGCCCGGCGTGCTGCTCGTCCTCGCCGGCAATGGCTGGATGCGGGGGGTCCAGCGTACCCGCGCGCCGATCGTCATCGTGCTGGCCGCGAACGCGGCCTCGGCGGTCGCCTCGCCCCTGCTGGTCTACTCCGTGGGCATGGGGCTGTCCGGCTCGGCGGTCGCCAACGTCGGAGCGCAGGCGATCGGCGCCGGCCTCTTCGTGCGCTACCTGCGCCGCGAGGGTGTGCCGTTGCGGCCGGATCTCACGATCATGCAGGCCCAGCTCGGCGTCGGCCGCGACCTGCTGGTGCGGGCCGCGGCATTCCAGGCCGCCTTCATGTCGGCGGCCGCGGTTGCCGCGCGGATGGGTACGGCGCAGATCGGCGCGCACCAGATCGCCTTGCAGCTGTGGGAATTCACCGCCTTGCTGCTCGATTCGGTCGCGATCGCCGCGCAGTCTCTGGTGGGCGCGGCGTTGGGGGGCAGCGACGTGCGGCTGGCCCGGCACGTGGCGTGGCGGGTCGCGCGCTACGGGCTGGCCGCGGGCTGTGTCTTCGGTGCGTTGATCGCGGTCGGTTACGTCGTCGTACCGCACCTGTTCACCTCGTCCGGGGACGTCGTACACCAGACGCACGTGCTGTGGCCGTGGTTCGTGGGGATGCAGCCGGCGGCCGGAGTCGTCTTCGCACTGGACGGCGTGTTGATCGGAGCCGGCGATGTCGGTTTCATGCGGACGATCACCATCCTCGCCGCGGTCGGGGCCTTCCTGCCGCTCAACCTCGCCGCGCTGCACTGGCACTGGGGGATCGGCGGCGTGTGGGCCGGGTTGACGGCCTTCATCGTGGTGCGGCTCGCCGGCATGCTGGCGCGCACGGCGGGCAGCCGGTGGGTCGTCACGGGAACCAGCACGCAATGACTCGACCCGGTCTGGTCGTCGTGGACAAACCCGGCGGCATGACATCGCACGATGTGGTCGCGCGGGTGCGGCGGATCGCCGCCACGCGCAAGGTCGGCCACGCCGGCACGCTTGATCCGATGGCGACCGGCGTCCTGATCCTCGGCGTCGAACGCGCGACCAAGCTGCTCGGCTACGTGGCCGGTCACGACAAGACCTACCTGGCCACGATCCGGCTCGGGGCCGCCACGGTGACCGACGACGCCGAGGGCGACATCGTCGCGACGGCCGACGCGTCGCGACTCGACGACGGCGCCGTACGCCGTGCGCTCGGCGGGTTCGTCGGCGCGATCGACCAGGTGCCATCGGCGGTCAGCGCGATCAAACTCGGGGGAGTGCGGTCCTACGCGCGCGTGCGGGCCGGGGAGTCGGTCGATCTCGCGGCTCGCCGGGTGCGGATCGACCGGATCGACGTGCTCGCGATCCGGCCAGGGTCGGTCTATGACCTCGACATCGAGGTCGACTGCTCCACCGGCACCTACATCCGGGCACTGGCCCGCGACCTCGGTACGACGCTGGGCGTCGGCGGCCACCTGACCGCGCTGCGGCGTACCCGCATCGGCGCCTTCTCACTGGCCGCCGCATCGACCCTCGACGAGCTGGCCGAGTCCGCCGAGCCGGTGCCGATCGGTATCGACACCGCGATGTCATCGATGTTTGCCCGCCGGGATCTGACACCAGAGGAGGTCGACGACGTGACGCATGGCCGACGGATCGAGCCGGTCGGATTGCCCGCTCCCTACGGCGCGTTCGACAGTGAGGGGCGCGCGGTCGCCCTGCTCGAGGAGCGCGGCGGTCAGGCGCGCACGGTCGTCGTGATCCGGCCGACGTCATGACTGACATCCCTGAACCGTGGCCGCGCGCGCTTGAGCTGGCGTGGGAATCGCTTCGGGCCGGCCGCTTCCCCGGTCGGCGCGGTAGTCGTCGATGAAGCCGGACGATTCGTGGCCGAAGGGCGCAATCGCAATGAGATCGCCTGTCCATTGCTCGCTCGAGCTACGCCGCTGCGCCGATTGCACGCGATATTGGGCCAGTCGTCGTAAGATGCGCGGTTCACGTGAACCTGCCCGTCGCCTCATTCCGGAGATCGCCGATCGCGGCAACGGCCAACCGGTCTTTGGACAACGACTAGGGTCTGGTCAATGGCGTCGGTGCGCGTGCACAAGCAGAAGTACCCCGCTCGGAGTCACCTGACGAGTCAGCTCGAGGTCATTGGCAACGACGGCTTCGGCACCTGGCTGTACCGCCCTCGCGACGCCATGCTGGACCGTGCCGGGCTTGTGTTGTTGCCACGCGAGCGCTGGTGGACGTCCTGGTGGTGGATCGGCCGGGAGAACGATCCGACTCGGCGGTGGATCTCCGTCGATATCTGCACTCCACCGGTGTTGGCTGACGACGGCTGGCATTATGACGACCTTGAGATCGACCTCGTCCGCCTGTCCGACGGTTCGATCCTGGTGCTCGACGAGGATGAGTTCGAGGATGCGTGCCACAGCGTGCCCTACCCGCAGGAGGTCGCGACCGCCGCCCGTCGTACCCGCGATGAGATGCATCTGATGCTCGAAAATGACGCGGAGCCATTCCAATCGCACGGATGGAAGCGCCTGGAAATCGCCATTGAGGGTGGCGCCTAAGACCGACGCGCACCGGAGACGATGGATGCTCGGCTGGTGCGATCTGCCGCGATCGCTGCTTAGGCGCGCTAGCGCACCGAGACGGACTTGCTCATCACGCAGTTGCCCTTGCCTTTGGGCCGGTCGTAGCTGAACCCGAGTTTCTCGTACATGCTCCGGGTGGCGTTGTAGAGGAACGACGCGGAGGTCCTCTTGCCCGGGGCGATGTCGTGCGGGTAGGACTCGACGAGACCGCCGCCCGCCGCACTGATCAGCGCCAACGCACCCCGAACGGCGACCGCCGCCATCCCCTTGCGCCGGTATCTGCGGTCCACGAACAGGCAGGTGATCCGGTAGTCGGGTATGCGGACGACGCCCTGTTCCCACTCCTTGCGGTGGTGGATGTTCGGCAGTTCCTCGACCGTGCCGTACTCACACCAGGCGACCGCGACGTCACCGTCGAAGACCAGCGCGGCGTGCGCGCGGCCCTCGTCGACGAGGCGCTGCTTGAACGCGCGGTTGCCGATCGTCTTGCGCTCGGGACAGTCCGGATAGAGATGGAACCAGGTGCACCAGCACCCGCCCCACACGCCGTTGTGCCGCTCCGCAAGATCCGCGAACGCCTCCCACGTCTGCGGACCGAGCGGTTCGATCCGGTAGCCGTCCCCACTCGCCTCCACTTTGCTCATGCCGATAAACCATAGAGCCGTTCGCGGACGATCGACGGCCGGAATTCGGGCCGCTTCATCGAGCCGTTCGCTTCGGCGGCGTGCGGCTGATCGGTCCACTCCAGGTGCAGGCCGGTTCGACCGTGTCGCGCTCGTCGTCCCGCCCGGCGATCTGCGCACCCATCCCGCCACGCGGTCTGGCTCGACTCGCAGCCGCTGCCCGCGGGCGAGCCGCTCCGGCGCGCACCTGGAAGATCCGCCCCGCGCGCGGCCACGATGGCCGGAGCGCATTCATATACAGCTCCGCCAGCCGGTCCCAGGCCTTCATGTGGGGCGACCTCGTGCCGGGGTATGCGCTGATGCGCGCCGCCGCCACCGAGTTTCTGAACGCCTGAGCCCGCGGGTCAGCGCCAGTTGTGCGGGGCTCTCAGGGTGGTGTACGCCGCGTCGGGCAACTCGTCGTCGAGGCGGATGCTCCAGCGCAGGAGTTCCTCGACCATGGCCGCGTGGATCGCGGAGCAGCCCGGATCGGCGAACAGGTTGGTCAGCTCCATCGGGTCGGCGTAGAGGTCGTAGAGCTCACCGGCGCCCTGGGCGTCGTACAGCAGCTTCCACCGGCCGCGGCGCAGCATTTTCGTGTCGCCGGACTGGGTGACGGTATTGAGCTCGTCGAAACTCGGACCGTCGTAGCCGAAATGCAGCGGCGGCCGGGCGTCAGCAGGGTAGGGGAGCCCGCCGACGCCGCGTTCGGCGTAGACGCTCTCGAACCCAGGCCCGCCGGGCTCGTGTGAGCCGAGCACCGGGGCGAGGCTACGGCCCTGCACGCCGAGGGGAATCTTCGCGCCGGCCAGCTCGGCCAGCGTCGGCATGAGATCGGCAAGCGAGAAGATGGTTGCGCCGTCGTCGTACACCGCTATCCCGGCGCCCGAAATGACGAAGGGAACCCGCATCAAGACCTCCGGCATCCCGGCGCCCTTGCGCTGCAAGCCGTATTCGCCGGTGTAATCGCCGTGGTCGCTGGTGACGATCACGACCGTGT
>JBBSHJ010000049.1:0-24199 GCA_038253135.1 Mycobacteriales bacterium | reverse complement strand
GGACCGGCGACCGGGGGTCGGGTGGCTGCCTGGTACTCACCGCCGCGGCAATCGCGGAAACGGTCAGATACAACCTGTCCTGCAGTACTTGCAGCGGCTAGCGGGCCGCCACCTCACGAGTCCAAAAAGTATTCAACCTCGGACCACCTCCTCTCTCGTGTACCTACGACGCTACGGTGTGCACGGCGGCGAAGCAACGAGAATTGCCGGACCCGGTCCGGCCGGCCCTACAAACCGGCCGCGGACTGCACCTTCGCCGTGACGCCGGAGTCGCCGCGGCCGATTCCATCGATGGCGACGACGGTGACCGCGCCCCGCACCGACGAGACGAGCCACACGCCGTCGGCCGCGTGCAGGTCGTGGACGCTCGCGCGGGTGTACGCCGTCCCGAGACCGTGCGCGGCGGCGTTGCGCCACACGGTCTGCACCGTCGTACCGGCCAGGATCCCGACCTCGACCGGCGGGGTGTGCAGCACGCCATCACGCGCCCAGACGACCGTCGCGGTCGGCCCCTCCAACACCTCGC
The DNA here is from genome assembly GCA_038253135.1 of Mycobacteriales bacterium. Classification (GTDB taxonomy): domain Bacteria; phylum Actinomycetota; class Actinomycetes; order Mycobacteriales; family QHCD01; genus JBBSHJ01. The sequence goes on along the minus strand of JBBSHJ010000049.1, from coordinate 23,673 downwards.
CGCCGGTGCTGACGAAGATGGCGTCGTCGGCGCTGCGGCTCTTGGCGACGCGGACGGCCGCCATGTTGACGGCGTACGACGTCGTTTTGGCCCCGACCAGCAGCCACGGGCGCCCGTTCCCGGCATCGGCCGGCAGACCGCGGTCGAGCGTGACGACGCGCAGGCCGTCGCGGCGCTGCCCATATATGTGCTCGGGGATCGGCTCGACCACGACGAAACAGGTGGGCGTCGTGCCGTCCCCGCGGGTGTAGACGAGCCGCACCGACGCCTCGCCCCGATCGCCCCACGCGGCTCCGGCCGAGGCCAGCAGCGCGCCGCAGGCCGCTGCGTCCGGTGCCGGCAGGTCGAGCATCTCGGCCGACCGCACCAGCCGCTTGAGGTGCGCCTCCTCGGCGTCGAGCCGCCCGTCGGCCAGCCGGATCGTCTCGAAGACCGCGTCGCCCCGGATCACGCCGAGGTCGGCGGGGTCAACCAGCGCGGCGGCGGGGTCGACGACGCCCTGTCCGAGCACGGCGACAACGCGATCGGTCACGAGCGGCAGCTTAACGGCGACGGCCCCGAGATGCCTGGGAGCCGGGCGGGCCGACCGCGGGCATGCCGCCGCCCGGCGCGCGATACTGGTGGGGTGAGCTCCTCCGCACTCCTTGACCTGCCCGGCGCCGTCGACGGCACCGGGGTCGACGCGGGCGTCGCCTGGCACTACGGCGACCCGATGCGCGAGCAGCGCGCGCTCGCCGAATCGGTGGGCTTCGTCGACCGCGGCAACCGCGGCGTGCTGCTCGTGCCCGGCGAGGATCGGGGTGCGTGGCTGCACAGCCTCACCACCCAGCACCTCGAGCACCTGGCGGCCGGCACCGCGACCGAGGCCCTGGTGCTCTCGCCGACCGGCCGGGTGGAGCACCACGCGCAGCTCGCCGACGTGGACGGCGTGACCTGGCTCGATCTCGAGCCGGGCGACGCCGGGCCGCTGCTCGGCTACCTCGATTCGATGCGGTTCTGGTCCAAGGTCGATCCCGCCGACGCCTCGGCCGACTACTCCGTCCTGTCGGTCGTCGGCCCCGAGACCGCGCGGGCCCTGTCCGCGATCGGCGTGGGTACGCCGGCAGCCGGGACCGCGATCGCGCTGCCCGGCGGCGGAATCGTGCGGGGCATGGCCTGGCCCGGCCCGGCGGCGGCCGACGTGATCGTGCCCCGCGGCTCGGCCGGCGACATCGTCACCGCGCTGACCGGGGCGGGCGTCGTACCGGCCGGGCTGTGGGCCTTCGAAGCGCTGCGCGTGGAGGCCCGGCGGCCGCGGCTCGGGTTCGAGACCGACCACCGCACGATCCCGCACGAGGTCGGCTGGATCGGCACCGCGGTGCACCTGGACAAGGGCTGCTACCGCGGGCAGGAGACGGTCGCGCGGGTGCACAACCTCGGCAAGCCGCCGCGCCGGCTGGTGCTGCTGCATCTCGATGGGTCCTCGGAGATGTTGCCCGGGCACGGTACGCCGGTCGAGTCGGGCGGGCGGGCCGTCGGCTTCGTCGGTACGGCGGTCCATCACCATGATCTCGGGCCGATCGCGCTGGCGCTCGTCAAACGCCAGGTGCCCGACGATGCTGACCTTTCCGTCGGGTCGCTGGTAGCCGCCATCGATCGCTAGCCGGCTATCAAACAAATGCGGCGTCCAGCTGGTCAAGCCGATCATCGGTCCAGGGACCGTCGCACAATATGACCGCCTGGTCGATGCCGAGCTCACGAAAAGCCGCGAAGCGCTGGTGCAGCGCGGCCGTTGACTCCGCGGGATCGAGCCTCGTGCTCACGGTCTTCTCGATCGTCCCCGGATCCCGGTCGATGCGCTCGCAGAGCGCCGTGAGCACGTCCAGCTTGGCGCGGAGAGTTGCTCCGCCGTCGGGAATGTCGAACAGGTTGCAGGCCCCGCCGTAGCGCGCGACCAGCGGCAGGGTCCGGCGCTCACCGCTGCCACCGATCAGGATCGGCGGATGCGGCGTCGTCACCGCCGGTGGCGAGCAGATCGGTTGCTCCAGATCGGACCGGTGGCCGTGGAACGCCCGCCGGTCCCCTCGCCACATCTGCAGTGCGAGCTGCAGCGTGTCCTCGAGCAGGTCGAACCGCTCCGCGACGGTGGGCATGAAGAGCCCCATCGCGGTGGCCTCGGCCTCCTGGTAACCGGCGCCGAGGCCGAGCCAGGCCCGGCCGTCGCTGAGCACGTCGAGTGTGGTGGCCGACTTGATCAGCACGGCGGGCGCGCGGTAGGTGACACACGAGACCATCGTGCCCAGCCGCACCCGGCTGGTCCGCGCGGCAAGGTAGCCGAGCGCGGTGCCGCACTCGAGCATGGGGTCGTCCGGCTGCGCGCCCCAGGCCGCCTGGATCAAATGATCAGGGATCCAGAGCGTGTCGATGCCGGACGTGTCGGCCCATCCCGCGATGCGGTCGAGACCGGCCGTGAGGGCACTGGGGCCGCCCGCCCAGGAGAACTCGGTGACGTTGAGACCGATCCGCACGCCCCCGATCGTGCGCGCGGTCGACGTCGGGTTACTCACTGGCCGAGCCGCCCGGAGAGCTGCGCGTTGACGAACCGCCAGCCGTCCCCCTCCTTCCGCGCCACCAGGGTGATCCGGAAGGCGCCTTTGGTGATCGAGCCCTTGTAGTTGGCGCGCTGATTCTGCACGGCGTTGACGACCGCAAAGCCGTCGTACTCACGGATGTTGACGTCGATGAGCTCGTAGGACTCGTAGCCGAACTCGCCCGAGCGGTAGCGGCCGAGCCAGGCCTCACGGCTGAGCACGAAACCGGCCGGCCCCTGAGCGATGAAATCGTCCGCGAGCAGCGATTGCATCGGGCCTGGTCGCCATTTTTCTCCGCGGCGGCGAACGCAGCCACGGCGGCGGCGAGGGTGCTGTCGGTCATGTCTCCTCCTTGGTGCTTCGGACAGAACGCTTCACCGAACGTTAGATATCGAAGTATTAGATGTCAAATGATGGTTGATAGCATCGACGTGTGCCAGGACGACCGACCGGTATGCCCGCCGGGCTCCATCTCAGCCGCACGGCGAAGGTGGTGAGCCGGGCCTTCGACGACGCCCTGGCCGCGGCCGGCGGCAGCCTGCCGACGTGGCTGATCCTGCTGGCGTTGCGCTCCCGGCCCGGCACGAGCCAGCGTGAGGTCGCCGCGGGAGTCGGCATAAAGGGCGCGACGGCGACGCATCACCTCAATGCCATGGAGTCGGCTGGTCTCGTCCGCCGGCACCGCGACGAGGGGAACCGGCGGGTGCAGGTGGCCGAGTTGACGCCGGCGGGCGTCGACCTCTTCGATCGGTTGCGCGAGACCGCGATCGCATTTGACCGCCGGCTGCGCTCCGGCCTGACCGACGCCGATGCGGCCGAGCTGCGCCGGATCCTCGGCGTCATGGCGGCGAACGTAGGCGCGGTCGAGTGCGACGGCGCGCCGGGCGGCACTCGGCGGAGCGGATCAGCCCGGGGTGCTGGCCCGAGGTGATCCGACATCATCGCCGAGTCGCGGTGAACCATCGGTCGGCTCTGTGCCAGCGGCCGGTGCCGCCGTCGGGCCTCAGCCTGCAGAGCTCGAGCCACGACTCGAGGGATTCCCAGTCGCATGTCCGGGCTGGCGGTGCAGAACTTCGCGTCCGAATGCGACCATCGCGTCCATGCCCTCTCCTGCGCCGATGCCCGCCGGCCGGCCGCTTCCCGTCCACGTCGGCACGCTGCTCGTGGAGGTGACCCGCTCGGGATTCGTGGAGTCCGTGCACCACGGCTCGGTCATCGCGCTCGACGGTGAGGGCAAGAGCGTCGTCGACGTCGGCGATACCGTGCTGCCGGTCCTCCCACGGTCGTCCAGCAAACCGATGCAGGCGCTGGCCTCGCTGCGGTCGGGCCTCGAGGTCGACGAGGCCGACCTGGCCCAGATCTGCGCGTCGCACCGCGGCGAGCCGATGCACATCGCCCGGGTCCTCGCGCTGCTGGCGCGGTTCGACTTGACCGAGGACGACCTGCAGTGCCCGCCCGACCTGCCCGGCAACGACTCGGCCCGCTCCGACGTGATTCGCGCCGGCGGTGGCCCCCGACGGGTCTACATGAACTGCTCGGGCAAGCACGCCGGGATGCTGGCCGCCTGCGTCACCAACGGCTGGCCGACCAGGTCGTACCGTGACCCGGATCATCCGCTGCAGCAGCGGATCCGGGCCACGATCGAGGAGCTCGCCCGCGAGCGCGTGGCGGCCGACGGGGTCGACGGCTGCGGGGCTCCCGTGCTCGCGATCAGCCTGTCCGGGCTGGCCAGGGCCTTCACCGCCTTCACGGCCGCCCCGCCAGGGACCGAGCTCCGCCGGATCGCCGACGCCATGCGGGCCAGGCCCGAGCTCGTCGCTGGCACCGGCGAGCCCGACACCGTCCTGATGAGCGACGTGCCCGGGCTGCTGATGAAGGGCGGCGCGGAGGGAGTCCATGCGGCCGCGCTGCCGGACGGCAGCGCCGTGGCGCTCAAGATCGCCGACGGGTCGGCCCGCGCCCGAATGCCGGTCCTTGCCGCCGCACTCGAGCGGCTCGGGGTGCCGGCCGAGCGGCTGGCGGCGGTGGCGAGAGTCGACACGTACGGCGCCGGCCAGCCGGTCGGCCGGGTGCGTCTCCTCGACCGCGTACTCAATTAGTAACCGCAACCAAACGCCGGGTGCCGCGTGCGGCGCTGCCACCGCCCGCCAGCGGCCGTCCGGCTCGTAGGATCGGGCGCGTTAGGGTCGACCAGGGAGCGCCAACTCGTAACGGGCCCGCCGACGAGGCTCCTTGCTCATCGTGAGCGCAACGGGAGGCGCTGGTGTCAGAAGCCGACCGCAGAATTTCGGCCACAGCCCTTCAGCTCACGCCAGGAGGGCAGGACCTGGTGCTGAGTGAGGCGAACGGGACTGTCACTGTCTTGCAATCCGGTGACGTGATCGGATTTGGAATGGATCCGGTGACCGATCTCGCCGACGCTTTGGTTGCGATCAGCGATGGCGCCAAGATCTCCAGTGCCGCCTGGTTTGCCGAGGGCGGTGGATACTTCGCTCACAACCTAGTCAAAATCGGGGCCCTGGCCGCGTGATCGGGTCACGGCCGAAGATCGGATCTGCCGGATCAGCCGCCGCCGAGCCTCCGATCTCTGCCCACCGAGTTTTTCAGGTCGAAGTAACTAGTCCTGGCCCGCGATGGCGGACAGTCCGTAGACCACCGACTCCAATCGCTGCAGCGACTCGGTCCCGGACTCCGCGGCGCGGACGAAGCCCGCGGTGGCGAGCACCTGACCGGCCACGTGCGGAGTCAGCTCGGTGTTCTGTACGGCGATCCCCTTGACGACGTGGCGGGCCGGCACCAGGGTCGCGGGCGGCAGGGCGACGTCGAATTCCCACTCGCCGATGACCAGCGTGTCGGGCACGGCGGCCCGGAACAGCCGGCCCGGCCGGCCCTCCCGATAGGTGAAGGCCGGCACGGTGCCGAGCTGGGTGAGGACCGTGAGCGAGCCACCGGGCTCGGCCAGCACGGCGGTGAGGATGCCGGCGGCCGCCTGGGCGTCGTGCTCATGGATCGGTGGGGTCATGCGGATCCCTGCATCGGTCGGATAAGTGCCTATCCGTTGTACAGGAGTCCCGGCTGCACGTTGAGCGGCTCGGCGTCGTGGATGCGGCGGATCGCGGTGCCGCCGACATAGAACTCCATCGTGTGCGGTCCCCACACCCATTCCGACGTGGTGAAGTGGACGCCGACAACGCCTTCCCCGCCGTCCCGCTCGGCCTCGGCCTGCATGCGGGCCATCGCGATTTCACGCGAGTCGTAATAGGCCTGGGTCCACTGCGGCATCTCCACGTTCTGGCCCATTTGCGAGAGCGTCTGCATGAATCCCTGCGCCGCCACGTGATAGACGCAGTTGCCGAGGCAGAACGCCACCGGGGCGAAGCCGGCCCGGCCGAGCTTGAAGAGGTCCTGACCGGACAGGTGGGACGTGAACGGCTTTCCGTCCGGGCGGAGGAACCGGCCGGGCTCGGCGACAAACCGCACCGCCGTACCGACTGCCACGAATTCGATGTGCTCGGCGCTGACGCCGTGGCTGCGCCAGGTCAGGTCGACACCGACGATGCCGTCGGCCTGCAGCTGCGTCGACTCGGCCTGCATCCGGCCCATCGCATTTTCCCGAGCGGTATACATCGCACCGGTCAGGACCTGCAGCTCCTGGCTCTGCATCCGTCGCTGCGGCTGCCAGCCGATGTGAAACACCGACGTCCCCATGACCAGACCGAGCGGCTCGAAGCCAGCCGTCTCGAGGAGGAGGAATTCATCAATCGACAGGTCGGACGTGAAGACCTTCCCGGCCTCACCGAGTCGGGCCTTGGCGGTCTGATCGAGCGGTTCGGTCACAGCGTTTCTCCTCTGGGTTGCTGCTCTGGGCGGTGGCAACGGGTCGGCGGCATCCTCACCTTGCCGGCCGTCGGCATTATCGTCCCGGCGGCACGGCGACGCAGCGAAAGCCCGCTCGGGGAAAGCCGTTGCGAGAAGATTGCCATTGTCGGCCCTTGCGGTGACGGGTTGCGGCCCGGGTTACCGCGCCGCGGCGGTCTCGGCGGGGCCCCGCCCGAGATAGGTTGCCCCGTCCAGCAGCGTAGGAGCGGCGCGCCACGTCGCCATCTCGGGTCCCCTGGGCTCGTGCCTAAACCACCAGCTCCGCTTGCGGACCGCCTCGTCGAGCTCGAACGCCGTCACCTGCAGTCGCGCCCGCAAGGTCTCGACCGGCAGCGCCGAGCCGGACCGTGCGGCCACGGCGAAGGCGTGCTCGACGCAGAACCCGTGACCCGACGCGAGCCCGTCGCGCAGTACTGGATCGGGCATGCCCGCCACGGCCACGGCGGCGACGGACTCGGCCGTCGTGGCCGCGGCGAGGCAGGCCGGGCAGCGGCGGCCCGATTCCTCGAAGCGCGCGATTTCGGCCCGCCGGGCCCGGCGCGAGCCCGAGCGCAGCCCGGACATCGGTGCCAACCGGGCCGCGACGGCCGTGGCCTCACGGCGTACGACGGCCCCCGCGTCTTGCGGCGCCACCGCGCCGAGATCCTGGAAGTGCCGGCCGCACAGGGTTGTCTCGCGAGTGTCGAGCTTGGCGGCGGCCCGCGCCGAGGACGCCAGCCAGAGTAGGTAGCGGACCGCGCCGTCGCCCGCGGCGCGGCAGCACGGGCAACTCCCGGCGGTCAGCGCATCGCCAAGTCGCCGCAGCACTGGAACGCTCGCCGCGTGCTCGTCGCGCTGCGGGAGCTCGGCCGCGATCCGCAGGAGGTACGGCGTGCGGCGCGCAACGTCCGGGGACGTCCCACCCAGGGCGTCGGCCGCCGCATCGTCCTGACCGAGCCGGGCCACCAGCGCGGTCACGATCGCCGCGGTGGCACCCGCCGGTGCCGTGGCGCAGAGGGCGACCGCATGCGGCCGGCACAGGCCGGACGCGGCGACGGTCGGCGGGACCTCGGCGTCGGACATTTCACCGCCGAGCCGCGCGATCAGATCGGTTTCGGCCTGGTCCTCCGACCGGCAGGCCGGGCACGCACATGGCGTTGGCGAGCCCCCGGCCCGAGCCTCGCCGGCGCGGGCCCGCGCGATCGCGGCCAGCACCGGCGGCAGCAGCACGGAAGCATCCGAACGCCCCAGCACCGCGCGGGTGTGTGCCGCGCAGAAGCCGCGCGCGGCCGCGACCGCGGACAGCACCCGCGGATCGGCGTTTCCCTCGTGCCCGAACGCGCGGACCCACGCCTGCTCAGCGTCGCCGCGGTGCCGGCAGGCGGCGCAGCCGATCGCTCGCGCGACGTCGCCGCTCGCGTCCTCATCCGCCGTCGGCCCGCTCATCGATGCTCGTGATTCGTCGCTCCGGAGCTCATAGGTCCGCCATTGTTCCGGACCGGCCGGACCGGCCGGACCGGCCGGACCGACGCCGCAGCGCCCGCCGCTAGCTGACCTGCTTGCAAGAGCGAGCGGCCCGACGTACCGTCAAAGGCGCTACGCGGGGCAAGGAAGGATGCGCGATGTCCGGGATGACGGTCGGCGACCTCGGTGCGTATATCCGTGAGCAGCGCCGGATGGCGCAATTCTCCGTGCGGCAGCTGGCCCGGCTGGCCGGCGTGAGCAATCCCTATCTGAGCCAGGTGGAGCGCGGGCTGCGCAAACCGAGCGCCGAGATCCTGCAGCAGATCGCCAAGGGACTGCGGATCTCGGCCGAGACCCTCTACGTGCAGGCCGGGATTCTCGAGGAGCGCCTCGGCGACGGCAACGTCGCCACCGCGATCCTGCGGGACAAGTCCCTCGGCGAGCGGCAGAAGCAGGTGCTGCTCGAGATCTATCAATCGTTCTGCCGCGAGAACGGCGTTGGCACGGCGAGCACCGACGTCCGCACCGAGCCGGCCGGCCACGCGGATCCGGCCCCGACCGAAAGGACCGAGCATGCCACCGAGCACTGACCCGTTCCGGATCGACCTGCGGACCCTGGGGGCACGGATCGACCACACGGTCACCGGCGCGGCGGTCTCTGCCGCGGGCACCCTCGCCCCCGTCGTCCGGCCCGCACGCAAGCCCTTCCTCGCCGCGATCGGCGCCGGCGAAGCCGTACTCGACCGGATCTGCGAGTTGCCCGGCGCGGTCCTGGCGCTGCGGCGCCCGAGCGGGCTCGGGACGACGTACGACGCGCTCAGCGAGCGCGGCGAGCAGGCGGTCGGGCGGCTGCGGGCGCACGCGCACGTCAGCCCCACGAACATCCAGCACGAGCCCGAGCCCCACCCGCCACCCAAGACGGCCAAGCCGGCCGCCCGGAAGGCCAACCCGGCCAGGCGGACGGCCCGCCCGCGGAGCGCGTCGAAGCCGGCTACTCGGCGACGTACATTGGAGGAATGAGTGGGCTCGCGCTGGGCAGCGGAATCCTCGAGATCATCCAGATCGGATGTCTCGCGGTCGAGCTGTGGGCGTTCATCGACTGCACGACGCGGCCCGCCGATGCGTTCCGCGCGGCCGAGAAGCTGACCAAGCCGGGCTGGCTGGTCATCACCGGCCTGGCCGCGGTCGTGACCTTCTTCGCCGGCACGATCGGGTTCTTCGGGATCGCCGCCATCATCGCGGCGCTGGTCTATCTGGCCGATGTCCGCCCGGCGGTCCGTGAGATCAGCGGCGGCTCGCGCTAACGGCCGGGCGCGCCGATGCCCGACCTGCCGGTCCCCACGGGCCGGATCGAATACCTGCTTGCCGGTTCGGGTGAGCCCGTCACGATCTTCGCGCACGGCCTCGGCGGATCGATCGCCGCGACCCGCCCGCTCGGCAGCGGCGTCCCGGGGACCCGCGCCTTCTTCCACTTCCGCCAGCACGGCGGCACCAGGATCGACGGGCACGGGTTCGGGTACGACGTCCTCGCGGCCGAGCTGGACGCGGTCGCCACGCACGTCGGCGCGAGCCAGGCCCTCGGCGTATCGCTCGGAGCCGGTGCCCTGCTCCGGCTCGCAGTGGCCGACCCGCACCGATTCCGCCGGCTCGTCTTCTTCCTGCCGCCGGCGCTCGACCGGGCCCGGGCCGGCGCGAGTGCCGAGCGGGCGGAGCGGTTGCTCGCGGCGACCACGGCCGGCATCGATGCCGTCGAGGATCTCGTGATCGACGAGGTGCCGCCACTTTTTCGGCACCGGCCGGAGGCGGCGGCCTACGTCGCCGAGCGGGCTCGCGCCGTGGTCCGCACCCGGGAGGGGCTGGCCGAGCTGATCGGGGCCGCCCCGATCCCCGACCGCGCGGCGCTCCGGTCGGTCGACCTGCCCTGCCTGGTGATCGGCGCGGCCGGTGATCCGTTGCACGACGCCGGGATCGCGCGGGAGCTGGCCGCGGCCCTCCCGTCGGCCCGGCTGCACATCTTCGGCGATGCGTGGCCGGTCTGGAACAGCCGGACCGAGCTGCGCGCGCTGCTTGCCGGCTTCCTCCGCTGACTTGTCGCACGGCATACGGTCGATGCCGTGGCTGGGATTTCCCTCGTCCGCACCGATATCACCACCGTCGAGGTCGATGCGATCGTCAATGCGGCCAATTCGAGCCTGCTCGGCGGCGGCGGAGTCGACGGGGCGATCCACCACGCTGGCGGCCCCGAGATCCTGGCCGACTGCCGGCGGATCCGCGCCGAGCAGTATCCCGACGGCCTGCCCACCGGGCTGGCCGTGGCGACGACGGCCGGCCGGCTCGCGGCCCGCTGGGTGATCCACACCGTCGGGCCGGTGTATTCGAGCCGCGAGGACCGCTCGGCCCTGCTGGCCTCGTGCTACCGGGAATCGCTCCGGGTCGCCGACGAGCTCGGCGCCCGGTCGGTCGCCTTTCCCGGCATCTCGATGGGGATCTACCGGTGGCCGGTGCCCGCGGCCGCGGACATTGCCGTGCAGGCACTGCGATCGGCATCGACCAGGGTGGAGTCGATCGTCCTCGTCGCGTTCAGCGCGGACGTGCAGGAGGCGCTCCGGGAGGCGCTGGCTCGCTGACGGTCGCCGCACCGAACTCGGCGCGGTACGCCGCGTCGGTCGCGGCGGCGACGGCGAATTGCCGGCCCGAGACGGCGGCGACGAAAATCGTCGCCACCAGCAGCTCGCGGCTCACCGATATTCGGATGGTCGAAGAGGTCGGGCAGGTCCATCAGGTCGTGGGCGCACCCCGGGTGCTGGGTCGCCGCCTCGCCGTCCGTCGAGGTCTCCGGCCCGGTCCGCCGCTGTCCGGGCATGGGGCGAATTCTGTCGTATGGAGCCGATACGGTGAGAAGGTGCCCGACGTGCGCCTCGCCGATCTCACGACGCTGCGGCTCGGTGGGCCCGCGCACTCGGTGATCGAGACGGGCTCGGCCGAGGAGATCGTCGCCGCGGTGTCGGCGGCCGACCGGGCCGGCCGGGCCGTCCTGCTGGTCGGGGGCGGCAGCAATCTGGTGGTCTCCGACGACGGCTTCGACGGCGACGTGGTGTTGCTCCGATCCCGCGGCGTGCGGGTCGAGAGCGCCGGCGAGGATCGGGTGCGGGTCACCGTGGCGGCCGGCGAGCCGTGGGACGACTTCGTCGTCCGGGCGGTCGGCGAGCACTGGGCCGGCCTCGAGTGCCTGTCCGGGATTCCGGGCCTGGTCGGCGCCACGCCGGTGCAGAACGTGGGCGCCTACGGCGCTGAGGTGGCGCAGACCGTGATCTCCGTCGAGCTCTACGACCGGACGAGTGCCGCGTGCCGCACCATCGCCGGCAGCGCCTGCGGATTCGCCTACCGGACAAGCATTTTCAAGCACTCTGATCGGTGGGTCGTGCTGTCCGTGACCTTTGAGCTGCCGGCCGCCGGCCGGTCCGCGCCGATCACCTACACCGATCTCGCCCGCGCCCTCGACGTGGGCGTCGGGGAGTCCGTCCCGCTGGCCGCGGCGCGCGAGGCCGTGCTGGCCCAGCGCCGGGCCCGCGGCATGGTGCTGGATCCTGGTGACCACGACACCTGGAGCGCGGGGTCGTTCTTCACCAACCCGATCGTCCCGGTGCAGCGGTACGACGCGATCGCGGCGGCCGCCGGGGACGGCGTACCGCACTGGCCCGATCGCGACGGCACCGTGAAGCTGTCAGCCGCCTGGCTGATCCAGCACGCCGGATACGGCAAGGGGTACGGCGTCGGATCGGTGACGCTGTCCACGAAACACACCCTGGCGCTCACCAACCGCGGCGGCGCAACGTCGCGGGACCTGGTGCGGCTGGCGCGTGAGATCCGGGATGGCGTGCACCAGACGTGGGGCGTCGAGCTCTCGCCCGAGCCGCTGCTCGTCGGCGTCGACCTCTAGGCCGGTGCGCGCCCCTGCCCGGTCAGCGCGGCGGGCCGAGGAAGCCGGATCCGCCGACACCGAGACGCGGCTCGGCGGCCAGAGCCGGCGGCGGCGTGGGGCCGACCCGGCGCGCGACACCGGGATAGTGCGTGACGAAACCATCGTCGCCGAAGGTGATGTCGGCGGCGCGCGGTCCGCAGCGCTGCGACACCACCGCGCCCCCGGTGACCAGAGCGGCGTGCCGGTAGTCCTGCTCGAGCCGCAGCAGGGACAGGTCGGGCAGCGTGACGAGCGCACTCGGCGCGTCCACCCCGCCCGGACCCATGTGCAGCCTCGCCCGCAGCACCGGCATCGTGTTGAACAGCGGGGCGAAGCGCACATCGCAGTCGCGGACGTCGCGCAGCGTTTCGGGGCTCACGACGATGGCGGCGTCAGGCGGATCGGCCATCCGGCGGATGCTCCAGGTGCCGTCCGCGTCGCGGCCGATCCGGATCTGCCGGGTCCATCCCCGCGCGCTCGCGGTGACGACGAGCCGCTTGGTGATATAGGCCGGTCCGGAGTCGAAGTGGTAGTCGACCCGGTAGGGATCGACCCCGCCGGCGAGCATCGTCCCGCGAGCCGTCAGCGTGCCGAGGTGCAAAGTGACCTCGACGAGCTCGAACCGGGGCTCGTCGACGGCCGCCCACGACAGGACGTGGTCGATCACGTCTCGCGCGGCCGTGTCCGGTGCACCTTGTGCGGCGCCGCCTGTGCGAGCGGCTTGACCGTGAGCAGGTCGATATCGACATGCGCGGGACGGGTCGCGACCCACCCGATGCAGTCGGCCACGTCGTCGGCGGTCAGGGGTGCGGGCACGCCCTCGTAGACGGCGTCGGCGGCCGCGTGGTTCCCTCCCAAACGGCGGAGGCTGAATTCCTCCGTCGCGACCATGCCGGGTGCAATCTCGCTGACGCGGATGGGACGTCCGTTCAGCTCGAGTCGCAGCGTCTCGACCAGCGCGCTCTGGCCGTGTTTCGCCGCGGTGTAGCCGCCGCCGCCCTCGTAGACAAGGTGTCCGGCGATCGAGGTCACGACGATCACCTGACCGTTGCCGCTCGCCTCGAGCTTCGGCAGCAACGCCTTGGTCACCCGCAGCGTGCCGATGACGTTTGCGTCGTACATCCACTGCCACTTGTCGATGTCGGCGTCCTCGACCGACTCGACCCCGCGCGCGCCGCCGGCATTGTTGACCAGCAGCGCGCAGTCGGGCACGGCGGCGGCCAGCGCGTCGACCGAGTCCTGGTCGGTCACGTCCAGCGTGATCGCGGTCCCCTCGATCTCGGCGGCGAGCGGGTCGAGCCGGTCCCGGCGGCGGGCGGCGACGACGACATGGAAGCCGGCCTTGGCCAGGCGCCGCGCGGTGGCGGCGCCGATTCCGGCGCTGGCGCCGGTGACGACGGCGGTGGGGCGGCGCTCAGTGGTGGGTCCAGTCATGGGCTCTATCCTGCCGACCGGTCAGCGGCGCCGGTACGCCGTACCCCGTGCTCGCGCTCGGGCCGCCGGTGCGACGATGTCTCGATGCACGATGCCGCCGCGGACAGCACGATCCGGCGGGCGCTGGACGAAATCGACGCGGAGTATCAGCAAACCGAGCCGGGACATTATCTGGTGCGATTACCGGGTGAGCACCGGCTGGCGACGATGTGCTGGCTGATCGCCGCCGAGCAGGCTTTGCGAATCGAGGCGTTCGTCCTCCGGGCGCCCGTGGCGGCCGATGGGGACATCGCCGCATTGCACCGCGAATTGTTGCGACGGAATGCGCGTCTGTTCGGGATTTGCTACAGCATCGATCGCGTCGGGGACATTTTCCTTACCGGTCGCTGGCCGCTGAGCGCTCTCGGCACGGAGGAGATCGACCGGCTGCTCGGGCTGGTGCTGGCTGAGGCCGACGGCGCCTTCGACGAGCTGTTGCGCATCGGATACGCCGACGCGATCCGGCGCGAATTCCGGTGGCGTCGCGCGCGGGGCGAATCGCTCGCCAATTTGCGCAGGTTCGAGTCGATAACCGGCCCACCCGGCCCCTTGCCGGCGCCGGAGAGCCCCGGCTGACCACGCAAGCCGTGACCGGGCAACCGCCCGCGATGATCCCGCTCCGGCCCGCAGAGGGCCGCCTCGAGCGTGCGCCGATCGCCGTCCTGTCCCGCGCCGCCGCGCACCCGCATTTCTCACCGGCGACCGGTGCGCGGGCGCCTCCGGCCGGTCTGGAAAGCTGGCCGCATGACCGGAACCCTCGTGCTGCTCCGCCACGGCGAGAGTGATTGGAACCGCAAGAACCTCTTCACCGGCTGGGTCGACGTCGACCTGACGGAGACCGGCGAGGACGAGGCGCGGCGCGGTGGCGTGCTGATCCGCGATGCCGGCCTGCGGCCCGACATCCTGCACACCTCGGTGCTGCGCAGGGCCATCCGCACCGCTCAGCTGGCCCTCGACGAGCTCGACCGGCTCTGGCTGCCGGTGCGGCGCTCGTGGCGGCTGAACGAGCGGCACTACGGAGCCTTGCAGGGCAAGGACAAGGCGGCGATCCGCGAGGAGTACGGCGACGAGCAGTTCATGCTCTGGCGCCGCTCCTACGACACGCCGCCGCCGCCGCTGCCGGCCGACGCGGAGTATTCCCAGCACGACGACCCGCGCTACGCCGACCTCCCGCCGGAGCTGCGGCCGCGGACCGAATGCCTCGCCGACGTCGTCGACCGCATGCTGCCGTACTGGTATGACGCCGTCGTACCGGAGTTGCTGGTCGGCAAGACCGTGCTGATCACCGCGCACGGCAACTCGTTGCGGGCGCTGGTCAAGCACCTCGACGGGATGAGCGAGGAGGCCGTCGTGGCGCTGAACATCCCGACCGGGATCCCGCTGGTCTACGAGCTCGACGAGGCGCTCACGCCCCGGACGGCGGGCGGGCGTTACCTCGACCCCGACGCGGCCGCGGCCGCGCTCGCCGCCGTGGCCAACCAGGGACGAACGTAGATTGACGGCGGTCGGGCCCACCCCACCCGCCCGACACCGCGCCCGGCGGCGGGACGGCGGGGTGGGATGGCCGGCTGGGACGGTGGGTGTCACAGCGGTGGCGGAGGCCGATCGCGCGATCCGTGGCCGAGCGGATCAGATGATCGACCAGAGCAGCGTGGAGAGCTCGGCGAGGCCACCCGCTCGGGCGGTGAGGTCGCGCACGCCGGCGAACAGGTCGAAGCGATGCATCAGGGCAACCTGCATCGCGTGCCGGGCGAAGCCGTCGTCGACCGGCCAGCCGTAACCCTCGACGAAGGCGCGCAGCAACGACCGGTCACCGGCGAAGCAGCCGAGGTGCAGCGCCCCGAGCTCGTAGTACGGGTCGGTGCGCATCGCGTCAGCCCAGTCGATGATCCCGTCCAGCTCCCCGGTCGGCGTCACGAAGACGTGATCCTCGGTGACGTCGGCGTGCACCAGCACCGGCGCCAGGGGTGCGAAGCCGTCGAGGAATTCGTCGATCTCATCGACCAGCGCCGGCGGCAGGATGCCCCATTTGTGGTGCCGCGCGGCCGCACCAGGACGCGCGGTCGCCAGCCAGTCCGGTAACAATCCGGCGCCGGAGCCGGCCAGCGCGTGTACGCCGCGCAGCGCGCGCCCGAGGTCGGCCGCGCCGGCGTACCGGCGCCGCGGTGGGAGTTCGACGTCGCGCCACGCTGTGCCACGCAGCCGCGTGAAGATCAGATAGGGCCACGGCGCGGGCCGGTCATAGAGCCGCCCGGTCGCGCGAACGGCGGGACACAGACCAGGGCACGCGGCGACCAGCGCGTTGGCGGCCCGCTCGGCGGCATAGCTCTCGGCCCAGCCGGGGAACCAGCCGAAGAGCTTCACGACGACGTCGCCGGCGAGCAGGGTCGGGTAGGTGCCGGAGAAGCCGGCCGTCAGATCCTCGGCGGGAAACCCGTGCCGGTGCAGTGCTGCCGCGGCGTACGGCGCCCAGAAATCGGCGTCGGCGAGCCGCGCACCGTAATCCTCCGGCGCCCCGAAGCGCGGGGCGGTGGCGGGTCGGATCGCGGGCACGCCGGCCATTGTGTCGCTGGACACCATCCACGTGCGCGCGAGTTCCGGCCGGGCCCGCCGGTATGTGCGCC
This sequence comes from Mycobacteriales bacterium, assembly GCA_038253135.1. Taxonomy (GTDB): domain Bacteria; phylum Actinomycetota; class Actinomycetes; order Mycobacteriales; family QHCD01; genus JBBSHJ01. The sequence continues at coordinate 7,723 of JBBSHJ010000049.1, read as the reverse complement.
CGGAACGCGACGTCAGTGCGCGAGGGGTGCAGGAGTCGGCGGGATCAGTGCGCGACGGTCTCCGGATAGGCGCCGGTCACCAGGTAGACGACCCGCCGCGCGACCGACACGGCGTGATCGCCGAACCGCTCGTAGTAGCGGCCGAGCAGGGTGACGTCGATCGCGGTCTCGATGGAGTGCGAGCTCAACACCAGGCGCCGGAACAGCGCCTGGTGCAGGTCGTCGATGAGGTCGTCATCGGCCTCGAGCTCCCGGGCCAGGACCTCGTCCCGGGTCCTGATGACCTGCCCGGCCTTTGCGATGACCTGCCCGGCGAGGCGGCCCATCTCGGCGAACGTGGACTTGAAGTCTTCGGGAACGGCCGACTCCGGGTAGCGCAACCGCGCGACCTTCGCGATGTGCAACGCGAGGTCGCCCATCCGCTCGATCTCGGTCACCATCCGCAGGCTGGCGACGACGACCCGCAGGTCGACGGCTACCGGCTGCTGGCGGGCGAGCAGCTCGAACGCGCGCTCCTCGAGATCGTTGCGCGTCTCGTCGATGATCTCGTCGTCGCTGATGACACTGTCGGCCAGCGACACGTCGGCCTCGAGCAATGCCCGCGTGGCCCGGGCCATCGCCGTCGCGACCCGTTCGCTCATGTCGACAAGATCGGATCGGATGGCCTCGAGCTGGTCGTGGAAGGTCTCGCGCATGCTGCTCCTGTGTGTGGTTCCGTCGCGACGGCGTGGCGGTCCGCCGTGGTCTCGGGACGCATCCGGCAGGGTGCGCTCCGAAGCCGCACCGCGGTGGGTCTGTGCGTGAACACCGCCCGTACGTCCCGTGAACATTGTCGCGCGCGCACGACCGGTGACCGGCCGCCTGGCCGCTCGCGAGCCGCACGCGCCTACGATTCTGGTGTGTCGCAGACGATCGGATGGACGATCGCAGTGGTCGCAGTCGCGCTGGCCGCACTGGCCATCGGCCTGTGGCTGGGTCGACGGCATCGCTATCCGGACCGGCGGGCCGAGCCGGCGGCGGCCGGGATCACCGGGGCGCCGGGAGCGCGGGTGGACGACGACGTCGTACGACGCCTGCTCGGCGCTATGCGCATCGGCATGGTGGTGGTCGACAGCAGCGACACGGTGCTGCTGGGCAACCTCGCCGCCCACGATCTCGGGGTGCTCCGCGACGGGAGGATCGTGCAGCCCGAGATCCAGCGGCTGGTCCGTCTCGCCCGCGCAACAGGGCACACCCAGGACGTCACGAGCGAGATCGGCACCGGCCGGGCTCGGCGCGATGGGCGCGTCTTCCGGCTGTCCGTCGTACCGCTGGACGCCTCCGGCCAGATCGCCGTCTTCCTCGATGACGTGTCCGAGGCCCGGCGGCTCGCGGCGGTGCGCCGGGACTTCGTCGCGAATATCAGCCATGAGCTCAAGACGCCGGTCGGCGCCCTGATGTTGCTCTCCGAGGCGATGGAGGAGGCGTCCGGCGATCCGGACGCGGTACGCCGCTTCGCCACCCGCATGGGGCAGGAGGGCCAGCGGCTCGCGCGCACCATCGCCGAGCTGATCGACCTGTCCCGACTCGAGGGCGCCGACCCGCTGCCGGCGCCGAACCCGGTCTCGGTCGATGCGGTGATCGCCGAGGCGCTCGAGCAGACCCGGGCGGCCGCCGAATCGGCCGGCATCACGATCGTCGCCGGCGGGTCCGGGGGCCTCACCGTAATCGGCGACCACGCGCAGCTCACCACGGCGATCGTCAACCTGGTCGGCAACGCGATCGCCTACAGCCCACCGCAGACCAAGGTCGCCGTCGGCTCCCGGTCCCGCACGATCGCCGATCCGGATGTCCGCGAGCGTTACTCGACGGCTGGCACGCGGGTCGACGCGAGGGCCAACGACGCGGTCGACGGGCCGTCGGACGGGACGGCGTACGTCGAGATCTCCGTCGCCGACCGCGGGATCGGCATCGCCGAATCCGATCTGGAGCGGATCTTCGAGCGGTTCTATCGCGCCGACCCGGCCCGATCGCGGGCGACCGGCGGCACCGGCCTCGGGCTGTCGATCGTGAAGCACATCGCCACCAACCACGGCGGCGACGTGCAGGTGTGGAGTGTCGAGGGCGCCGGCTCCACCTTCACGTTGCGGCTGCCCGCGGTGCGGCAACCGGGCGGGACCGACGCCGGCGCGGAGGACGCCGCCGGCGGCGCCGGCGGCGCTGGCGGCGCTAGGCCCGCGGCCGGCCGTAGACCGCACCGGCAGCACCCGCCAGTGACAGAAGGAATGCAGGAATCGACGAGAGGTAAGGCGTGACACGCGTACTCGTTGTGGAGGATGAGGAGTCGTTCTCCGAGGCACTGTCCTACATGCTCCGGCGGGAGGGCTTCGACGTCGATGTGGCCTCAACCGGCCCGGACGCGTTGAGCCAGTTCGACCGGCGCGGCCCCGACGTCGTACTCCTCGATCTCATGCTGCCCGGTACGCCGGGCACCGAGGTGTGCCGGGTCCTGCGGCAGAAGTCGTCGGTGCCGATCATCATGCTGACCGCGCGGGACAGCGAGGTCGACAAGGTCGTCGGGCTGGAGCTCGGTGCGGATGATTACGTCACCAAGCCGTTCTCGTCGCGGGAGCTGGTGGCCCGGATCCGCGCGGTGCTCCGGCGGCGTACCGAGCCCGCGGAGCTGGCCCCGGCCGCGATCGAGGCGGGACCGGTGCGCGTCGACACCGATCGGCATGTCGTGACGGTCAGCGGCGATGAGATCTCGTTGCCGCTCAAGGAGTTCGACCTGCTCGAGCTGCTCGTCCGCAACGCCGGACGAGTGCTCACCAGGGGCCAGCTGATCGACCGCGTCTGGGGGGCCGACTACGTCGGTGACACCAAGACGCTCGACGTGCACGTCAAGCGGTTGCGGGCCAAGATCGAGGCGGATCCGGCCCGGCCCAAGCATTTGCTGACGGTGCGGGGGCTCGGCTACAAGTACGAGTCATGACCCATCACGGCAAGGAGATCCGGCTGGCCAGCCGGATGACGGTCGGGCCGGAGTGCGGCAATTTCGCGCTGGCCGAGGTCGAGCCGGCGGACCCTGCGCCGGGCGAGGTGCTGATCCGCAACTCGTTCCTGTCGCCGCCGACTTGCCACATCTGGTTGGCATCAGTCTTGGCTTCGGGCGACCACAAGTGGCAAGTCGCAAGAACTGGGCGGGTGAACGGGCTCAACCCCCGGCGTGGCCGGCGGGGTGCGGTGCGACCAGACCCGCCTCGAGCCGGGCGGCCGCGAGGCGCGCGAGCTCGTCGTACGCCGTACGCCCGATCAGCGCGGTGAGCTCGGGCCGGTAGGACTCGTAGAGCGCCTCGGTGCCGACGTGCGCGTCGGAAGAGGATGTGCACCACCAGTGCAGGTCGTGCCCGCCCTCGCCCCATGCGCGCCGGTCGAATTCGGTGATCGTGGAGACGAGGACCTTGGTCCCGTCGGGCCGCTCGACCCAGGCCTGCTCGCGCCGGATCGGCAGCTGCCAGCACACGTCCGGCTTGGTCTCGAGCGGATGGCGGCCGGTGCGCAGCGCGAGCCCGTGCAGGGCACAGCCGCCGCCGGAGAAATCGGGGGCGTTGAGGAAGATGCAGGCGCCATCGACCCGCCGGGTCCGGCGATGATCCGGCTCGTCGCCGAGGGAGTCCTTAACCGCGATTCCCTTGCGGGCAGCGACCTTCGCGTGTTGCCACGTCGTCGCGTCGAGCTCCATCGCGGCCTTCGTGACTCGTTTCTCGTCGTCCTCGTCGGTGAAGAAGGCGCCGTGGCTGCAGCAGCCCTGCTCCGCGATCCCGACGACGCCCTGGCAGGTCGAACCGAACACGCACGTCCACCGGGAGCACAACCAGGTCAGGTCGGCCCGGATGACCTGCGTCGCGTCGTCGGGATCGGCGAATTCGATCCACTCGCGGGCGAAGTCGAGACCGACCTCGCGGGCGCCGGACCGGCGCGGCCTGCCCTTGCTGCTTCTCGGCACGGCCGGAACTCTACGGTCATCGCACCGGAGCGGGCGAGCGGACCGGCCGCAGCGATGGCCCCGGCGGCCAGCAGCCCGCGTCGGCGGAACGCGAGGCGGAAGGCGGCGTCGCCGGCGCTGTCGTAACGCACGGCCACGAAGCGGTGAGACAACCCTCGGCGCATTCGCCCGATACGCTGCGGTGAATGCGGCTGGGTGTGCTCGATGTCGGCTCCAACACGGTGCACCTGCTCGTCGTCGACGCGCACCGTGGTGCGCATCCGACGCCGATGCATTCCGACAAGCGGATCCTGCGGCTGGCCGAGCACGTGCGCAAGGACGGGCGGCTGGCCAGGGACGGCGCGAACGCGCTGGTCGAGGCGGTCGAGGCGGCGCGGATCGAGGCGGCGCGGCTGCGGTGCGACGACCTGTTGCCGTTCGCCACCTCCGCCGTCCGCGACGCCACGAATTCGGCGAAGGTGCTCGACCGCGTTTACCGCGAGACCGGCGTGACGCTCGATGTGCTGTCCGGCACCGACGAGGCCCGGCTGACCTTCCTGGCGGTGCGGCGGTGGTTCGGATGGAGCGCCGGACGGCTGCTCGATTTCGACATCGGCGGCGGCTCCCTGGAGATCGCCACCGGGATCGATGAGGATCCCGATGTCGCGCTGTCGCTGCCGCTGGGCGCCGGGCGGCTGACCCGGGAGCGGCTGTCCGGGGGCACGCCGTCGCGAGCGCAGATCGCGGAGCTGCGCGATTACGTCGACAGCCAGCTGGCCCGGGCGGTCGGCAAGGTCCGGAAATACGGCCCGGCCGACCGGTGCGCGGCGACGTCGAAGACCTTCCGCTCGCTCGCCCGCCTGACCGGCGCGGCACCCTCGAGCGCCGGACCGTGGGTGCCGCGGACCTTGTCGGTGGCCGGGCTGCGGCAGGTGATCTCCTTCATCGCCCGGATGAGCCCCGCCGACCTGGCCGGGCTGGAGGGCGTGTCCTCGGCCCGCGCCCATCAGCTGCTCGGTGGAGCGATCGTTGCGGAGGCAGCAATGCGTAATTTTGGCCTGGAAACGCTGGAGATCTGTCCGTGGGCACTGCGGGAGGGTGTCATTCTCCGCCGGCTCGACTGGATCGAGCAGTGACGGGGGAGGAGCTGCCCGCCCGGCGGTTGCGTCGGCTCGGGCTCGAACTCGCGGCGATGGCGCAGACCGGAAACGCCTTCGCGCGGGACAGGTACGACGTCAAGCGGTTCGCCCGGTTGGCCGAGATCGCCGCGGAGATCCAGGCGGCGCTGGTCGGCACCGCGCCCGAGGAGATCCTGAGCCGGCTCGAGATCGACGGCGGCTACGCCACGCCGCACGTCGACGTCCGCGGCGTACTCGTGCGGAACGACCGGATCCTGCTGGTGCAGGAGGCGGCCGACCGGTGCTGGACGTTGCCTGGTGGATGGGCCGACGTGCTCGACACCCCGCGGGTCGCCGTCGAGCGGGAATTCGCCGAGGAGGCCGGACTTGCGGTGCGGGCGGACCGGCTGGCCTTCGTGCACGACGGCGTGATCAGCAACGGGCACCTCGACGGCGGACCGCCGTTTCACATCTGGAAGCTGTTTTTCATCTGCACCGAGGACGCGGGCGGCGAGCCGCAGGCCGGGCTCGACGAGGAGACCACCGACGTGGGGTTCTTCGGCCTCGATGACCTGCCGCCGCTGTCGGCCCGGCGTACCACCGAGGCGCAGCTCCGCCTGGCGCTCACCTACGCCGCCGAGCCGTCGCGCCCGGCCGTGACGGACTGACCTCCCCGTAGCCTTGGACCGTGCCCGGACAGCACCCGCGACCCACCGCCACCACCGCTCGGTCCTTGCCGGTCGGCCTGGCCAGCGCGTCGGTCTATCCCGAATCGACGGCCACGGCCTTCGAGCTGGCCAAACGGCTCGGCTATGACGGCATTGAGATCATGGTCTGGACCGACCCGGTCAGCCAGGACATCGATGCGTTGCGGCGGCTGGCCGACCATTACCAGGTCCGGGTCCTGGCCATTCACGCGCCGTGCCTCGTCATCACCCAGCGGGTCTGGGGTGCCGATCCGGTCGCCAAACTCGAGCGCTCCGCCGAGGCCGCGCGGCTCTTCGGAGCCTCGACTGTCGTCGTACATCCGCCTTTTCGGTGGCAGTTCGACTATGCCCGCGGCTTCGAGCGGACCATCAGCGCGCTCGAGGAGGAGACCGGCGTCGCCTTCGCGATCGAGAACATGTTCCCGTTGCGGGTCAAGGGCCGGGAGGTGTCGGCCTACGCACCGGACTGGTCCCCGGTGACCGGCACCTTCCGCAATCTCACGCTCGACCTGTCGCACACCGCGACCGCGCAGTCGGATGCGCTGGCGATGTACGACGCGATGGGCGACCGCCTCGTGCACCTGCATGTCGGCGACGGGTCCGGGAGCGGGAAGGACGAGCATCTGGTGCCCGGGCGCGGGACCCAGCCGTGCGCGGAGATCCTGCAGCGGGTGGCCGGCAGCGGATTCGGCGGCGCCGTCGTGGTCGAGGTCAACACCCGTCGCGCGATCAGCCGCAGTGAGCGGGAGGCTGACCTGGCCGAGGCGCTCGCCTTCACCCGCCTCAACCTGGCCCGGCCGGCGTCGGCGTCCACTTCCGGATTCGACCTTTCCGAGTCCCGTGACGGTCGGCCCCGATAAGGCAGAGGACGGGACCGATCGGATGAGCGCGGTTCGCCGTCGGTGGGACGCACCCGGTGAGGTGTCCCCGCTCGTTTGGTGAGCACGCAGTTCCGCGTTGGGCTGACCGTGCCGTCACTATGGGGCCTTCCGCTGGGACCGGCAACACGCTGTTCCGTCTGGGTGATTACCTGGTGGCGCGTCTCCCGCGCCATCGGAGGACGGTAGCGGCAATGGATGTCGAACTGAGGTGGTTGCCGCAGCTGGCCGCGCAGGTGCCGCTGGCCGTACCGGTGCCGGTCGCCGCGGGCGCACCCGATGAGGCGTTTCCCCGTCCGTGGGCGGCATCCGGTGGGCCAGTGGAGGAGGTCTGGATAGCCAGCAGGATGTCGACCCGGTAGATGTTGCGGTGCGGCTTGGTCAGCTTGTGGCTGCGCTGCAGGACATCGAGATCACTGGAGCGCCGGCCTCATTGCGCCCCAACCGTTTACACGGCGACGGCAGCAACGTCTTCTGTGATATCAATGTCCTCAGCGCGGAAGGCTTGGTGGACGACGCGCTGGCGACTGCTGTATGGGAGAGCGCGGTAGCTGCCCCATCGTGCCGTCGCTCGGTATGGATTCACGGGGACTTGTTTCCAATGAATCTCATGGCTGACCGAGGCAGGCTGTCTGCGGTGATTGATTTCGACTTAATGGGTGCAGGCAATCCGGCCATCGACATGCTGCCGCCTTGGGCGTTGCTGTCTGCAAAGACACGGCCATTGTTCCGCGAAGCATCCGGTGTCGATGACGACACCTGGATGCGCGGTCGAGGATACGCATTAAGTGCGGCGCTCGGCGTGCTACGCAAATATCGTGGGACGGGCCACCCTGTAGCAGCAACCGGGCCATGCATATTGGCACAAACGATCGCCGACTATCGGCAGACTTCGTAACACGCACAAAGCAGGAACCTCACGGCGCGGACCCAGGTCACCATGCATTTATCCGAGCGCTGACCTCGTCTGTCAGAACAGACAGGTGAGGGCCGACCCAGCAGAAACACGGGGCACGAGTTTGCGGCCAATCGACGGTCGCCCAACCCAATATGACG
>JBBSHJ010000048.1:0-24546 GCA_038253135.1 Mycobacteriales bacterium | reverse complement strand
TTCGCGCGTCGCCGGCCGGGTGCGTTCCTACTCGGTGCCTGGGGCGCCGGCGTGGTGGCCGGCCGACTCACGCGCGGCGCCGTCGGGGCACACAGCGATGAGGGAAACGACAGCGTAACGCCCCGTCCGGTGGCTGGCTCCGGTGACTCCAGCGACCTGACAGCCGATTCGGCCCGGCCGGACTCTGGCACAGACATGCCCCAGGGCACCGACTACACCGGTGGTGCCGGAGGCGTTTCGGGGGGATGGTCGTGAGCAGCCCACGGCCGGCGGGCGCGCATGCGCACGTAACCGGCGGCGAGGAGATGCGATCGGAAGCACCACCTGAGGGGCGTCCGGACATCGCTGAGGCCAGCGTCGGCCAGCTCTTCGGTGAGGTGAGCCGGGACCTGTCCACGTTGATGCGGCAGGAAGTCGAATTGGCCAAGGCGGAGGTCAAGGCGGAGGTGGCCAAGGCTGGTAAGGGCGCCGGAATGCTCGGCGGTGCCGGGTTCGCCGGCTACATGCTGGTGCTGTTCTTGTCATGTGCGGCCTGGTGGGGACTGGCCAACGTGATGGACGTCGGATGGGCCGCCCTGATCGTCGCCGCCATCTGGGCGGTCATCGCCGCGGTGCTGGCGCTCGTGGGCCGCAGCACGCTGAAGCGAATCAACCCCAAACCGGAACGCACGATAGACACGGCCAAAGAAATTCCCGGCGCCCTCAAGGGCAACGACGGTGCATAGGCGAGGAGAATTTCATGAGTAACCCTGCCGAGATTCAGCAGCAGATCGAACACACTCGAACCGAACTGAGCGGCGACGTGGACCGGCTCACCGAGAAGGTCTCGCCACCGCGAGCAGTAGGCCGTCAAGTCGACCGCGTCAAGAGCCGCGCGGCCTCCATTCGTGATCGGGTGATGGGCTCGGCCGAAGACGGCCGGGGGCGCTCGGGCGCCGGCGACTCGCTCAGCTCAGCCGCGTCCACCGTCAGCGACAGCCTGGCTTCGGCGCCGCAGGGCGCCCGCGCCCAGGCCCAGGACAACCCGCTTGCGGCCGGGCTGGTCGCCTTCGGTCTCGGCATGCTGATCTCGTCGCTGTTGCCGCCCTCCAGCCCGGAGCAGCAGCTGGCCAGCAACGCCGAAGCGAAGGCGAAGGAGCTCGCCGAGCCGGTCAAGCAGGCCGGCCAGCAGCTCGTGGAAGAGATGAAACCAGCAGTGCAGGATGCGGCGGAGCAGGTCAAGTCGAGCGCGCAGGACGCCGCGCAGCACACCACCGAACACGCCAAGTCCGCGGCCCAGGACGTCAAAGCGCCACTGCAGCAGTAAGCGCCCGAGGACGGAGACAAGCCGATGCCCACGCACGCTGACCCCAACGGCGACGACGGCCGTGCCGGCAGCCCCGCCGGCAACAGGAGCGCCGCTGGCGCCAGCGGCGGGCCGGCGCCGGCCTCGCCGTCCGACGTGCCCAAGGCGGGCTGGGTCGCCATCCTGAAGCGGTCGATCCGCGAGTTCAAGCACGACGACATCACCGACCGCGCCGCCGCGCTGACCTACTACGGCGTGCTGGCACTGTTCCCGGGCATGCTGGTGCTCGTCTCCATCCTCGGGCTGCTCGGGAAGTCGACCACCCAAAAGGTGCTGAACAACCTCGGCCAGGTCGCCCCCGGTGGAGTCAACTCATTCCTGCACTCGGTGGTTACTCAGGTGCAGGGCCGCGGCGGCACCGCCGGCATTGCGGGCATCATCGGCCTCGCCCTCGCACTGTGGTCGGCCTCGGGGTATGTCGCCGCCTTCATGCGCGCCGCCAACGTCATCTACGACATCGACGAGGGCCGACCGATCTGGAAAACCGCGCCCGTCCGGCTGCTCACCACCCTCGCGCTGGTGGTCATCCTGGTGATCGCCGCCGGGATCGTCGTACTCACCGGCCCGATCGCGAGCCAGGTCGGCAAGGCCTTCGGCATCGGCTCCACGGCGGTGCTGATCTGGGACATCGCCAAATGGCCGGTGCTGATTGTGCTGGTCACAATGATGGTGACCCTGCTGTACAAGGCCACCCCCAACGTCAAGCAACCCAGCTTCAAGTGGATCTCCGCCGGCGGCATTCTCGCCGTCGTGCTATGGCTGATCGCCTCCGCCCTGTTCGCGATCTACGTCTCCTTCTCCGGCTCCTATAACAAGACATACGGCTCGCTCGCCACCGTCATCGTCTTCCTGGTGTGGCTGTGGATCACCAATATCGCGATCCTGCTCGGCGCTGAGTTCAACGCCGAAACCCAACGTGAACGCGCCATCCGCGCGGGCCTGCCCGACGACCTCGAACCCTTCACCGAGCTGCGAGACACCCGTAAGCTCGACGACGCGGAGACAGAACGCGTCGAGCACGCTGAGCAGGTACGCCGCCGAACCATGCGCAACAGCGACCCCTGACCTGTCGCGGCTCGGCCGGGAGACATGGCCCGTCGACACATCATCGGCTGACGGGCAGCACTGGCACCTCCCCGTCGTTGCTGCGCAAGCTGCACGCAGGTCTTTCAGACAAGCAGGGCGGATAGTTGCAGCCGATGAGGCGAGATGGCCACCCGGGCAGATTCGTCGGGTTGTCAGCTCTGCCGCCAGCGGATAGCGGGGGACGACTGCTGCTGGTCGGTGACGCAGCTGCACAGGTCAACCCATTGTCCGGCACGGCCGGGCAAGGACCCCGAATTGGAGGCGATTCTCACCGACGCTCTGCGCCCGTACCTTTCCACCGACCTACCCGCCGGGCTCCTGCGCGCTCACCGAGCGGATCCACGCACACATCGGGCAACAGAACAAATGCAAGAACCTCGTCGGGGAGGGGTTCGAGGACACCCTCGCCGCGCTGCTGACCCGCACGAGCCGCCGGGGCCGACCAACTCTCGAGGTAGTTGCATTACCGACCGGTCGGATTGGTCCGTAAGGTCCGTGCCTCAGCGGCCCTGCGGACCTGGATACGTCCGCCCTGGCGACGCACCTGCAGTAGTGGCTGCGGTCGCGTCGCTGGGCCGGTCACGACGGCCCCGTCCGAGATCGCGAAGGCACTGCCATGCCACGGGCACGTGACGCAGTCGGCCGTGAATGTGCCCTCGTGCAGTGGTCCACCGCGGTGGGTGCACCGATCGACCATCGCGATCACGTCGTCGTCCCGGTTGAGCACCAGAAGCGGAATGCCCGCGGTCTCGACGGCTCGGGCCTCTCCGGGCGCCAGATCATCGGCAGCTGTATCGGTCCATTCCAACGGGAATTGCTGGAACGCCGTGGTGTCGACGCCGACACCGAGTGCGTAGGCGAGGTGTGCCCCGAGAAACGCGGCGGCGCTCGCTATCGTCAGCCCGGCGACCGACCAGGCCGCTCCGGCGCTTCGCCCGCGCTGGCGACGGGCTCGCCAACTGGCGGCGTAGCAGCAGATGGCGCTCCAGTTCAGCAGCGCGTGAACCAGGCCGACACGGCGTTCCGCGCCCGAGGTGCTGGCCCAGTCATTCGCTCCGGTAGCGGCAGCCGGCAGCGCGGCAAGAGTCCCGACGGCCGTGAGTTGGCGGGCCGCCCGCTCGTCCATTCCCGTCGCGTCAAGTACGGACGCGGAAACCCAGCATCCAACCGGCACGGCAACCAACGCTGGATGGGCCGGATGACCAAGCCTCGTCCCGCTGAGAATCGTGCGGGCACGTGGACCACCGAAAATGCGCTGAACCACGACGGCGAGCCGATCGCTCGGGCCATCCAGGCGTTCTTCGCGTCCCAGGCGGTCGATTGCTTGCTCGGCGGATCGGGATAGTCGCCGGATCATCTGTCCTCCTTTGTCCGATGCTCAGCGCCGAAACTAAGGCGTGTAGGCGATGCCCTCCTGGGAGATGCGTTGAGCGGCCTGGGTGACCAGGTCCAGCGCGTGCTTCTCCTGCTCGAGGTTTTGCCGCAGCAGCTGGGCGACCTCAGTTGCTCCGCGAGCATCGGCGTTAGTGATCAGCGTCTCGTAGACGGCGATCTCGTAGTGCTCCGTCTCCGCCGCTCCGGCCAGAATGACCGCATCCACCACGGAGTCGTCGGTCTTGCGGATCGTCGACTGCCCCTCCTTCGCCAGTCCCTTGGTGGTCGGAGAAGGCGAATCGTCGACCTCCTCGCCAAGGACCTCGAACGCGCGCTCGATGTTGGCGATCTGCTGCCGGGTCTCCTCCGCGTGCTCACGGAAGATTGTCTTCAGCTCGGGCCGCTGGGCGTGCGTCTCGAGATCAGCAAGCATGTCAAGGATGTCGCGCTCCATGGACAATGCGGAGCCGAGTTTGAAGCTGAAGATCTCCTCAGGCGTGGTCAGGCGCTCGAACACGGCAAACCTTCTCTCTGGCCGACTTGGGTTGCGTACCCTAGTTATCTACCCAGGTCGGCAAGTACTGAATCACTCCGGGTGCAGGTGCTCGGCCCGATTGGCGCCCGGCGCATGACGGGTGCGTAGCACGCACATCATCCGACCGGAGGAACCCAGATCCGGATGCCAGCTGCGGCCGCGCGAGCCAGGCCTTGGCCCTGGTCACGGTGATGATGGGTCGCAACACATCGGTCATCTGATCGACGCCGAAGTCGCATGCAACCCTACGGAGCGCTTCGACGTGGTGCCGCTTGTGTGGCCGCCCGCATGTCCGTCGAGGTCGAGCGGCTGCGCCGGACCCCGGCAGGAGTGCCGCCGGTGCGCCGACTCGGGGGACAGAGTCCAGAAGTCCCACTGCATGTCGTGATCGCGCAGATTGATGGGCCATGCGCCGCTTCCGCGAGCAGATGAAATGCTGGAACTTCAGCGGATCTTTGATGAAGAATACCGGGGTGTTGTTCCCGACGATGTCGAGATTTCCTTCGCTGGTGTAGAACTTCACCGCGAAACCGCGAGGGTCGCAGCAGGTGTCTGGGCTGCCCGGCAGACCGGAGTCCGGACCGCTCACGCGCGGGCGGCGCGCCGGACTTCCTGCGCGAGTTCAGCCTCGGCATAGGTCGGCATCAGGCTCCCGATTTCAACCGTCGCACCGATGATCGCGAGCTGCGGTGCGGCCACGCGGTCCACGGCACCGGCGTCGATGTCGCCGCGATCGGGCCGGACGGCCTGCACGGCCGCGCCGTACCCCGGTGCACCGATGACCAGCACGTCCGCCGCCTGCCACCAATCGGGCCGGCCGGGCAGATCCGCCGAGACGTGCACGACGCTCGTCCACGGGCCGAGGTCGAGACCGCGAACGGGCGGTGGCTCCGGAATGTCCACCACCAGCGCGCGGGGTACGGGAGTGGACGGGCCCGGCCAGCCGGCCGCGTCGGTACCGAGCGCGAGCCGGTCCGACTCGATCCACTTGAGCGCTGGTTCCCACACGCTCCGGCGGTGCGTCACAACCGTGAGGTGCACGCCCGACCACGCCAGACGCGCGGCGAGGAGAACGAAGAGATACGGCTCGCCGGCGACGGCCGCGCGCACCGGCCGCGGGCCGATAAGGCCGACGGCGATCGGAGACCCGGGATCCGGCTGATCCGACGCGCGATACGCCAGGACGACGCCCCCGGGGGACAGCGCGATCTCGCTCGGGCCGCTCACACCAGGAAGCGCGGTGAGTCGAGGAAGGCGTCCCGGCCGGTCATCGGGCCACCGCCGCGGTGAGCGACCGGGGCCCGCCACCGAAGACGCCCGCGGCAGATACTGCTGCCGGCTCGGCACCGGCAAACACCGCGCGGCTGTGCGCGGCGACGTGCTCGAGCGCGCTCCGGGCGAGTGCGTCAGTGTCGGCCGTGACGGAGGCGACGGCGTACCGGCGGGCGGTGCCTCCTCCCACGTCCGCGCACAGCGACAGCGCGGATCGGCGAGCCGGTGCCGTGACCGTGGCGGCCAGCGCCGCGGCGACGGAGTCGGCCGAGTCGGCGCTGATTCCTGTAGCCCTGGTGACGCCGCCGCGCGCGCCGTCCTCATCGGCCAAGGCCCGCAACGCGCTGGGCGCCAGCGCGCTCACGTCGTACCGCTGCGCGTGCAGGTGCGCCACCAGCCGGTCGACGCTGGCAACCACGGCGGCAAACATGCCGTCCGCTCCGCCGCCGTGCGCCGCGACAACATCGGGATCGCGCGCCGGCTCGAACCGCATCAGGACGAGAAACCGGCGACCGAGCGGGACGCCCGCGGCCGCATGCTGATAGCCCGCATCCGGTGCAAATCCGCCGGCGAGGACATTGCGGATCAGAATCTGTACGCCGGCCGGCCGGCACGGGTCGGCGGCGGCAAAGGTCACCAGATCGTCGATGTCGATGCGGATCGACCCGGTCGCCGTGACCTCGACGCCGGCCGCACACCCCTGCCCGTCGACCGAGACGCCGATCTCACCCGACGTGCGGCTGACGGCTGATGCGACGCACTCATCGCCGGGTTCGACGGTGGCGCCGGCCGCGGCACTACGTGCCCGCGCCTGCACCGCCGGCAGCCCGGCGAAAAGGACGGCCGCCACGACCGCCAGCGTCCCGCCGGCCACGAGCAGCCAGCCGGTGGTGTCCCGCAAGGCCACGCCGGCGACGCCGAGTGCGGCCCCGGCCTCGGCGGCGAGCAGGGCCGCGCGGTTCGGTACGAATCGGCTCACGAGGATGCCCTCTCCGCAGACGGGGTCAATTGGGTCGTACGACGCCCGCCGCTGCCGAACCGTTGCATCGACCCCCGTGCGCCACCCGCCGGCCAAGAGACCACCGCACACGCCCGCCGACCAGGACGCCACAGCACACCGGACGGAACCATAGCGGCAACCGGCCGCGTCTGAAACGGCCGAACCCGAGGAACCGACCAGCTACCGACCAGGCGGCCGCAGTGACCACAACCCGTGACCGGGTAGACGCATACACCCATGAGGCGCGTCGGCAGATCGGCGCGCTGCTGCGCGGACCCGACGCGCCCGCGATCGACCCGCGGCGCCGGCTGAACCGATCGGTCTTCGCCGGCGCCATCATCGGCGTCCTCATCCTCGCGGTCACCGGCGTGCTCGGCCTGCTCAGGGGCGGCGCGAAGTCCGGACTGCCCGACTCTGGCACGGTCCTCGTCGAGGGCAGCGGCGACCGGTACGTCGTCATCGACCACACGCTGCATCCCGCGCTCAACCTCGCCTCGGCGAAGCTGGTCGGCGGCGCGAAGATCACCATGGTGCAGGGCAAGGCGCTGCACGGCGCCGCCCGCGGGCTCCCGGTCGGCATTCCGGGCGCCCCGGACGCGCTGCCGGGACCGAGCGCGCTGAGCGACGGCGACTGGACCGCGTGCGTCGTACCGGCAGAGGCCACCGACGCGAAGCCGCACGTGAGCGTCCTGGTCGGCAGCGGGGGCGGTACGCGGCTCGCCGCGCGCAGCGGGGTCTACGTCTCCGCCGACGGCAAGACGTCGTGGCTGCTGGCCGGGGGCTGGCGGTACGCCGTTCCGACCAGCACGCGATCCGTGCTGCCGATGGACACCAGCGCACCGGTGCGCATCCCAGCCGAACTGCTCAACACGGTGCCCGAGGCGCCCGCGCTGCAGGCGAGGGCCGTGCCGCGCGCCGGCGACAAGCCGGACGTCTCGCTGCCCTACCAAGCCAAGATCGGCGACCTCGTGTCCGTGCCCATTCCCGGCACCGGCGACCACAGCTACTACGTGGTCCTGTCCGACGGGGTCGCACCGATCAAACCGCTCGCCTACAACCTGCTTGCCGTGCACGCTCCCGACCGGACGCTCACCCTGGCACCGGGCGCCGTACTCGGCCCGCAGTCGTCCCAGGACCCGCCCGTGAGCGCGCTGTGGCCGGACGAGGTGCCGACGATCAAGACCCCTGGCCGCGATCAACCGGTATGTGTCACCGACCATCCCACCGCCCCGGCGGGCAGCGCACCGTGGAGCGTCGGCGTGAGCGTGCCGCCGGCTGTATCCGTGCCGGCCGGCGTGCAGCCGGTCACTCCAACCGGTGGATCGCTGCCCACCATCACCTCGGCGGTGGTCATCGCACCGGGCACCGGAGCGCTGATCCGCTCTACGACCTCCGGTGGCGCGGACGGCGTACTCATGCTCGTCACCGACAACGGGTTGCGGTATCCGATCGCCTCAACCGACGCGGCCGACCGGCTCGGGTACGACGCCGGCCGGGCCGTGCCCGTCCCGCTGCCGTTCACCGGTTTGCTGCCCGCCGGCCCGGCCCTCGACGAGGCTTCCGCGGCGAGGGAGTACACCGGCGCGGCTCACCCGGGCGGGTAGCGTCGCGGGCGGTGCTCGGAGCGGCGTTGGTATCCGCACAGGTCGACCGGCTACCGTTGTCCGGACGCCAACCGCGAAGGACCCCCGTTCATGGACAGCCGCCGAGGAGGGCCGTGACGATCAGCGCCGAGCGTGGCGGTGAGTATCATCGCGACCCGATGGTGAACGCACCCGCCGGGTACGAGAACCTTCCGACGCAGAAGGCCGAGCGCGGTGTGCACGGCCTCGTCGCGAGCCTGGTGATCCTCGTGATCGCCGGCATCGGCGGCGCGGTCGACAGCATGACCGGCGACGGGCTGCGCACCGTCTTCGCGGTGTGCCTCGTCGTGGGGGTCGTGATCGCCGGGCTCGTCGTGCGCCGCAGCGACGTCCTCTACATCGTTTTCGCCCCGCCGCTGGTCACGGTGATGCTGGCCCTGGTGACGGTGCTGACCACCTCGAAGTCCGCCTTCGACCTGCTCGCGTCCTACCTGTCGAACGGCTTCCCGCCGATCGCGATCGCCTCGGCGGTGGGTGCGTTGATCGCCGGCATCCGGCTGATCTTCCGCTGACGCCGGCGAGCCGCGGCAGCCCGCTCAGGTCGTGGTGGCGTTCGTACGCCGCCGCGGTCCCAGTGCCCGCAGCTCGCGCGGGAGGGCGAACGTCAGGCGCTCCTCGGCGGCCATGACCTCTTCGACGTCGCCGTAGCCGCGCGCGGCCAGCCATGCCAGGACCTCTTGCACCAAGACCTCGGGCACCGAGGCGCCGCTGGTGACGCCGACGGTCGAGACGCCCGCGAGCCAGTCCGCCTCGATCTCGGTGGCGTCGTCGACGAGATGGGCGAGCTTCGAGCCGGCGTCGAGGGCGACCTCGACCAGGCGGACGGAGTTGGACGAGTTGGGCGAGCCCACGACGATCATCAGGTCACAGCGCGCGGCCATCGCCTTGACCGCGCTCTGGCGGTTCTGTGTCGCGTAGCAGATGTCGTCGCTCGGCGGCGACGACAGCGCGGGGAACCGTTCCTGCAGCCGCGCCACGGTGGCCAGGGTCTCGTCGACGGACAGCGTAGTCTGGGACAGCCACACGACCCGCTCGGGGTCGCGCACCTGCACCTTGTCGACGTCATCCGGCCCGTCGACGAGGTGGATCCGATCCGGCGCCTCGCCCATGGTGCCGACGACCTCCTCGTGGCCGGCGTGGCCGATCAGCAGGATGTCGTAGTCGGACGCGGCGAATCGGCGGGCCTCGGTGTGGACCTTGCTCACCAGCGGGCAGGTCGCATCGATCGTCTCGAGCCGGCGGTGCTCGGCCTCGGCGTAGACGGTCGGCGCGACCCCATGTGCGGAGAAGACGACGGTGGAGCCCTCAGGGATCTCGTCGGTCTCGTCCACGAAGATCGCACCGCGGTGTTCGAGCGTCTTGACCACGTGCAGGTTGTGCACGATCTGCTTGCGCACGTAGACCGGCGCGCCGTGTTGCTCCAGCGCCCGTTCGACCGCCTCGACCGCGCGGTCGACGCCGGCGCAGTAGCCACGCGGCTTTGCGAGCAGGACCAATCGCTGCGAGGTCATAGTGCCGATGGTACGTGGGCGGCGCCGGTTGGTGGCCCCAGTGGCCCCCTGATGGCGGCGTGGTGCACCCTGGTGGACATGAGTGTCGCGCGGCTGACGATGGGGCGAGCTTCGTTGCTCGACGAAGGAGCGGGCTTCGTTGATCGACCATGGAGCGAGCACCCGAGCGAGGCGCGCAGCGATGAGGAGGTCGCGCTATGAGTGCCGCCATCCCTGGACCGCTCCGCGCCGCCGCCGGCTTGGCCGCGGTCGCGATCGACGAGGTCAAACGCCTGCCCGACCGGCTGGTCGCATTGCCGGTCACCGCGGTCAGCACCGCGCTGCAGACCTCGCTCAAGGCACAGAGCCATTACGCCGACCTGGTCGAGCGCGGTGACGCCCTGCTGTCCGGCCTGCGCGGTGACCAGGACGACGCCGATCCGGGCGCGCCGCAGCCGCGGCACAATGCTGCCTCGGCGGGTCCCGGGGTCGACCCGGCCGACGACGCCCGGCCCGAGGACGGCGTACCGCAACCAGCCTGGGCCCGGTTCGACGAGGACGAGGCGACCGGCACGGCCGACGAGCCGCCGGTGGCCGGGTACGACGCCATGTCGCTGGCCTCCTTGCGGGCCCGTTTGCGATCGCTCCCGACATCGACCCTGACCCGGCTGCTGGCCTACGAGAAGACACACGCGGCGCGGCCCGCGTTCGTGACCATGCTGCAGAACCGCATCGACACCGTCACCTCGTGATGTCGGGCAGGTCGTGAGAGCGGGGACGTCCTGACCGCACGGACCTCCGCGGAAGAACCGCTGCCGGTCCGGACCGTCGCGCGGATGATCGCCGACTGGATCCACCGGCTCGGCTCGGTGTGGGTCGAGGGTCAGGTGGCGCAGCTCAGCCGGCGTGCCGGCACGCGGACGACCTTCCTGACCCTGCGCGACCCGGCCGCGGAGGTGTCGCTGACCGTCACCGCCGCCAATGCCATCCTGACCGGCGTCGAGCTGCACGAGGGCGACCGGATCGTCGTCCACGGCAAACCTGACTTCTACCTGACCCGCGGCACCCTGTCATTGGCCGCGACGGAGATCCGTCCGGTCGGTGTGGGCGCGTTGCTCGCACGGCTCGAGCAACTCAAACGGCTGCTGGCGGCCGAGGGCCTTTTCGCCTCCGAGCGCAAGGCGCCGGCGCCGTTCCTGCCCGGCACGGTCGGGCTGGTCACCGGCCGGGCGAGCGCGGCCGAGCGGGACGTCGTACGGATCGCGACCGAACGCTGGCCGGCCGTGCATTTCCGGATCGAGAACGTCGCCGTGCAGGGCACCCTGTGCGTGCCCCAGGTCGTGGCCGCGATCGAGCGGCTGGACGCCGACCGGTCGGTCGACGTGATCGTGCTGGCCCGCGGCGGTGGGTCGGTCGAGGACCTACTGCCGTGGAGCGACGAGGCGCTGTGCCGGGCCGTGTCGTCGGCGGTGACGCCGATCGTGAGCGCGATCGGGCACGAGCCGGATAGCCCGCTGGTCGATTTCGTCGCCGACGTGCGCGCAGCCACGCCGACCGACGCCGCGAAGCGGGTCGTGCCGGCCGTGACCGAGGAGTTGGCTGCTTTGACCGAATACCGTAATCGCCTCAACCGCGGCGTTTCCGCGCGCTTGCGAGCCGAGCAAGAAACCTTGTCCGCGCTGCGGGCGCGACCGGCGTTGGCGGACCCGGTACGCCGGGTGCGCGAGGACGCGAGCGACCTCGACCGTGTCCGCGATCGGCTGCACCGGGTCGTGCTGCATCGCATCGAGGTGGCCGACGGCGACCTGTCGCATTCGCGGGCGCGGGTGCGGGCGCTCTCCCCCGCCGCCACGCTGGAGCGAGGGTACGCCGTCGTACGCACCGCGGCGGGCGATATCGTCCGCGAGCCGGCTGCCGTCGTCGACGGTGACCGGCTGCGGATCAGGGTCGCCGGCGGTGAGCTCGCCGCGCGGGCCGAGACGAAGGACAGGGCCGATGGCTGAGGAGACAACGCCGAGCTACGAGATCGCACGGGCCGAGCTCGGGCGGATCGTCCAGGCGCTCGAGTCGGGCGGGCAATCATTGGAGGAATCGCTCGCGCTCTGGGAGCGCGGCGAGGCGCTCGCCGACGTCTGCCAGTCGTGGTTGGACGGTGCGCGGGAGAAGATCGAAGCGGCGGTCGCCAAACGCCGAGCTCCGGTGGACGAAGGCTAACCCCTGGAGCACCGCGCAGCCGCGCTCGTGATCCAACGACACCTACCCAAAAGAAGGGTGCGGCGACCTGACCGTCGGGCGGGTCGCTGACCTCGAGGCGCCCGTCCCTTGCAGTCGTACAACGTGGCGAGCCGACCGCGTGGAAGGCACTGTCCCGTATGTCGAGTGGGTGCAGCAGACCGGCGCCGCCTTCAGCAGAAGGCGACCATCTCGCGCAACCAATCGCTGAGCTGCTCGATCTCGCTGGCGGAGGCGGAGCCGATGGGCTTGGGTCGGGTGAACCGCGCGGTCGTGACCGCTCGAACGTCTTCGGTTCGTGCCCAGCTCGGTCGGTTCAGCCCGGACTCGGACGAGTCGATGCGCACGTGGTGGTCCAGCCCGCGGTCGCGAGTGGTCAGCGGCACGATCAGGGCCATGTCGATCGGGAATCGGCAGTGCGTGGACGAGCTGACCACAATCGCCGGCCGGAGGTAACCCTGCTCATGCTCGATTGGAGTGCCGAGGTCCACCCACCACAGCTGCCACGGCGCAATCCGCGGGGATCGACTCACCGAGCGGGCTCCGCGGATTCCTCGCCCGCATCGTGCAGACCGTCGCCGGTCGTGGCGTCCCACGCGCCGACGTCAGCGTGGTAGTCGGCCCATTCCTGGGCGTCGGAGCGTAGCTCTTCGTACCGTCGAATGACGCGATTGACCTTGTGTTCCTTGATCAGCCGGCTCACCGCCTCGCCCAATGGCACGCCGTTGAAGTCCTGCGCGGCAAGCCGCGCCAGTTCATCGCGTAGATCGCTGTCAAGCTGCATCGATGTCATAGTCATTGCCCAAACTATAGCAGCGGCTATAGTTCTTGCCCGGGCGTCGGATGACGCATGCCGCAGGATCTGCTCGTCCCACCGCCAGGCGCAACAGCTCGGGGCCACGGTGGCCGTACCCGTCATTCCCGGTCCCAGACGGTCGTGCAACTTCAACGCGCTCTCAGGCGCTCGGGAGCAGCGCCGCGATGATGCGCTCGCACCGGACTGGGTCGTCGGTGAGGCCGTTGGCAAGGCCCCAGAGCCAGTAATCGACGCATCGCGCGATTGCCCAGCCCCGGGCCCGGTCCGCATCGAGACCGCCCGCATCGACGACGGTCGCGAGCAGACGGCGTACGCCCGCCTCGCCGTCGACCTCGTCGACGCCCCGCCACAGCAGCTCGGGGACGGAATACTCCGGGTCGCCGATCACCGTGCGGGCATCGATGGCCAGCCACGGCTCGCGGGTAGCGGCGAGGACATTGCCCTGATGCAGGTCGGCGTGCACGAGCCGGTCCGCGGCGATCGGCGCGAGCTCGCCCGCGTTGGTGCGCGCCGCCTCGAGGAAGCGGCCCGGCACCGGATTGCCCAGCACGTCGTCGCGGGCCGCAGCGGTCGCGGCGATCGTGGCGGCGATGTCTGCGAGCCGGGGTACGACGCCCAGCCGGAGCATCTCGTCGGTCGGATCGACCGCGAGCCGGGCGATCAACTCTCCCGCGATGCTCGCTCCGTCGTAGACCGGCAGGTCGCGCAGCGACCGGTGCGGATCGAGCCGCTCCATCAGCAGCGCGTAGTCGGCCGGGGCGGCGGCCAGCTGGGCGACGGCTCCGCGGCCGGCCCACGCCCGCAGGCCCGCGATCTCGGCGAGAACCGCCGGTCCCGGCGGCCCGAGCTTGAGCATCGCCGGTCCGTCGGTGCCGAGGACGGGTACGACGAGGTTCTCATCGCCGTGCAGCGGCGGCTCTCCGGTCGGTCGCACCCGCCATTGCGCGCACAGCCGGCGGACGAGGTCCGGGAGCGACGCGAGCCATGCGCCGACGACGTCGCCGTTCCGCTGAGTCTGCCGCTCGACGTACGCGGGCGGGACGGTGATCACGCGCGTTACGAGACGCTCGCGGCGAGCACGACGAGGCCGGCCCTGTCACCCGATCCGGCGATCACGACGGTCGCCTGGCCGAACGTTCCGACCAAGGCGTGGCGACCGTCCGAGGCGCGCAATTGTTGCCAGGAGTGCACCCCGATCGTCGTGCTGCCGCTGCTGGTGACGTCGCCGAGCTGCGCGTTCACCAGCTCCTCCCGCGGCACGGTGCCGACCGCGTAGCTCACCGCGTCCTTCTGCGGCGAGAGGTAGGAGACGGACACCGTGACCGGACCGCGGTTGCCGCTGCGGGGCGCCGAGACGGAGCTGTCGACCGCACGCCAGGCGGCGTCGATGCCACGTGGGCGCGGCAGGGTGAAACCGGCGTAAGCCGCGGCGTAGTCGAGGTCACCGGCGACGTCGGCCCGACGGGTGTCCTTGCTGCCGTGCGGGGAGAAGAAGAGCACCCCGGCGATCATGATGAGCAGGATGGGAATCAGGGCCCGGACCATGGCCTTGGCCGACCGCGTCGGCTTCGCCCGGGCGGGGCGGACCTGGACCGCGCCGCCCGGCTGGGTGGGGGCGGTCGCGGGCTGGCTCGGCTCGGTCATCCCACCATGGTGCACGTGCGGATGCGGCGGGTCCCAACCCGCCCCGTCGCCGGGTTGACGTGGTAAGGATCGGGTAGGCCCAGTTCGTACGACGCATTCGAAGGGCGCCCCATGACCGACGTACCCGCTCCGCTCGCCGTACGCCCCGAGGCACCGGACCGCAACCTCGCGCTCGATCTCGTGCGGGTCACGGAGGCCGCGGCCATGGCGGCCGGGCGGTGGGTCGGGCGCGGCGACAAGAATGGTGGCGACGGCGCCGCCGTGGACGCCATGCGCACCCTCATCAGCACCGTGTCGATGCGCGGCACGGTCGTCATCGGCGAGGGCGAGAAGGACAAGGCGCCGATGCTCTACAACGGGGAGGAGGTCGGCGACGGCACCGGCCCGGAGGTCGACGTCGCGGTCGACCCGATCGACGGTACGACGCTGATGGCGAAGGGGATGCCCAACGCCGTCGCGGTCCTCGCGGTCGCCGAACGCGGCGCGATGTATGACCCGTCGGCCGTCTTCTATATGGACAAGATCGCCACCGGACCCGAGGCGGCCGCGGTCATCGACATCACCGCGCCCCCGGCCGAGAACATCCGCCGGGTGGCGGCGGCCAAGGGCATCGCCATCGAGGACATCACCGTCTGCATCCTTGATCGGCCCCGGCACGAGAAGCTGGTGCAGCAGGTCCGCGATGCCGGTGCCCGCATCTACTTCATCAACGACGGTGACGTGGCCGGCGCGATCATGGCGGCACGACCGACGACGGGCATCGATTTGATGATGGGCGTCGGCGGTACGCCGGAGGGCATCATTGCCGCCTGCGCGCTGACGTGTGTCGGTGGTGCGCTGCAGGCGAGGCTGTGCCCGCGCGATGACGCCGAACGGCAAAAGGCCATCGATGCCGGACACGATCTCGATCGGGTCCTGACCACAACAGACCTCGTGAGCGGCGACAACATGTTCTTCGTCGCGACCGGCATCACCGATGGCGAGCTGCTGCGCGGTGTCCGTTACAGCCGCGGCGTGATGCACACCCAGTCGATCGTGATGCGGTCCAAGAGCGGGACGATCCGCGTCATCGACAGCGAGCACTCGCTGACCAAGCTGCGCGCGTACAGCTCCGTCGGCTTCTGACTCGGGTATTGCCACGGCCACCAGCACCCGCGCCCGCAATCACCGCGGAAAACCCGACTCGCATCACCGCGCGAACCTCCACGCCCATCCCGGCCGGCTCCAAGGCGCCTCGCCCCTTCGCCAGCCGGTGACTCACGCCACCGATACGGTGCGCGCTGATCGGGATAAGGTGCGGGCATGGGCGATGAAAAGGCGGAGGGCTACCGGATCGAGCATGACTCGATGGGCGAGGTGCGGGTGCCGGCCGCCGCCAAATGGCGCGCGCAGACCCAGCGGGCGGTTGAGAACTTCCCCGTCTCCGGCATGAGCATCGATCGCGAGCTCATCGCGGCGATCGCCTCGATCAAGGGATGCGCGGCGGCATTACGCGGCAAGGACGGCGTGCTCGATCCGGCCAAGGCCAAGGCCATCCATGACGCGGCCGCCGACGTCGCCCGCGGCGAGCACGACGATCAGTTCCCGATCGACGTCTTCCAAACCGGCTCGGGCACCAGCTCCAATATGAATGCCAACGAGGTCATCGCGAGCATTGCCGCCGAGAGCCTCGGCGCACCGGTGCACCCCAATGACGACGTCAACGATCCGTTCTCGTCCAACGACCAGTTTCCGTCGGCCATTCACATCGCAGCGACGCGGGCCATCGTCACGCGGCTGATTCCCGCTCTCCTCCGGCTCGCCGAAGCATTGCAGGCTAAGGAGCAGGAATTCGCCTCCGTCGTGAAATCCGGCCGGACCCACTTGATGGATGCGACTCCGGTGACATTGGGACAGGAATTCGGCGGGTACGCCGCCGCCGCCCGTTACGGTGTCGAGCGACTGCAGGATGTGCTGACGCGGGTCGGCGAATTGCCGCTCGGCGGTACGGCGGTGGGCACCGGGATCAACGCGCCGGCCGGTTTTGCCGGTCGGGTCATCGCCGCACTGGCCGACGACATGCAGCTCCCGCTCACTGAGGCGCGGAACCATTTCGAAGCGCAAGGCTCGCGCGACGCGCTGGTCGAGGCGAGCGGCGTACTCCGGACCATCGCCGTGGGACTTTACAAGGCGGCTAATGACCTGCGGTGGCTCGCATCGGGCCCGCGCGCCGGCCTCGCCGAGATCAGGCTGCCGGATCTGCAGCCGGGGTCGTCGATCATGCCGGGCAAGGTCAACCCGGTCATTCCCGAGGCGGTGTGTCAGGTCGTCGCACAGGTGATCGGCAACGACGCCGCCGTGGCTTTCGGCGGCGCGGCCGGCAATCTCGAGCTCAACGTCATGCTGCCCGTGATCGCCCACAACCTGCTCGAGTCGATCACGCTGCTGTCGTCAATTTCCGTGCTCTTCGCGGACCGGTGCATTTCCGGGATCGAAGCCGACGTCGAGCGCTGCCGCATCTACGCCGAGTCTTCGGCCTCGATCGTCACTCCGCTCAACCACTACATCGGCTACGACGAGGCCGCCAAGGTCGTCAAGCAATCCCTCGCCGAGCAAAAGACGATCCGCGACGTCGTCATTGAGCGCGGTTACGTTCGCGACGGCAAGCTGACCGAGGAGCAGCTCGGTGCCGCCCTCGACGTGCTGTCCATGACCAGACCGGGCGACGGGTAGGCGTTCGTCGCCTCGCCCGCTACTTTGCCGAGGTCGCGCCAATGGTGACGGCGTTCGTCGACGGGTCTGTCCTGTCGACCATTTCGAACCAAGCCGTGACCTGCCCCCCACGGTCGATCTCCTTGCTGAGCTTGATCTCGGCCGTCCAGGTCGAGTCCGCGGCGACCGTGGCGTTGGTGTCGGTCAGCGCCGTGCCGTCGGCCGCCGCAATGACGAGGCTCGTCGGCGCAAAGCCGCTGGGAACGTTGGCGAGCCGCGCCGTGACGACGCGGTCCTTGTACGAGACGACCGGCACCACCTTGGCAATCAACACCGAAGCCGACGCACCACCAGCGGACTTGGGCGTCACCGTCACCGTGTTGACGTCCTTCCTCAGGTCGGCGGCGCTCAACGTGACCGACACCGTGCCATGTGCCGTCTTGGACGTCAGATCCGTGCCGTTGACCGTTGCCAGCGCTTCGGCATTCTCGGGTGTAGCCGGCCAAACGACCCGAACATCGCCCTCGGCGTCGGTCGAGGCCTGAAGCTGCACCTTCGCGGGCGTGGCCGGCGGCAGCTTCGTGCCGCTCGTCTCCGAACTCGTCGGCGGGCTGGCCGGCGGAGAGTCGCTTGGAGTCGGGCTTGTGGGTGGGCTAGGGGTCTGGGAATGGCTCGGAGTAGGGCTCGGCGATGTAGTCGCGCAACCGGGCACCGGCGTCGTCGTGGCAAGAGTCGTGCCGCCGGTGAAGTCTGCCCACACCCGAATCGGTTGAGACACATTAGTGAGGTTGATCGTCGGGGAATGATCCGCGCCGACCTGCGTGACCGGGACCGTCGCACCATTGCTGTCGGCGTAAAAGACCACGTCGTTGAGGTCCGCCGGCACGTTGTTCGGCAAGGACGCAGTGGCGACGCACTGGCTCGGAGGGATCGTGACCGTTGGCCCCGCAAGCACCAACGCCGTGGCGGGCGCGCCCTGGATCATGCCCGCGGTGTATCCACGCACCGCGACCATGACCGAGGTCTTGGTGGAGGTCAAGCCGAGCTCGCGCTCGCCGAGCGTCGTGCTGTTCTGCCCGCTACGGATCGTCTTGATGTCGAGCCCGTCCACCTGGACGACGTAACCCTGCACCGGGCTCGCGCTGTCGCCGCGGCGGGACGGACCCCAGGAGAGGTTGATTGCGCCCTTGGTGCTCGGAATCAGCGTCAGGTCGGCGGGAGCGGTGGGCGGGCGTGGGTTCGCCGGCGTCGGGGACGGAGTCGTGGTCGTGGTGCTCGGCTCGGTCGAGGGCGGTGTGGTCGTCGGCGGTGTGGTCGTCGGAGGCTCGGTCGTTGGCGGTGTGGTCGTCGGCGGCGCACTCGTCGGAGGCTCGGTCGTTGGCGGTGTGGTCGTTGGCGGTGTGGTCGTCGACGGTGTGGTCATCGGCGGTGTGGTCGTCGGAGGCTTGGTGGTTGCCGACGGCTTGGTTGCCGACGGCTCGGTCGTCGACAGGTTGGTCGTCGGCGGCTCGGTCGTCGAAGGCTGGGTGGTGGCCGCCTTGGTCGTCGCCGGCGGCGGCACAGCGTGCGTCGTCGGCACGGGGGGCGGCTCCGTGAGGGGCGCCTTACCGGTGGCCGTCGGCGTCGTGGCGACCGACGAGTACGTGTCGACCGGTGCGGCGACCGGGCCATCGGCGACCGGGTGCCCGTCCGGGATCGTCGTGCCGGAAAGGCCGGCCATGTAGGCCTTCGACAGCGACCGCACCATCGCGACGTACTCCAGCGAATGGTTGTAGTCGAGGATCGCCGCCACCTGCCCGGCGGGAGTGCTGAGGTTCTGCCCCGTCGAGCAGAGGTAGTTGGCGGCGGCAACCGTCGCGTCGAAGAGGTTTTGCGGATCGGCGACACCGTTGCCGTCGGCATCGATACCGTAGGCCCGCCAGGTCGCGGGCATGAACTGCATCGGGCCGACCGCGTCGTCATAGACCGGGTCGCCATCGAGCGCGCCATGATCGGTGTCAGGGACGGTCTTGAAACCCTTGACCGTGCCGTCAAGGCGGAAGCCCACGATCGGTTTGCTCAGGTTGCCGTTGGCCAGTGGCACCGATCCGCCGAACTGGCCGTGGTCGGACTCGACCCGCCCGATGCCGGCGAGGATCCCCCACGGGAGGTGACAGGCCGGGTAGGTGCCCCCGACGCGGTACGCCGCCGAGCGGTAGGCCTGCAGCGCAACCGCGGGGATGCCGTTGCTCGCCAGCCGGCTCGCGACCGTGTCGGCCTGCTGCGCCGCGGTCGCGCCGGTCGCGGTGCCGACCAGTCTCGGGTCGACGGCGAGCCGGAGCGCGTTGCGCTGGGTGAGGGTCAGGCGGACGGCCGGACCCAGGATGCTCCCGGCGCCGGTATCGGTCCGTGCCAGCTGGATCGACACCACGAGTCTTGACGGCTTCGCGTGGCGCCCGTCGGCGATCTGCTTTGCCGTCGCGTGCTCGATCTGGATCGCTCGCTGGGACGCGGTGAGCTGCGCAGTCGTGCGGCGAGCGCTGGCGGCGACCGGCGCGGCGATGAGAATGGCGAGTACAGCAAACAGCGCCGCGACCTGGCTAAAGGCCGAGCGCTTCTCGTTGGCACCTCGAGGATGCCGGTGCCGTCCCCCCACACGTTCGACCCTTACACGCGGACCGAGAGATTACTAGCTAACTGTCGAATTTCAACTCCGCGTTACCGGGCAGACACCGGCGGCACCCGAAGCGGGCGTCAATCCTCTCTGCCGGAAATGCTCCGTGGTGCCCGTGTGGATTTTGGTGCCGGTGGGACGGATCGGTCAGACCGAGAGCCCCTCGAGCATTTCGGTGACCAGGGCGGCGATGGGCGAGCGCTCGGATCGCGTGAGCGTGATGTGCGCGAAGAGCGGGTGCCCCTTGAGCGTCTCGATGACGGCCGCAACCCCGTCGTGCCGGCCCACCCGCAGGTTGTCCCGCTGGGCGACGTCATGGGTGAGTACGACGCGCGATCCGGCGCCGATCCGCGAGAGCACGGTGAGCAGCACGCCGCGTTCGAGCGACTGCGCCTCGTCGACGATCACGAAGGCGTCATGCAGTGAGCGGCCGCGAATGTGCGTCAGCGGCAGGACCTCGAGCATGTTGCGGTCGATGACCTCGTCCATCACGTCCTGGCTGACCAGGGCGCCCAACGTGTCGAAGACAGCCTCGGCCCAGGGCGACATCTTCTCGCCCTCGCTGCCCGGCAGGAATCCCAGCTCCTGCCCGCCGACGGCGTACAACGGCCGGAAGACGACCACGCGCTTGTGCTGGTCGCGTTCGACCACGGATTCGAGCCCCGCCGCCAGTGCCAGCGCGGACTTGCCGGTGCCGGCGCGCCCGCCGAGGGAAACTATGCCGACATCGGGATCGAGCAGCAGGTCGAGCCCGACCCGTTGCTCGGCGGACCGGCCGTGCAGCCCGAACGCCTCCCGGTCACCGCGCACCAGCCGCACGCTCTTGTCCGGCGCGACCCGGCCCAGCGCGGAGCTCGAAGGGCCGAGCAGGACCAGGCCGGTGTGGCAGGGCAGGTCCGCGGCCGGCGTCAGCTCGAGCCGGTCGGTCTTGTAGAGCGCGTCGAGGTCGGCACCCGAGACGTCGAGCTCGACCATGCCGGTCCAGCCGGACTCGACCACCTGAGCCGCGCGGTATTCCTCTGCCGTGATCCCGACCGCGGCCGCCTTGACCCGCAGCGGCATGTCCTTCGTGACGAGGACGACGTCGCGGCCCTCGGCGCGCAGGTTCAGGGCGACGGCGAGGATGCGCGCATCGTTGGTGTCGGCCCGGAACCCCGCGGGAAGGACGCCGGGATCACTGTGATTGAGCTCGACGTGCAGACTGCCGCCGCCGTCGCCGAGCGGGAGCGGCTGGTCCAGGCGGCCGTACTCCACCCGCAGATCGTCGAGCAGGCGCAAGGCCTGCCGCGCGAACCAGCCGAGCTCGGGATGATGCCGCTTCGCCTCCAACTCGCCGACCACCACCAGCGGGAGCACGACATCGTGCTCGGCGAAGCGCCGTACCGCAAAGGGATCCGCGAGCAGGACGCTGGTGTCGATGACGTGGGTTCGACGTGCGGGACGGCTATCGGTACGGCGAGCAGCCATGGGCTCTCCCCGCGGGCGCGCACCGGCACCCGCCTGCGTCGAAGGTCCGGTTCAGCCCCTGCGAGGGCTGGTACCGGCCCCGGTCGGCTCTCGTGCGTCCACCGTTGGGGTCCTCCCCGGGGCGCCGGCACGACACCGGCTCCACCGCAGCAAACGCTACGGCCGGCCCGGTCGACGTCGCCGCAGACACGCCCGACGGACCGATTGCCGGCACGGCAAGGGTGGAGCATTGCGTGGGCAACCGGCCTCACAGTGCTCGGCTATCCGGCCGGCCGATCTCAGATCCGGCGGATATAGCTGACCTCGCCGCCGGGAGCGACGACAGCGGCGACCCGGCCGGCGTAGACGAGGTCAGCCGGACCGGCGAGATGGGTCGGGGCGGACCACCGGCCGGACAGATCCGGACCGGGCCGGTCGATGATGATCTGCACCAGCCCGCGCCGCTCGGGAACCAGTGCCACCGGGAACAGCGGCGTACGGGCGGCGGCGCGGCGTACCCGCACCCGCACCCGCGCCACCCGCACGATCGGGTCGATCAGCAGCAGCAGCGGTACGACAATCGCCCACCACTGCTTGGCCGGATCCCCGAGCCAGATCAGTCCGGCGAGAGTCAGCAGGCACCCGGCGACGGCGACGATCGCCCGGTTGACGATCAGGGGGCGAAGCGCACGCCCAGCGGGGGCGAACGCCGACGGCCACCGCAGAGGCAGGACCCCGACTGCGGGCAGTTCGGCCGTCACGCCGGCGCACCGCCGCCCAGGGAGAAGCCGAGCTGGCGGGCGGCGCGGTCGGGACTCGGGCCGTTCCACCAGCGGACCATCGACTCGACATCGCTGAGCGATCGCAGCTCGGCCCGGTCCAGGTAGAGCTCGCCGGCGAGATGATCTGTCTCGTGCTGCACGATCCGGGCCGGCCAGCCGGCCAGGTCCTCGCCGATATTCCGACCGTCCGCGTCCTCGCAGTTGAGCCGGATCCGGTGGTGACGGGCGCGCACGGCCGCCCATCCCGGGATCGACAGGCAGCCCTCGTAGAACTCGGTCCTCGTTTCGCCGATCGGCTCGTACGCCGGGTTGATCAGCACCCGGTACGCGGTCGGCGGGCGCTCGCGCACGCGGCGTACCTCCTCGTCGACCTCGGCCGTGTCCTCGGCCACGGCCACCGCCAGCCCGACACCGACCTGCGGCGCCGCGAGTCCGACTCCGGGGGCCGCGTGCATCGTCGCGCGCATCGCCGAGAGGAACACTGGCAGCAGGTCACCGAGCTGGCCGTCGTACGCCGTCGCCCGCTGACGCAGCGCCGGGTGCCCGGCGGCGAGGATCGGAATGGGGCGCGGGCCGGCCAGGATGGCCTCGACCTGGCTGCGGATGTCCATCGCGATCGATGATCCCAGCCGGGCCTTGTCCCGCCGGCCGGGGCGCACCGAGGACGCGACCCACCGCCCGGTGTGGACGACGGTCAGGCGCCGTACCGCCGGTTGCGCCGGGCGAAATCGCGCAGCGCACGCAGGAAGTCGACCTTGCGGAAGTCCGGCCAGTAGGCGTCGCAGAAATAGAACTCGGAGTGCGCGCTCTGCCACAGCAGGAACCCCGACAGCCGCTGCTCGCCGCTGGTGCGGATCACGAGGTCCGGGTCGGGCTGGCCCTTGGTGTAGAGGTGCTCGGCGATGTGGTCGATCTCGAGGATCTCGGCGAGCTCCTCGATCGTGGTGCCGCGGTCGGCCTGCTCCATGAGCAGCGACCGGACGGCGTCGGCGATCTCCTGGCGGCCGCCGTAGCCGACGGCGATGTTGACCTGCATGCCGGGCCGATCGTCGGTGCGCGCGCAGGCACCCTTGAGCGCGACGGCGGTGTGGCTGGGCAACAGATCGAGCGACCCGACGATGCCGACCCGCCACGGCCGCCCCGGCCGCGCCAGGGAATCGGTGACCTCTTCGATCGCGGCCAGGATCGGCTCGATCTCCCCCTTGGGCCGGGCCACGAGATTGTCGGTCGAGAGCAGCCACAGCGTCACGACGCGCACGCCGACCTCGGCGCACCAGTTGAGCAGTTCCTCGATCTTGGCGCCGCCACGCCGATAGCCAACGGAAAGATCGTCCAGCCCCGACGCTCGAGCCGACCGCCGGTTGCCGTCGCACATCACGCCGACATGGCGCGGCATCGGCTTGCCCGCGAGGCGCGCAAGCAGGCGCTTCTCGTAGACCGCGTAGACAATGCTCGGTGGCCTCACGCCTGCGGACCTTACGCCGCGAACCTCGGCGCCGCTGTGCGGCACGCGCCGCCGTACGGAGTAGTTGACCCGCTTCGACGGCGGTACGTCGCCCGCTTGTGCAGGCGGCAGAAGGTCGTCCCGCGCTGACAGGCCCTCCGAACGCTCCGCCATTGCCCCTCTCGCAGAGCAGCACAGGCCATAGCGCAGCGATATGACGGGCTGGCGGCAATCGCCGAGCGGACCCCCGGACATATCCGTCCAGCACTTCGCTCGATTGTCGCCGAAATGTGGCGGCGCGTTCGGGCTTCGGGTGGCCGCGGGACCGGTTGTCGCCGTAACCTCGCGAGCGATGAGCAGTGCCGATCTCGCCGTCGGCCGCCTCGCCGCGACCCGCCCGCGGCTGCGCGGCTCGTTGCACTACTGGGCGTTTCTCGTCTCGTTCGGCACCGGTGGTGCGCTGATCGGGCTGGCCGCGCGACATGGCTCGCGCGCGGCCATCGGCACGGCCGTCTACGCGGTGACCGTCTCGCTGGTCTTCGGCACCTCGGCGCTCTACCACCGCCGGATGTGGGCCGAGCGCGGCCGAGCCGTGATGAAGCGGCTCGACCACTCGATGATCTTCGTCTTCATCGCCGGGACGTATACGCCGTTCGCCCTGCTCACCCTGCCGAAGACGACCGGCGCGGTCATCCTCGCCGTCGTGTGGGGTGGTGCGGGGATGGGCATCCTGATGCGCCAGGCGTGGATCACGGCCCCTCCGTGGGCGATCGCCCCGCTCTACATCGCCCTGGGCTGGGTAGCGATCTTCGTGCTGCCCGCGCTGCTACGGCACGCCGGCGCTGTCTCGCTCACCTTGCTGCTCGTCGGCGGCGTCATCTACACGATCGGCGCCGTCGTCTACGCCACCCGCCGCCCCGACCCGTGGCCGGCGACCTTCGGCTACCACGAGGTGTTCCACCTCTGCACGATCATCGCCGCGACCTGTCACTACGTGGCGGTCTGGCTCGCGGTCTACGGCGTCCCGGCGATCCACTAGCGCGCTCGCGGGGCGGCACCCGACCGTGGCCGGGCACCGTGCCGCGTGCCCCG
>JBBSHJ010000047.1:0-24834 GCA_038253135.1 Mycobacteriales bacterium | reverse complement strand
TAGAACACCGTCGTCGTCGGCAGGTCTCCGGTGTAGTTGGAGACCTGGTTGACGTGCCATCCCTTGCCGGTGAAGATCTGGGCCGCCTGGCCGGCCAGACCCGTCGTCGTCGTGTTGTTGAGGACGGTCAGTGGCGCCTTCGTCGCCGTTGGTACGACGGCCGGCTTGGCCGTCGTGGGCTTGGCGGTGGTCGGCTTGGCGGTGGTCGGCTTGGCGGTGGTCGGCTTGGCCGTCGTGGGCTTGGCGGTGGTCGGCTTGGCCGTCGTGGGCTTGGCCGTCGTGGGCTTGGCGGTCGTGGGCTTGGCGGTCGTGGGCTTGGCGGTCGTGGGCTTGGCGGTCGTGGGCTTGGCCGTGGTCGGCTCGCTCGGGGTGGACGGCCGGGTGGACACCGGGGCGGTGGACCTCGCTTCGGTCGACTTCGCGCCCGTGGATTTCGCCGGCGTGGATTTCACCGCGGTGGACTTCGCTGCTGCGGACTTGGCGCTCGAGGTCACGGCGGCACCGCCACCGGTGGTGGCCCGCTTGCTTCCGGAGCCGCCGATCCGCGCCCCGACCACGACGAGCACGGCGGCGGCGACCAGCGCCAGCAGCAGGGCACCGACGACCTTCTGGCCGCGTTCCCGGTCGCGATCGCGCTCCCTTGCGACCGGCACCGCGTCACCGAGATGCTCGCCCCCCGCGCGGGCGGCCGCCCCGACTCCGGCGTACCGGGCCAGCCCTTCGCCGTCGCCGTCCCGCTCGTCCCCGACCGCCGCGAGATCGTCGAAGAAGAACCGGGGCGGATCTTCGGGCTCACCGGCCGGCTCGGCGCCGGCATCGGCGCCGTCCGGGCCATCCAGAGCACCGCCCGACGGCGGCTCGGCATCGCCCGCGAGGCGCTCGGCGCGGGCCCTCGGGTGTTCGGTCGATGCGGTGTCGACCTCGTCCTCGACGTCGTGCTCACCCGACGGGGAGTCCGGCCCCTCATCGGGATAGGGGTCGAGGAAATAGCGATCGGGCTCGTCGTCGGGCCCTGGCTGCCCTGACGACGGGGGCCCTGGTGATGCAGGCCCTGGTGATGCAGGCATGGTCGGATCGACCTCCTTGGCCGGCCGCGGGGAAGGTGCGGTGAGCGACGGTCGGGCCGGCCGCCAGGGCCGGCGTCGATATGTCGTGCGGTGATGCAAGGTGCGGATGGCAATGGTGCGGGGCCCAGTGGTGCGGGTTGCTCGGGCTCAGACGTCCATGCCGAGGCGTCGTGCGGAGCGGGCTCGTTGCCGGCTGGCGCGCAGCCGCCGGAGTCGCTTGACGAGCATCGGGTCGTGGGCGAGCGCTTCGGGACGGTCGATCAGCGCGTTCAAGACCTGGTAGTAGCGGGTGGCCGACATGTCGAACAGGTCGCGGACAGCCTGCTCCTTCGCTCCCGCGTACTTCCACCACTGCCGCTCGAAAGCGAGGATCTCCCGCTCGCGCCGGGACAGTCCGTCATCGTCGGGTTCGCTGCCGGATCGCAGCGCTGACGCGGCGTCCAATGCCTCTCCTCCGCTCGGCCCACTGGTCGTCCTGGTGCTGGCTTGCCGTGTCCGGCCCACCGCACGATCGGTGCGCGGCACTCCGGGGAGCGCCCGAATCACACTGATGTCATTTCGGGCAGCCCACGGCCATTAGACCATGGCATACGCCGTACGCCGGGCAACGGCGCGGTCGCGCCTGCGCGCCGGTCGCTTGGGTTACGGGTAGAGGCCGCGGGTGCGGTGCGCCTCGGCAACCCGTCCGACACCGATCATCTGCGCCGCGGTGCGCAGCGACACGCCCTGCGCCGCCGCGAGGTCGGCGACCTGCCGGTAGGAGCGCTCCATCAGCTTCTTGAGCCGCTCGTTGACCTCATCCTCACTCCAGAAGTAGGCCTGCAGGTCCTGCACCCATTCGAAGTAGGAGACGGCGACGCCTCCGGAGTTGGCGAGGATGTCCGGTACGACGAGGACTCCCTTGTCGGCGAGGATCGCGTCGGCGTCGGGCGTGGTCGGTCCGTTGGCGCCCTCGACCACGAACCGGGCCCGGACCTGGTCCGCATTGCCGTCGTGCAGCACGCCCTCGAGCGCGGCCGGGATGAGCACGTCGACGTCGAGGGTGAGCAGCTCCTCGTTGGTGATCGTGTCCGTGCCGGGATATCCGGCGACGGTCGGGGCCCCGGCGCGGGTGTGCCGCATCAGTGCCTGCGGATCGACGCCGTCGGGGTCGTAGATCGCGCCGCCGACGTCGGAGACGGCGACCACCGTGCAGCCGGCGTCGTGCATGAACTGCGCGGCGAGCGCGCCGACCTTGCCGAAGCCCTGCACGGCGACCCGGACGTCGCGCGGGTCGATCCCCGCATCGCGCAGCGCGCAGAACGCGGCGAACATGACCCCACGACTGGTTGCGCCGGCCCGGCCCATCGATCCCCCTATGGACACCGGCTTGCCGGTCACGACTCCGGTCACGGTGTAGCCGGCGTGGGTGGAGTAGGTGTCCATCAGCCAGGCCATGGTCTGCTCGTCGGTGCCGACGTCCGGCGCCGGAATGTCCTTCTCCGGGCCGATCACCGGCATCAGCTCGGAGGCGTAGCGCCGGGTCACCCGTTCGAGCTCATTTCGGGAGAGAGCTTTCGGGTTGACGCCGACCCCTCCCTTGGCGCCGCCGTAGGGAATGCCGACCAGCGCGCATTTCCACGTCATCCACATCGCCAGCGCCCGGACCTCGTCGAGGTCGGTGTCCGGGTGGAAGCGGATTCCGCCCTTGGCCGGGCCGCGGGAAAGGTTGTGCTGCACCCGATATCCATGCAGCACTTCGACGCGTCCATCGTCGTGTCGCAGCGGCACCGCCACCGTCACCTCGCGGCGCGGCGTACGCAACAGGTCGTGAAAACCGTCATCGAGACCGAGCTGTCTCACCGCCTCGGCCAGCTGGAACTGCGCTGATTCCCAGGCCGACATGCGTGCGGGCACGTGCGCTCCCAAAGCGTCGCTCATCCGGGTCGCCGTTGACGCGGACTCGAGGGTGAGCATACGCGGTACGCGGCCCGCGTACCGGCCGGCACCGGACGCGGCGCAGTGCGGGAGCGCTCAGAAGTACCAGGGGTACGGCGTCCAGTCCGGATCGCGGTGTTGCAGGAACGCATCGCGCCCCTCCGCCGCCTCGTCGCTCATGTACGCGAGCCGCGTCGCCTCGCCCGCGAAGAGCTGCTGACCGACCAGCCCGTCGTCCACCGCGTTGAACGCGTATTTCAGCATCCGTTGCGACGTCGGGCTCTTCGCGTTGATCGCGGCCCCCCATTGCAATGCCGTGCGCTCGAGATCGCCGTGCGGAACGACCCGGTTGACCATCCCCATCCGGTGGGCCTCGTGCGCGTCGTACGTCCGGCCGAGGAAGAAGATCTCGCGGGCGAGCTTCTGGCCCACCTGCCGGGCCAGGTACGCCGAGCCGAAACCACCGTCGAAACTCGCGACGTCGGCGTCGGTCTGCTTGAACCGCGCGTGCTCGGCGCTGGCGAGGGTGAGGTCGCACACGACGTGCAAGCTGTGGCCGCCACCGGCCGCCCAGCCCGGCACGACCGCGATGACGACCTTGGGCAGGAAGCGGATCAGCCGCTGGACTTCGAGGATGTGCAGCCGGCCGACGCGCGCGTCGCCGCTGCCCGCATCCGGGCCGTCGCCGTACTCGTAACCGCTGCGGCCGCGAATTCGCTGATCCCCGCCGGAGCAGAAGGCCCAGCCGCCGTCCGTGGGCGACGGCCCGTTGCCCGTCAGCAGCACCGCACCGATGTCGGTGCTCTGCCGCGCATGCTCGAGGGCGCGATACAGCTCGTCCACCGTCTGCGGACGAAACGCGTTACGCACCTCCGGCCGATTGATCGCGATCCGCACCGTGCCGTGTTCGCGGGCACGGTGATAGGTGACGTCGGTGAGCTCGAAGCCGTCGACCCGCTGCCAGGCCGCCGGATCGAAGAGCTCCGAGACCGACTCGCCGGCACCCACGTCAGTCACGCAGCGCCGCGACCACATCGATCTCCACGAGAATGTCGGCCAATTCGGATCCGACGGTCGTGCGGACCGGGAAGGGCGGGCTCAGGTAGGTCTGGTAAACCGTGTTGAAGCCGGCAAAATCGCGCTTCGGCACGGCGAGGTGCACCGTCGATTTGACCACGTCGGAGAAATCAAGGCCCCGCTCCCCCAGGACCGCGACGAGCGCGTCCATCACGGCCGCGGTCTGCTCCTCGATCGTCGTACCGACCTTTTCACCCGTCGCCGGATCGATCGGGCCGAGCCCGGCTGTGTAAAGAAATCCGTTGGCCACGATCGCATGCGAATAGGGTCCGGCCGGTTTGGGTGCCCTGTCACTGACGTAACCTTCGCGAGCCATGTCTGCCTCCAGTCGATCGTGCGATCAGAAAAACGTGGGTACGACGTCGACGACAATGCCCCTGTCGTCGACGACCGGCAATTGGCGCCATTTGTCGAATGCCGTGCACGGATGGGAGATGCCCAGGCACAGGGCCTCTCCGACCGAGACGGATCCGGGGTCGTCGAGGCGCAGGAAGGCGTGCTGATCATTCATGTGCACCACCGCCATTCCGCCGGCCGGTCGGACCTCGCCGCCACGGCCGCGCACGCGGAGCGGCACCGGCCAGCCGGCGTCGAAGGGTGCATCCCGGCGGCCGATCGAGAGCAGCGCGAGCCCGGGCTCGGGGTGGGACAGGACGTGCGTCCACAGCTCCAGCGCCGGCCGGAGCGCATAGGCCGAGTCCGGCCGGGCGAAGGGCGACACCTCGGCGTACATGCCGTGATCGTGGGTGAGGTAACTGCCGCTGCGCAGCACCACCACGGCGACGTCCCGCGCCGCGGACAGCCGCTCCGCGACCACATCCGGATAGGCGCTGCCGCCGGCCGAAACGATGAACGACCCGGTCGCCGGGACCAGCTCGTGCGCCAGGGCGGCGACGCGGTCGCACAACGCGGCCACCCCGTCGAGCGTCTCGGGCGTGCGGACCGGACCGACGCTCCCCTCGTAGGCCGAGACACCGGCCAGCCGCAGGCCCGGTGTTGTCAGAATGCGCCGGGCGAGGTCGCGCGCGGCGGCGTCGTCGCGCACACCGGTCCGCCCGCCGGCGTGTCCCAGCTCGATCAGGACGTCGAGCGGCGCGTCCTCGTGGCCCGCTGCGGCCGCAAGAATGGCGATCCCGTCGGCGCCGTCGACATAGCAAGAGAACGCGAACTCCGGATCGCGGCGACGCTCGGCCATGACCCACCGGATCGCGGCGGGATCGACGAGCTGGTTGGCCAGTAGCACCCGGCCGACGCCGAAGGCGCGGTAGACCTGCACGTGCCCGACCGTCGCGGCGGTGAGCCCCCAGGCGCCGGCGTCAAGCTGGCGGGCGAAGAGCGGCGGCGACATCGTCGTCTTGGCGTGCGGGGCGAGCTCGACCCCGTGCTCCGCGCAGAATCGGGCCATCGCCGCGATGTTGTGCTCCAGCGCGTTCTGGCGCAACGTCATGACCGGGAGGATGAAATCACCGTCGTGCAGCGCCAGACCGGCGCGGGCGATCTCCCGGGCCGATCGCTCGCACGTCCGCTCCGAACCGCCGAAACCCTTGTCCAGCAGGCTGATCGGGCGGTCCCGCAACGCCTCGACGGCCGGGGCGTCGTACGCCGTCGGCGCCCTCACGCGGCACCGAACCGCAGGGCCCGACCGGCCCGGGTGCCGGTCAGCGCGCCGCCCCGCAGCACCGGGGCGCCCGACACGATCACGTCGTCGATGCCGCTGGCCAATCGTTTGGGGTCCTCGTACGTCGCGCGGTCGGCAACCCGCTGCGGGTCGACGGTCACGAGGTCGGCGACCGCGCCCGAGCGCACCGATCCGCGGCCGGCCAGGCCGAAACGCTGCGCGGGCCGCGAGGCCAGGTGCACCGCCGCCTGCTCCCACGTCCAGTCGCCGCGATCCCTGGTGTGGTGGGCCAGGAACCGCGCGAACGCGCCCCAGAATCGCGGATGCGGATGCCCGCCGAGCGGTATCCCGTCGGAGCCGCCCATGTGCGCATCCGAGCGCAGCAGCAGTTCCAGGTCGGCTTCGCCCGAGCGCGGCTGGCCGAAGACCCCGGAGGCGACCAGAGCGGAATCCCGCAGAATGGTGCACACGAAATCACCAACCGGCATACGTGCCCGTGCGGCCGCCGCGTCCAGCGGCATTCCCTCCGACCAGGACCATTCCGGCGCGGCGACGTAGGCGAGCCGCACCCGCGGGACGACATCGCTCACCGTCGGAAACCAGTCGGACCGCAGCCGGGCCAGCACGGCCGGGTCGGAGAGCCGCTCGAGCGCGGCGTCGATCCCGCCCTCCTGCACCCATGCCGGCAGCAGCAGCATCGCGATGATCGAGCACGCCCGGACGTACGGATAGGAGTCGTACGTCGTGTCGATGCCGTCGGACCGCATGTCCTCGACCATGTCGTGCAGCCAGCGCCCGGGGCCGTGGAAATGCGAGACGTGCGGTGCGACCCCGCTCGCGGCGTGGATCCGGCGCACCTCGGCGAGACCCTCATCGGTGCGCGCCTCGTAATAGCGGATGTGACTCACGTACGGCCGGCCGGCGGCGGCCACCGGCCCGCACAGCGCGCCGATCTCGGCCGCGTCGGCGAATCGGCCGGGCACGTAGTCCAGGCCGGTCGACAGTCCGACGGCGCCGTCGGCCAGGCCCTGCTCGACGAGCGCGCGCATGGCGGCGACGTCGCCGTCATCGGCACGGCGGCCGGTGAGCCCGATCACCTCGGCGCGGACGGTCCCGGCGGGGATGAGATAGGCGGCATTGACCGCGGCGGCGCCGTCGTACGCCGCGAGCAGCTCGCCGACCGTGCACCCGCTCGCGAGCGGCTCCGGTGCGGGCCCGTTGATCGCGCCGAAATAGCGCCCGGCGTAGCCGGCCGTCTCGCTCCCGCCCGGTGCGAACGAGACGCCGTCCTGGCCGAGGATCCAGGTCGTGACGCCCTGCCGCAGCGACGCCAGCTGCGCGGCCGGGTCGGTGAGGATGGCCGCGTCGCCGTGGATGTGGGTGTCGACGAAACCGGGAAAGACGAGCCGCCCGGTCGCGTCGACGACCGTCCCGGCCTCGGTCCGGTCGGTCTCTGCCAGGCCGCCGTCCACGACCCCGGTGATCCGTGTCCCGTCGACGAGGACATCGGCGCGCCGCGCCGGAGCACCGGTGCCGTCGACGACGGTGCCGCCGTGGATGAGCAGGTCCGCCATGACCGCAACCGTATCGGTGCCGTCAGTGCGGCTTTCGGTAGTTCACGCCGATCAGGTCGAGTCGGGTCAGGTGCCTGCCGAGCCGGTCGAGAAACGCGTCGTACGACTCGTCCGGACGCCCCCACGCGACCTCGGCCAGCGCACACGATCGCGGGTAGGCCATGTATTCGATGTCGGCACCCTCCGGCAGGTATTCCGTCCACAGCTGGCACTGCGGCCCGAGCACGTGCTCCGCGTGATCACCCATCAGCGCGTCGGGCACCGGCTCGTACTCCCACACCGTCGACAGCGGCAGGTAGCCGCCGATCGCGATCGGCTCCGTGTCCTTGTCCGCGGACTGGTAGTAGTCGAAATAGACGTAGGTATTCGGCGCCATGACGACGTCGTGGCCCGCCTTCGCCGCCTCGATCCCGCCGGTCTCGCCGCGCCATGACATGACGGTCGCCTCCGGAGCCAGCCCGCCCTCGAGGATCTCGTCCCAGCCGACCAGCCGGCGACCCTTCGCCGTCAGGTAACCGTCGAGCTGGGTGATGAACCAGCTCTGCAGCTCCCTCTCATCGGTGAGCCCGCGTTCGCGCATCAACGCCTGCGCCCGCTCGGATGCCTTCCACTCGTCCTTGGGGCACTCGTCGCCACCGATGTGGATGAATTCGCTCGGGAATACATCGAGGATTTCATCGAGCACGTCGGTCACGAAACTAATGGTCGATTCCTCCACGTTGAGGACGTGCTTCATGATGCCCCAGCGGGTCGCCACCTCGAGTCGCCGGTCGGGATGGTTGCCGAGTTCGGGGTACGCCGCGATGGCGGCCTGCATGTGGCCGGGCATGTCGATCTCGGGGACGATCGTGATGCCCCGCGCCGCGGCGTAGGCCACCAGGTCGCGGAGCTGCTCCTGGGTGTAGAAGCCGCCGTGCCGCTTGCCGTCGGTCTGGTTGTCGCGGTCGTGGCCCAGGGGCGATTCCGACCGCCAGGCCCCGACCTCGGTGAGCTTCGGGTAGCGCTTGACCTCGAACCGCCAGCCCTGATCCTCGGTGAGGTGCAGGTGCAGGATGTTGAGCTTGTGCATGCTGGCCAGGTCGACGGTGCGGTAGAGGAACGCGACCGGCTTGTACCAGCGGCCGACATCGAGCATGGTGCCGCGCCAGGCGAACCGCGGCTCGTCCTCGATCGTGACGGCGGGCACCGACCAGGGAACGCCGGCCACCCGGGACGGTCTGAACACCTCGACCGGGAGCAGCTGGCGCAGCGTCTGCACCCCCCAGATCAGGCCCTGCTCGCTGACGGCCTCGATCCGGACCTGCGCCGGGGTGGCCCGGAGGCGGTAGGCCTCGGGCCCGATGCCCAGATCGGGGTCGAGGCTCAGCACGATCGTGGCGTCGGAGGACATCGATCCGTCGGCGGACATCGATGGGTCAGCGGACATCGATGGGTCAGCGGACATCGATGGGTCAGCGGACATCGATGGGTCAGCGGACATGGTGTCCGCCAGGCCGAGACCGGTTGCCGGTGCGAGCAGTTCGCGCAGCAGCGCCGCCACGGCGGGCGAGTCGGATGCAATGGTCGATGACCCGGAAAGGATGAGCGCACCCTCGCCGGGTGTGACGACGGCAGGGCTGGGCAGCAGGGAGTCAAGCGGCACGGGGTTGGCCTCGCAGAAGGATCGGAGACAGGGACGTCCCGAGCCTACGGCTCACGGCTGCCCGCACCGCAAGACCGGGCGCGGCGAGCGCCGGCCCGGTCTGCGGTGAAGCTCCTTGCTCGGAGGGTCGAGGGAATCAGATGAGGCCGCGCCGGGCGGCCCACGCGACGACCTGGATCGCCGCGCGAGCACCGAGACGGTCGCAGAGGGCACGGGTACGACGTCGTACCGTGCGCTCGGAGAGGTCGAGGCGACGGGCGATTGCCTCGATCGGGAGACCGTCAGCATAGAGAGCGATGAGCCGCACGTCTTCGTCAGAGATTCGAGGCTGGCCATCGACGATCGGCCGGAGCAACCGCTCCCGTCGGGTTGCGCCATAGCCTGGCGGTATTGCCGCAGCCGCGGCTCCCGGGGAGGCTGTGGCCGAAGGGACGGCGTTCCCACGGGCGGGAGCGCCGGCGGCCGAAGGAACAACGACGGGAAATGCGTTCGACATGGATACGTCCGCGGGGGTTGTGGTTGGTCAATTCCTATTGACAGGGACTTTTCACGCGCCTGGGTCACCGGGGCGTGCCC
The DNA here is from genome assembly GCA_038253135.1 of Mycobacteriales bacterium. Lineage (GTDB taxonomy): Bacteria > Actinomycetota > Actinomycetes > Mycobacteriales > QHCD01 > JBBSHJ01. Next base: position 15,363 of record JBBSHJ010000047.1, on the reverse strand, counting down.
GACGAGCCCGCCGCTGGTCGCGACAACGGTGTCGTCGTGGGTAAACGCCATCGAAGTCGCGATCTACCGAAATGCATTGATACGTTTCAGCTCTGTTAACCGTAGGTGTTCTGCTGGAGCGAGTCAACGCACGCGGCCAAGGACATTCGTCACCATCTGAGCAGACCACTCGGACCGGTGGTCAGCCAGAGGGGCGAACAGGGAGGTCGATATGTGTGCAGCTGATGCCGATGCGGTCAAGCGACGCGCCAGCATCAAGGACGTCGCCGCGCGGGCCGGCGTGTCCGTCGGCACCGTCTCCAACGTCCTCAACAACCCCGAGCGCGTCGCGGACGACACGCGCGAGCGGGTGCGGGAGGCGATCGTGGCGCTCGGCTTCGTCCGAAGCGGTGCGGCCCGCCAGCTTCGGGCCGGCACCTCGCGGGCCGTCGGCGCGGTCGTGCTGGACATGGCCAACCCGTTCTTCACCGACGTTGCCCGCGGCGTCGAGGACCGGCTGGCCGAATCGGATCGCATCCTCATCCTGTGCAGCACCGACGAGAGCCCACAGCGCGAGCAGCGCTACCTGCAGCTGCTGGAGGAGCAGGGCGTGCTCGGGATCCTCATCACGCCGGCCAGCCCGGACATGGCCAGCATCGAGGCAGTGCAGGACCGGGGCACGGCCGTCGTGCTGCTGGACCGGCGGAGCAAGGACAACGAGATCTGCTCGGTGGCGGTCGACGACGTCAAGGGTGGTGACCTGGCCGCGCGGCACCTGATCGACATGGGGCACCAGCGGATCGGGTTGCTCAACGGCCCCTCCTCGATCCGCCAGTGCGCCGACCGGCGGCGCGGCGTGCGGCGGGCGATGCGCGCGGCCGGGCTCGTCCCTGACCGCGATCTGATCGAGGTCATCATCGAGGCCCTCAACACCGACGCCGGCGACGCCGCGGTCGACGGATTCGTGCGCGACCTGAGGCCACCGACCGCCATCATCTGCGTCAACGACCTGGCCGCTTTGGGCGTCGTACGCGGGCTCACGCGGCACGAGATGCGCGTGCCCGATGACATGTCGGTGATCGGGTACGACGACCTCGACTTCACGGCGATGCTGGCCACCCCGCTGACGTCCATCCGCCAGCCGCGGCATCAGATCGGGTACGCCGCCGCGGAGCTGCTGCTGGCCGCAGTGGCGGACGGACCCACGCACCGGCACCGGCAGGTGCTCTTCCAGCCCGAGCTCGTCGTGCGCGACTCGTCCTCGCGGCCGGCGCGGTCCGGGAGGCGGTCATCGTCCCGGTAACGACTCAACAACGATCGGCCGGCCGAGGGTCGGTTACCGCGCCCGGGCCGTCGTACGGTCACTGCTGGCCGCTCGAGCATTCGCGGTGACCGGGTGCCGCGCGGCGCACCGTCGTGAAGGAGTCTTTCGATGCGTGGTCGTTTCCTCTCGCGGCTGCTCGCCGTCGCCGTCGGGACCACCGCTCTCACCGGCATGCTGTCCGCGGCGCCCGCTGTCGCCTGCGGCTGTGGCGGCGTCGTACCGCCGGCCAACACGACGGTGTCCGTGTCCGACGAGACGTCGCTCCTCGGCTGGGACGGCCGGTCCGAAGAGATCACGATGCAGCTGGGCATGCACAGCACGGCCCGCGACGTGGCCCTCATCCTGCCGGTGCCGGCCAGGGCCACTACCTCGCTCGGCGATGCGAAGGTATTCACCCAGCTCGCGGCGATCACGGCGCCGAAGATCATCTACGACCACCGGCCGGCCCCGACCGATTCCGATGGAAACGGCGCTGGGGCGCCGGGCGGTGGTGCCCCGCCGGTCAAGGTCATCGAGCAGAAGAACCTCGGACCGTTCGTAGTGACCCAGCTGGCCGCGACCGACCCGACCGCTCTCTCGACCTGGCTGAGAACGCACGGCTACCACCTGAAGCCCGAATTCGCGGCCGCGGTGACACCCTACGTGCACCAGCGCTGGGTCTACCTCGCCGCCCGGCTACGCGCCGCCAGCGGCAGCGATCTGTCCGGCGCGCTGACGCCGCTGCGGATCACCTTCCCCTCGGCGAAATTCGTCTACCCCATGCGTCTTTCCGCGCTGGCCACGGTGCACGAGAATGTCACGCTCTACGTCTTGGCCGAACACCGGGTGGCGCGATCCGACGCCAATTCGGCGCTGACCAGCGCGACGGCGTACGCCGGCCGGATCGACCCCGCCTCGGTCAAGGGCACCGCGCTCGCGACCTATGTGACGCATCGGCGCTTCCTGACGAAATTGACGACGTCGCTGCCCCCGGACACGGCATTCACCGACGATTTCTCCTTCGCCTACACCACCGACACGGCGTACCGGCAGGTCGAGCACCGGACGGTCTACGACCTTCCGTCGTCCGATGCCCCGAAGTCCACCGACGCGCAGGTGCCGTCGGGAAGCGGGCGGGCCGGCAGCGAGTCGGGACTGCCCGCGGGCGCCTGGGCCGGCATCGGCGTCGGCATCGCGCTGATCCTCGGCATCGCCGGCGCGGCCCGGCTGGGCTCGCGGCGCGGGCGCTGACCTGGCGATTGACCCACCCCGGCGATTGACCCACCCGGCGATTGACCCACCCCGGCGGCAGTCACCTCGGTCGGTAGGTCGTCAGGTCTTGCGTGCGCCGGCACAGGCGGCGCATCTCCGCGCGGCCGCCGACCAGCCCGGCGGCACGCGCCTGGACCAGCAGGTTGCCGATCGCCGTCGCCTCGACGGGACCGGCAACGACCGGCCGCCCGCACGCGTCGGCCGTGAGCCGGCAGAGCAGGGCGTTGCGCGCGCCCCCGCCGACGAGGTGGACGACGTCGACCCGGCGCCCGGACAGTCGAGCGGCGTCGTCGATCGCCCGTGCATGGGCGGTGGCCAGGCTCTCGAGAATGCAGCGCGTCACTGCCGGCGGCGCGATTGGCGGTTCCAGTCCACGCTGCTCGCAATGCGATCGGATCCGCGCCGGCATGTCACCCGGGGCCAGGAATTCGGACGCGTCCGCGTCGATCTCCACTCCGCGGGGCTCATCGGAAGCGGCCGCGAGCAATCCGTCGAGTTCGAGGGCCGGATCGTCGCGGCGCCACTCCCGTAGGCATTCCTGCAGCAGCCAGAGGCCCATGACATGGCGCAGGTAGCGGATGGTGCCCTCGACGCCGACCTCGTTGGTGAAATTCGCCGCCATGCCCTCGGGAGTCTTGACCGGACGCTCCAGCTCGACGCCGACCAACGACCAGGTGCCGCAGGAGATGTAGGCAAACTCGGCGCCGGCCGCCGGGACGCCGGCGACAGCCGAGGCGGTGTCGTGCGAGGCGACCGAGACGACCGGTGGCCGCGCTCCGATCCCGCCCGCGCAGGCGGCCGTCACCGGGCCGAAGGACGTTCCGGCTTCTCGGAGCGGGCCAAATATTCGCCTAGGAAGCCGCGCGGCGTCGATCAGATCCTCGGCCCACGCCGCGGCATCGGGATCGTAGAGCTGGGTCGTCGACGCATTCGTCGGCTCGGTCCCGAGCCGGCCGGTCAGCCGGTGATTCAGCAGGTCGGGAATCAGCAGGAGGTGCGCGGCCGCTGCGAGCCGCGCCGGCGGCTCCGACCGGAGTTGATAGATCGTGTTGAACGGCTGAAACGCCAGGCCGGTGCGGGCATAGATGTGCTCGGCGCCGAGCTCGTCGCGTACCCGTTCGAGTACGCCGTCGGTCCGCCCGTCGCGGTAGTGAAACGGCTGGTGCAGCAGGTTTTCCGACGCATCGAGCAGCCCGTAGTCGACGGCCCAGGAGTCGATACCGATGCTGACCAGATCGGCGCACCGCGCGGCCGCCGCGAGTCCGGTGAGCATCCCCGACCACAGTGCCTCGAGATCCCAGCACAACCCGTCGCGTGTCTGCGTCGGTTCATTGTCAAAGCGGTGCACCACCTTGGTCTCGAGCCGGTCGCGGCCGATCCGACCGAGCAGGACCCTCCCGCTCGACGCGCCGAGATCGACGGCCGCGAACGCCGATGACCCGGTCTTCATTGCCCGACCTCCTCGGTCACTGCGCGCCTCGCTCGTCCCTCTGCGATATTGCTGCCCGGTGCTCGCTCCTTCGTCAGTCGACGCGGTCACCGCAGGAACGCTGCGGCGACGCCGGAATCCACCGGGACGAGCAGCCCGGTCGTCTGTGCGAGATCTCCGGCGGTGAGGACGAATACGGCCGCCGCGACATGCTCCGGGAGCACCTCGTGCTTCAGCAGCGTGCGCTGCGCGTAGTACTCGCCGAGCTTCTCCTCCGGCACGCCGTAGACCGCGGCCCGCTGCGCCCCCCACCCACCGGCGAAGATCCCCGAACCCCGGACCACTCCGTCGGGATTGACCCCGTTGACCCGGATGCCGTACGGGCCGAGCTCGGCGGCGAGCAGCCGCACCTGATGGGCCTGATCGGCCTTGGCCGCGCCGTAGGCGACATTGTTGGGTCCAGCAAACAGCGCGTTCTTGCTGGCGATGTAGACGATGTCGCCGCCCAGGCCCGAGGCGATCATGGCGGCGGCCGCCGCCCGGGACACCAGGAACGACCCGCGGGCCATCACGTCGTGCTGCAGGTCCCAGTCCTTGACCGTCGTGTCGAGCAGCGACTTCGAAATCGACAGGCCCGCATTGTTGACGACGAGGTCGACGCCGCCGAACGCGAGCACCGTGTCGCGTACTGCGACGCGCACATCCTCCTCGTCGGTCACGTCGGACGTGATCGCGATGGCCGCATCGGGTCCGCTGATCTCCGCCGCGACCGCCGCCGCCTTGGCGCCGTCCATGTCGGCGACCGCGACGCAGGCGCCCTCGCTCGCGAGGCGCAGTGCGATGGCCCGGCCGATGCCCGAGCCGGCCCCGGTCACGAGCGCGATCCTCGTCGCCAGCGGCTTCGGCTTCGGCGCCCTGGCCAGCTTCGCCTCCTCCAGGGCCCAATATTCGATGCGAAACTTCTCGGACTCGTCGATGGGCGCATAGGACGAGATCGCCTCGGCCCCGCGCATGACGTTGATGGCGTTCACGTAGAACTCACCGGCAACGCGCGCGGTCTGCTTGTCCTTGCCGAAGCTCCACATGCCGATGCCGGGAATGAGGACGATCGCCGGGTCGGCACCGCGCATGGCCGGGGAATCGGCGTCGGCGTACCGCTGGTAGTAGCCGGCATAGTCGGCGCGGTACGCCGCATGCAGCTCGCCGAGCCGTGTGGTTTCCTCCTCGATCGATGCCGACGGCGGGAGGTCGAGGACGAGCGGGCGCACCTTGGTCCGCAGAAAATGGTCGGGGCACGACGTACCGAGCGCCGCCAGCCGTGGATGCCCGCTCCGGGCCAGGAAATCGAGCACCTCGGGGCTGTCGGTGAAATGGCCAATCTGCGGCCGGTCGGCGGAGGCGAGGCCCCGCACGACTGGCGCGAGCGCAGCGGCCCGCTCGCGCCGTTCCCGTTCCGCCAGCGGTGCGTGATCGGGAATCTCGGGGCCGAACGGTTCGGGCTTGCCGTGCGTGTCGATGTAGTCCTGGCAGCGGGCGATGATCGAGAGCGAATTTCGCTCGCACTGCTCGCTCGTCGCCGCCCACGCCGTGATGCCATGCCCGCCCAGGATGACCCCGATCGCCTCGGGATGCTCCCGCTTGATCGCGGCGACGTCGAGGCCGAGCTGGAATCCCGGCCGCCGCCACGGCACCCAGGCGACGTCCGATCCGAAGCAGTCGCGGGTCAGCCGCTCGCCGTCGGCCGCGGTGGCAAACGCGATCCCGGCATCGGGATGCAGGTGGTCGACGTGGGCCGCGCCGACGAGCCCGTGCATCGCGGTGTCGATCGAGGGCGCGGCACCGCCCGTGCCGTGCGCGCAGAAATCGAACGCGGCGACCATCTCGTCCTCGCGGTCGACGCCCGGGTAGACATGAACGAGCGAGCGCAGCCGGTCGAGCCGCAGCACGGCGAGGCCGGGTTCGGTCAAGGTGCCGAGGTCACCCCCGGATCCCTTGACCCACAGCAGGTCGATATCCGCGCCCGTGACCGGGTCCCGCTCGATGCCCTTGGCAGAGGTGTTCCCGCCCGCGTAGTTGGTGTTCCTTCGGTCGGAGCCCAGCCGATTGCTCCGGGCGAGGAGATCGGCAACGACGGCGCTGGTGGCCATTCCGGCTCAGGCACCCCACCCGGCCGGCGAGCCGCCGACCCGCTCGGCGACGATCCGCTCGGCGTACCCGGACCGGGCGTAGGCGGCCACGGGGTCGGGATCGAGTCCCTGCGCGGTGCGCAGGTCGGCGAGCAATGGCCGGACATCGGTGTTGTAGGCGTCCATCAGAGCGGCATTGGCGGCCAGCACGTCACCCTTGGTCTGGGCGGCTTCGAGCGCGGCCGGATCGACCAGAAGTGCCTTGGCGGTGGCCTCCTGCACGTTCATGACGCTGCGGATCTGGGCGGGAATCTTGGGCTCGATGTTGTGGCATTGATCGAGCATGAAAGCGATGCCCGAATTGGCGTCATATCCGCCGCCGCGAATGACCTCGTGCATGATCCGGAACAGCTGGAACGGGTCAGCGGCGCCGACCATGAGGTCGTCATCGGCGTAGAACCGCGAATTGAAGTCGAAGCCGCCGAGCTTGTCGGCCCGCAGCAGCATCATGACGATGAATTCGATATTGGTGCCGGGAGCGTGGTGACCGGTGTCGACAACCACCTGGGCCCGGTCACCGAGCGCCATGCACTGCAGGTAGGCCGTGCCCCAATCGGGGACGTCGGTGTTGTAGAACGCGGGCTCGAAGAGCTTGTATTCGAGGAGCATCCGCTGGTGCGCACCGAGCCGGTCGTAGGTCATCGCGAGCGACTCGTACAGGCGGTCCTGGCGGCCGCGCAGGTCGTCCTGGCCGGGGTAGTTGGTGCCGTCGGCGAACCAGAGCTTGAGGTCGCGGGAGCCCGTCTGGTCCATGATGTCGATGCACTCCAGCAGGTGCCCGACGGCCTTGCGGCGTACCGCCGCATCCGGACTGCAGACGCTGCCGAGCAGGTAATCGTCGTCCTGGAACACGTTGGCGTTGATCGCGCCGATCGCGACGCCGTGGTCGCTGGCGTGCTTGGCCAGCGCCTCGTAGTCCTCGACCTTGTCCCAGGGAATGTGCAGCGCGACGGTCGGGGCGACACCGGTGTACTGGTGCACCTGCCCCGCGTCGGCGATCTTTTCCTGCGGGGTCCGGGGCACGCCGGCCTGCGCGAAGACCTTGAACCGGGTGCCGGAATTGCCGAAAGCCCACGAGGGCAGCTCGATCTGCTGGCGTTTGAGCGCCTCTGTAACCGTCCGGATGTCCGTCACCGTAAAACCCCTCCCGCCCGCGCAGACGCGGCACCCGCCGCACACGACGTGAATCGATTCATACAGATTGTGACACGAAGACTAGGCAGCCGTCCCGGGCGGGTCAAGCGTGGCTCCGCGTGACCGGCACCGGCGCGCGGGTGGCTTTCGGCCGGCACTGGACAGCCGGCTTGACTGACCGGCCCGGACGGCGGGTGCGATAGCACATCCCCGCCCGGACGCGCGCACTCCGTGCCGCCTCTCACCACCCAGGGAGCCCGACCGTGACGGGCCCGACCCGCGTGGCCAACGGTCAGGGGCTGTGCGAACGCTGCAACCATCAAGGACCAGCCCGACTGGCGGACAAAGGTCATCGACGACGGCCTGACACCCGGCCGGCCGCCAGCCCAGGTCCTTGAAGATCAGGTAGATCGGGATCAGCGTGACCGTCCTCGCAGCATCATCGTCGCGAGGATCGCGTTGAAGAGGACTCCCGGGCCGGACGACGGGGTGGGGCCGATCGGCGGTGCCCGGCTGAGAGGGTCGGCGCCGAGGACTCAGGCGAGGTGGAAAACCTCGGACAGAGGACGCATCGCCTCATCCGGCCGGTCCTCGCTGACGAAGAACCCGGCCATCTCCCGCTGCCAGCGCGTGTTGACCTCGCGGGCCGCCATCCCGTCCTGGGCCGTGGCGAAATCGTCGGTCTCGAGGTAGCCGACCAGCAGCCCGTCGTCGCGCACGAAGATGCTGTAGTTGTGCCAGCCGGTCTCGCGCAGCGCCGCCTGCATCTCCGGCCACACCGCGGCGTGCCGCTGCCGGTATTCCGCCAGCCGATCCGGTTTGATCTGCAGCACGAAACACACCCGCCGCATCAGCGGCTCCCGACGACCCGGTCGTCGGCGAGGAAGGGCTCAAACGAGCCCCACGGCTTGTCCCCGGCGCGGTCCATGATCACCTCGCCGGAGTACTGGGCCAGGTAGACGCGGCGCATCCGATCGGTCCGATTGGGTCCGCTGCGGTGGATGACGACGCTGGAGAAGACGGCGATCGAGCCGGCCGGGACGATCACCGGAACGCCCTCGTCGGACCCGAAATAGCACACCCGGTCCTTCACGAGCGGGTCCGGAATGTGCTTCACGTAGGACCGGATGCCCGACCGCGAATAGGGAAGCAGGTATACCGAGCCGTTCTCCTCGGTCACGTCGTCCAGGGCGATCCAACAGGTGAGGTAGGGCGCGTGATGCTCGTGCACGTAACCGGAGTCCTGGTGCCAGGCGAACGCCGTGTCCGGGTCGCCGGCCTTGATGACGTACTGCTCCCAGAAGAGGTACGCCGTCGGGCCCAGCGTCGCCCGGCAGATCTCCGCCATCAGGTCGCTGAACAGGAACTGGCGCAGCTCCGGCCGCTCCTGATACACCATCGCACTGAAATACCGCTTGCCCCGCGCGTTGATGTCGATCCGGTCCGTGCCCTCGGCGTCCATGCGCGCGTCGAGCCGCTCGACGGCGTACGCCGCTCCCCCGCGCACCAACGCGAGCTGGTCCTCACTCAGCGCCCGCTCGAGAATGAAATACCCCTCGCGCTGGTATTGCTCGCGCATCGCATCGGTCACGATCTCGAAGGTCTGGCCCATAACCACCGAACCTACCGCCGTAGGTTCAGCTCACGCGAGATCCGTGCTATCAACGCGCGGCGAGCGCGACCCGGCCCGCTCGGGCACCGGGCACCGGCCGCGGCGGGGATACGGAGGCCACTCGTCCGGCCGATCGGGTTGCACCGGCAGGCGCTAGTCTGTGACCGCCCGAGCCTTTGTGGGCCGCGACTGTGCTCCACAGACCATTCTGATCAGACGGAGGCCACGGTGGCGAAAAAGCATGTCCTCTTGACCGGTGCGTCGGGATACATCGCCGGCCAACTGCGTCCGGCGCTGCGCGAGCACTACGACCTGCGGATGATCGATGTGATCGCGACCGACCGCTCCGGCGCCGCGGTCGACGGCGTCGAGGTCGTCGACCTGCTGGACGGCGACGACGCGGCCCTCGCGCCCTATTTCGACGGCGTCGACGCCGTCGTGCACGCCGGCTACGCCCGGCCTGCCGGCGACGGCGCGCAGCAGCGGTACGACGGCGAGCGGCGCAACGTCGACATGATGCAGCGCGTCTACCAGCTCGCGCTCGACCACGGAGTAAGCCGTGTGGTCGCCGCGAGCACCAACCAGGCCGCGAAATGGTACGAGCAGCCGTATTATGACCGCCGCATCGACCGGGTGGACCCGGAGGACTATCCCCGACCGGATTCCTTCTACGGCTGGGCGAAGGCGGCGTACGAGTCCCTCGGCTTCCTCTATGCCTGCGGCAGCCTCGGCCACCAGCTGGAAGTCGTGCAGATCCGGATCGTCGTGCCCCGAGAGATCAACGGCGAGGACTTCGCGACAGCCCCGCGGCATCGCTACGTCCGCGAGCTGGCCGGGTACGTCAGCGAGCGCGACCTGCAGCAGCTTTTCTGCCGGAGCCTCGACACCGACGACATCCGAGACCGCTATGGCGTGCCGTTCCACATCTTCTATGGCATCTCTGGAAATGCCCGCACGCTGTGGAGCATCACCAATGCGCGTGAGGTCGTCGGGTATGCGCCCCAGGATGATTCCGAGATCCGCTTCGCTGCTGACATCGCGCGGTTGCTGAGCTGACCGGCCGGGTCACCGAGGCGAGCGCCGGGCCGGTCGCCAGCATGCGGGTCTACCTCGGCAGGTAGCTGACGCGGATCACGTTGGCCGGCGGCTCGAGCCATGCCGGGTCCACGCCGGCGGTGAGCAACTACACATCGTCGCCCACTTCGGCGATTCCACCGTCACAGTGGCCTGACGATGAGTTGCAGCATCCCCTTCCCGCCATCGCCGGTGCCCGATCCGCCCATCCTCGGCGCCGGCTCGATCACTAGCCTGTCCGCACTCCGCCGCGCGACTCATCACTGTGCCGGTCCGACTCGTGCCGATCGGCAAGGCGCCACACCCGGATCGTGTCCGAGCCGGTGCTCCCGGTGATCTGCAGCCGCCACGGCGGCGGGGTCGTCGGGTAGAACCGCGCCGTCGCGCACCGACCCGATCCGGTGAACAACTCGCTCACCGAGCCGTCGACATACCAGCGCAACGAGACCGATCCGCGCTCGCGCAGCGCCGGCTCCTCGAACGGGTAGCCGCCCTCCTCCGCGCTGGGGTCGAGGCTGGCGTGGTCGCGATCGATCGTGATCGTCCCCGCGGTCCAGTCGAGGACGATGTCGAGATGCTCCTCGCCGCATCGCAGCGACAGGCGCGTCTCGCCGGAACTGCCGTGCAGATCGAGATCGGCCTCGAACTGGGCCGGGAGGTCGTCGACCATCGTGGTGCCGGCCCCGGCCGTGGCCGCGATCGGCTCGACGCGCAGATCCTGCAGCGCGTCGAGCGGCGCACTGGCCAGGCGGCCGTCCTCGGCGAGCGAGACGGCGCGGGGCAGAGAGAGCAGGCCGGACCAGTTCGCCGCGACCGCTGACTCCCCGCTCCGTCCCTCGGTGACCCAGCCCCACACGATCGGCCGCGTGCCGTCGCGCAGAGCCGACGCCGCGTAGAAATTGGGCCCGAAATCGGCCCGGCTGACCCGCGGATCACGCTGCCGCAGCCCGTCGCGCCGGCCCGTGAGGGCGAGCACCTTGCCGATGCCGCCGCCGTGCAGGTCCATCGTGCTGACGAGCAGCGCATCGCGGTCACCGAAGGACACGACCTGCGGGCACTCCCACATGTCGCCGACGTCCTCGGCCGATACATCGGCGCGGATTAGCTCCGCGTAGTGACCCTCGAAGGTCCAGGTCTGCAGGTCGGGGGACGAGTAGAGCCGGGCAGCCGGCCGGCCGGAACGGTTTCCGGCACCGGCCACCATGAGCCAGCCGTCGCCGTCCTTCCACACGAACGGATCGCGGAACTGGTCCACCCCGTCCTGCGGCGCCGGGTCGTCGGCCACCTGCTGCGGCGGGCCGAACGAGTGACCGCCGTCGACCGACCGGGCGGCCAGCACGGACTGGTAGGGATGCTCGTGCCGGAACCCGGAGTAGAGCGCGACCACCTCGTCGCCGTCGAGCACCGTGGTGCCCGACCAGCAGCCGTCGCGATCGGCGCCGTCGGGATCCGGGCTGAGCGCCGGCCGGTGCATGGTCCACCGGGCGAGGTCCGGGCTGCTGGCGTGGCCCCACACGACACCACCGCGCCGCTCGGTGTCCGCGACGTACTGGAAATAGAGATGCCAGCGCTCGCCGATCCGGATCGGCCCGTTCGGATCGTTGACGTAACCACTCGGTGGCCGAACGTGAAAGCGCGGGAAATGGTGCTCGGAGGCCATGAACGCTTCCTTCGGGGTGAAAACATCGAGCGGTGCGCGCAGTCCCAACCGCAGCACGGCCACGGAGCGCGGGGTCAGGCCGTCATGTCTCAGGCAGTCATGTCTCAGGCCGTCATATCGTAGACGGCGACGATCTTGGTTGGCTGCAGGCGTACGACGAGCTCGCCCGGAACGGCGTTGCGGCGACCGAATCGCTCGGCCTTGTCCGGTCCGATGTATCGGGTGGCAACCGCCGTCGCGGTGCGCAGCAGCTCCGCGGGATCCTCGGAGATGGTGGCAACGGCCTGGACCTGCACGAAGGCGTAGGTCATCTGCTCCAGGTCGACACAGAGACTCACACCCGCGGATCACGCTGCAGCGCGCGGCCTTTGGCCGTCGCCTTTCCGGTGTTGAGGACGAGCTCATTGCCCTCGACGACGAACCAGATCGGCGCGACCAACGGCCGGCCATCGGCGGCGAGGTAGGTGAGCTTTCCGGTGCGGGTGCCCTCGGACAAGAAGGCGCGGGCCTGGTCGTCGATCGTGGCCGCCGTCACGAGGTGGGCCGGTCGAGCACGAATACCGGGATCTGCCGGTCCGTCTTCTCCTGGTAATCGGCATAGTCGGGGTAGGCCGCGACGGCCCGCTCCCACCACACCGATTTCTCCGCGCCGGTGACCTCATGGGCGAGCATGTCCCACTTCTGCGGCCCGTCCTGCAGCTCGACGTGCGGGTCGGCGACGAGGTTGTAGTACCAGAGCGGGTGCTTGGGCGCGCCGCCCAACGAGGCGACGACGGCGTAGCTGCCCTCGTGCTCGACCCGCATCAGCGGCGTCTTGCGGATCTTCCCGGACCGCGCGCCCTTGCTGGTCAGGATGATGACGGGCATCCCGCGCATCGTCGTTCCGTCCGTGCCACCGGATTCCTCGTAAAGCTCCACCTGGTCGCGGGAATGCGCAGACGTGCCCGGCTCGTATTCGCCCTGCAGTGCCATGGTTCAACGGTAACCCCTGCCGACGGTCCGCCGCCGAACAGGCCTCGACGCAGGCGGCGTCTTGGCGTGAGTCACCGGGACCGTGCCAGCCGCCATGCCGTCCGGGCCCCAATCTTGCCCATCGCGTGCTCCGTCAGCTCTGGGCCGGAGCACCTCCGGCGACGCCGGGCGCGGCCTGGTGCCGGCGCATCGACAGGAACCCGAGTATGCCGGCGGCAAAGCAGGCCGCCGCGCCGAGGATGAGACCGCCCCGGCCCCCCACGGCGTCCGACACCCACCCGGCGATCGGCCCGCCGATCGGCGTCGATCCCATGAAGGCGACCGCCCACAGCGCCATCACCCGGCCCCGCATGCCCGGCGCGGCGGCGAGCTGCAATGTGCTGTTGCCCTTGGAGAGGAATCCGATGCCGGCCGCCCCGACAGCGGCGAGCAGCAGCAATTCCAACCAGAGGTAGGGAGCAAGCCCGGCCGCGAGGAACACCACACCGAAGATGAGCACCGAACGCACCAGTGCCGGTACGCCGGTATTGCCGCGGGCGGCCACGAAGAGGCCACCGATCACGGCACCGATGCCCATGGCGGCCGTCATGAAGCCGAATGTCGTCGAATTTCCGTGGAAGGTCTCCTTGGCGAGGATCGGTAACACGACCTGGAATTCGTAGGCCAGGCAGCCCACCAGAGCCATCATCACCAGCGGCATCGCGATCTCGGGCGTCCGGCGTACGTAGGCGAGCCCTTCGCGCAACTGCCCGCGCGCCCGGGGCGACGGCGGCGAGGGACTGAGCCGGCTGGTGTCGAGAATGCTCAGGGACCAGACCACGGCGCCGAAACTCGCGGCGTTGAGGAGGAAGCAGACGCCGGTGCCCCCCGCGGCGATAATCAACCCAGCGATGGCGGGCCCGACGGCGCGAGCCACGTTGACGAGGACGGAATTCAGGCTGACGGCATTGCGCAGGTGCTCGGGCCCGACCATTTCGAGGATGAACGACTGCCGGGCCGGATTCTCGAAGCAGTTGTTCAGGCCGAGCAGGAAGGCGAGCACATAGACCTCGCCGAGATTCACGACTCCGGTGACCGTGAGCAGGCCGAGGACCAGAGCGAGCATGCCCATCATCGACTGCAGCATGATCATCAGCCGGCGCTTGTCGACGCGGTCGGCGACCACGCCGCCGTACGGGCCGAGGATCAGCACCGGCAGCGTCTGCAGCGCGACCGACAGTCCCAGCGCCGCACCGGAATTCGTCAGCGAGAGCACCAGCCAGGACTGCGCGACCATCTGCATCCAGGTGCCGACGAGAGAGACGGCCTGGCCGCGGAAATACTTGCGGTAGTTGGAATTGGCCAGCGACGAGAAGGTCTGCTTGCGCATCCCGCCGCGATTCTGACGGGCCTGCCGCCGTGCATCGGTCGTCGCGGTCACCGGCTCATCGCCGAAGCGCTCGACATGCCGTCGGCCAACCGTTCCAAGGCGGGCAGCGCGCGCAGGACCAGGCAGGCGTCGGCGTCGCCGATCCGGTCCAGCCGCTCGGCCAGCATCGCGGTGCGCGCGCGCCGCAACCGCACGTGCAGCCGCGCACCGGCCGGCGTCACCTCGACCACGGCGGCGCGCCGGTCGCCCGCCGCCGGTCGGCGCCGGATGATGCCCGCCTCGTCGAGCTTGGCGACGACCCGGGAGACCAGGGTCGGGTTGAGTCCCTCGATCTCCGCGAGGCGGCCGAGTCCGAGCGGGCCCTCCCGGGCGATCGTGCCCAAGACCGACAGCTGCGTCCGCGTCAGGCCGTCGTCAGCGGCCTGTCGCTGCATCTGGCGGGCAATCTTGGCGATCGAGACGCGAAGTCGCGCGACCTCGTCGGGATCGATTTCTGGCATCGGACCTCACCGGCCGAATTAGTTGCTTGCCCGCAAGCATATACCTGCGTCGCCACCGCCTGCGAGCGGCATCCGAGCGCCTGGGGTGCTGCTACTGTGCCGGTCGTGCTCGCTGCCGCTTGTGACAGCATCGACGGTGCCGCGTCGGTTATCCGCGCCGCCCGGCTCGTGTCGGCCCTGGAGCGCGGCCAGGAGATGGTGGACGCGGACGTCGCGCACCTCGCGCTCGACGGCCTCAGGCCCGTCACGGAGCCGGGATGACCCGGCGGGACCGTGCCTGCGCCTTCGTGCGCCGCGGCGACGCCGTACTGATGGTGCGGCACCGGCACGACGGCCGGGACTACTGGACGCTGCCCGGCGGCGCGATCGAGCCCGGCGAGGCTCCACGTGATGCCGCCGCGCGCGAGCTTCGCGAGGAGACCGGCCTGTCCGGGCGCGCCGGCCGGGAGCTGTATCGGCGCGATTACCGATCGGTGGACGGGCTCGAGGTCGCCGAGACGTGCGTGGAGATCGTCGCGCCTCACCAGGAACCCGTGCTCGGGTGCGACCCGGAGGACGATTCGCCCGACCCGATGCTGGTCGGCGTCGCGTGGCGTCCCATCGCCGTACTCGCCGACGACCTGCAGGTCGGTCTCGTGCTGCGGGCCCGGGATTGACGCCGCGGCAACAGGACGCGTCCCCTTCATGAGGCGGTGCCTGCGGGCCGTGGACGGCGGCGGGTTCATCGCGCAACCCACCGTGTTGACGGCTGCCTACGAACGGCACGTCGACGAGGTACGACGCACCGTCGGCGCCGACCGGCTGCTGGAATGGCACGCCACCGACGGGTGGGAGCCGATCTGCCACGCTCTCGACCTGCCCGTCCCGGCCGAC
>JBBSHJ010000046.1:0-25165 GCA_038253135.1 Mycobacteriales bacterium | reverse complement strand
GTGCCGCGCAGGACCGGCTCGGTGCGGAAGACTTGCCGGCGGGGCGGACTCTCGTCCCCGCCCAAGCGACGCACGAGCTGATCGGCCGCGGCAGCAGCCATGCCGAAGAGATCGACCCGGACTGTCGTGAGGTCGAAACAGGGCCACGCCGCCATGTCGATGTCGTCGAAACCGACGACGGCCACGTCGGCTGGCACCGACATGCCTAGCCGCCTGGCCTGGTTGATCGCTCCCACCGCGACCAAGTCACCGACGCAGAACAGCGCCGTCGGCCGCCGCCGGCCGGCCATCAGTTCCCCGAGGGCGCGCTCACCGTCCTCGTAGCCGAACCCGCCGCGGGCGACCCGATTGTCCGGCAGCTCGACTCCAGCCTCGGCGAGCGCGGCGCGGAAGCCCGCCTCCCGGTCCCGGCTCGTGCTGGCATCCTTGGGGCCGAACACCGCCGCGATCCGGGAATGGCCCTCGGCCAGTAGCAGGCGCGCCGCCTCCCCGGCCCCGCCCCGGTTGTCGGCCGTGACACGGTCGGCCTTGCGGGCTCCGGAGACGCGGTTGAGTTCGACGAACGGAAGGCCCTCCTCCAGCAGTCCCCTCGACAGAGACGACCCGATCAGCGTCGTGGTCAGGACGACGCCGTCGACCGACCGGTCGAGCAGCCGCTCATAGGTGGCCCGATCATCGCCGCGCTCGGCGAGCAGCACCATCCGAAAGCCGTGCTCGGCGAAGCGGTCGTGCAGCGGTTCGACAAGGGCCGGGTACAGCGCGTTGCGCAGGTCAGCGACCATGGCGATCTGCCGGGTCGTGCGGGTGGACAGGCTGCGGCCCAGCTCACTGGTCACGTAGCCCAGGTCGGCCGCGGCCAGCACCACTCTCCGACGGGTCGCCTCTGCCACCCTCGGGTCCCTGCGCAGGGCCCGAGACACCGTTGGCTGCGATACCCCGGCAAGGCGGGCAACATCATGACTGGTCGCGGTCATCTCGCTAGCGCCCTCCTGTCCTCATCTCCGGGACCAGCCCGAGTCGCGCCGTTGGGGTGTGATCATCGAGCCGGTCCCCGCCTTAGCCGGGGAAGGCACGGCCGATCGCTCACCGATAGACATCCGGTCTCCTGTCGGTGAGCACGTTGTTGCGCGCAGAGATCTGCTTGTCACGAGCCGCGACAAGATCGACATCGGCGATGGCCGTCCTCGACGAATTGGCGGTGGCCAGCGGCCAGCCGTCGGCGCCGACGATCGTGGTCGACTCGTTCCAGCGCTGGCCCCGTTCGATACCGCATCGGTCGCAACAGGCGATCGGCATCCGATTCACGCGGGCAGCGGCCATGGCGATGACCACCTCGGGGGCCGGCAGGCCGTCGGGCCGCGCGACGAACGGCCAGTTGGTCGGCACCGTGAGCAGGTCGGCGCCCTTGAGAGCAACCGCGCGCGTCATCTCTGGAAACTCCAGGTCGTAGCAGATCATCATTGCGATCCGCCCGACGGCGGTGACGACCACCGGCGACGGCTCGGTCCCCGGGCAGAACCACAGAGTCTCGGCGTCCCACAGGTGGGTTTTGCGATAGACGGCGCGTAGCCCGCTGCTGTCAATCAACGCGGCGCTGTTGTACAGCGCACCGTCCTCCCCGAGCTCGGCGAACCCGAGGACCACGACCGCGGCCGCCGCCATCTGGGCCCACCGAGCGAACACCGGATGGCCCGCTCCGATCGACACCGAACGGACCTCCTGCAGCGACTCGAAGCAGTAGCCGCTGGTGACCAGCTCCGGCAAGACGATCACGTCCGCACCCGCTCGGGCCGCCGAACCGATGGCCTCCGACGCTAGGTCCAGATTTACTTCGAGCTCACCGATGGCGGGTGCGAGTTCGCAGCAGATCACGCTCGCCATGTCGCCTCCTGCAGCGATCGGTCATGAGAACATGCCAGCCGGTTCGTCGCTCAAGATCTGGGCCATGACGTCGAACTCGTTGAACATCATCCAGTCCTCGGTGATCTGTCCATCAGAAAGGTAGAGCTGGTTGATACCCCACAGGTGCACTCGACGGCCGGACGGTGCGCCGTACAGGCCATATCCGCGGTGGCTGCCCTGAGCGGTCCAGCGGACCGAGACGCGGAAACCGTCGGCCGCGTTGCCCATCCAATACACCTCATCGACCTGCATGCCGAGGTCGGGGAAGGTCGCGAGCAGCGCACGGGCCATGCCCTTGACGTCCTGGCGCCCGTAGCCGAGCCGGTTAGAGGTGCCCTTCCATCGCACGGTCGGCGTGTAGGCCTTGTCCACCGCACTCAGATCGCGGCGGTTGTACACGTTGTGCCACAAGGCCCGGACGAAATGTTCGACATCGAGCTCCCGCTGCGTCGACGCCGGGTAGGACTCCGGCTGACGCCCACCTTCCAAACGCTGCACCTCGCCGTGGTGACGGTCCAGACCGGTGCGGTTCAGCTCGTTGCCGTACTCGCGCGCCACCCAGGCGACATCGATACCGAGCTGCATGAACTTCGAGGCCATGTTGTACAGGACCCATTCCTCAAAGATCTCGTTTTCCCGGATCACGCAGTTGGCGATGCCCCACAGGTTCACTTTGCGGCCAGTGGGCGGTCCCCATCGCCATGGCCCAAGGTGGTGTCCGGTGGTGATGTAACGGTGTGAGGTGACGAATCCCTGCTCGTCATCACCGGCCCAGATAATCTCATCGGCCCACGACCGGGTGTCCGGGAACGCGTGAATGCTGGCGATCGTGCCCTCGACGACGCGCTCCACGCCGTAGTTCGGACCGCTGTCGTCATAGACGACGCACCCCGGCGAGTAGGTGTCGTAGATGTAGCCGGCGTCCTGGTCCTCCCAAATCCGGTGGGTGATCCGCAGGATGTAGTCGACGATGTCGGTGTAGGTGTCCTCGAAGCCACGCATGGGCTGGCGCCGTCCGTCCCGCTCGCGGTCGGCGCGCGCTGTCGCGCTACCCGTGCCCGGGCGCACCGCGATGCGGTAGTCCGACGGCATGACCCGCCGGGCCGCGTCCGTGCCGAGCGTCGCGGCCTGGATCGGGTGGCCGCTAGCCCCGGCGCCCGGATCTCCGCCGTTGTTCGCGGCCGTCATTGCGCCTTTGTGCGCCGGCGAGGCGTCGGCCTCAGCCGCCGCCTTCGGTCGGTTAGATCTCTGGGTTATTTCCTCGGAGCCCATCAGCCCGCTTCCCGGACGCCGGTGGGCGCACCCTGGGTGTTGTTCACCTCGACGTGCCGGTAGTTCTTGACGATGCCGCGCGCTTCCAGAAGGTAGGTCGTGTCGGTCATGAGGTTCGTACCTCCGTCACTCGGTTAGGGAACCTGGTCGTGGCAACGGGCAGTGTGGGCCATGGCGCCCGAATGTCAGTCGGCGAGGCGGTCACGTCGCAGCGTGGCGGTCGCGCGGTGCGCCGACATGCCTTCGGATTCGGCGATGACCTCCACCGCGTCGGCGAGCATGGGTGTGGCGTTCTTCGTGACTCGTTGATAGGTGAGCGGCTTGAGGAAGCGCGAGACGGACAGGCCGGCGCTGTGCTTGGCTCCGCCGGCGGTGGGCAGGACGTGGTTGGTGCCGGCCATCCCCTTGTCCGAGTACGCGACCGTGCTCCAGGTGCCGAGGAATAGCGACCCGTAGTTGTGCAGATGCTCGTGAAACCAACCGTCGTCCTGTGTCTGGATCTCCAGGTGCTCCGGGGCGAGATCGTCCATTAACGTCGCGGCCGTCTCCCGGTCGTCAGCCACCGTGATCGAACCGCAGTTCTCCCACGCCGGTCCGCAGATGTGGTTGGTCGATAGGGTCTGCAGTTGCCGCTTGACCTCGAGCGCCACCTCGTCGGCCAGCGCGGCGTCGGTGGTGATCAGGGCAGCTGGGGAGTCGGGGCCGTGTTCGGCCTGGCCCAGCAGGTCGGCGGCGACCAGCACCGGATCAGCCGAACCGTCGGCGATCACCGCCACCTCGGACGGGCCGGCGAGTAGGTCGATCGCCACGCTTCCGAACAGCTGCCGCTTGGCTTCCGCGACGTAGGCGTTGCCCGCCCCGACGATCATGTCGACCGGGTCTTCGCCCAGCAGGCCAAACGCCATCGCAGCCAGCGCCTGGACGCCTCCGAGCAGGTAGACGCGGTCGACGCCGGACACGTACGCCGCGTAGAGCACGGCAGCGTTGGGGCCGCCGTCGGGCTGTGGTGGCGTGCAGGCGATGACCGTGGGCACACCAGCGATCTTGGCGACGTTGACCGTCATGAACGCGCTGGCCGTCAGCGGGAAGCGGCCCGCAGGCAGGTAGGCACCGACCCGCTGCACCGGCACGTAACGCTGCCCGGTGGCCAGGCCCGGGACGAGTTCGACCTCGAAATCGTTCAGGTGCGCGCGCTGGGCCCTCGCGAACTGGGCCGTGCGCTCGGCGCCGAGTTCGATAGCTCGGCACAGCTCGGGAGAGAGCTTGTCGCCGCTGGCCGCGATCGTGCTCGCGTCCAGTTCGAACTCCGCGCCGGCGAAGCCATCCAGGCGCTCGGCGTACCGGCGGACCGCATCGAGACCGTCGCTCTCGATGGTGGCCAGCATGTCGGACACCGTCGCGATCACGCCCGGGTTCCGCTGCGCCGCGGGACCGGAACGCGCCGGCGCCTTCACCACGGTGAAGCGCCCGGACAAGGCGTCAAGGAGAGAGGGTGTGAACTGCATGCCGCGACTGTAGCCAACCTTTGGCCATCTGTGAATACGTATGTAACACCTGTTCCTTATGAGCGATATACAGCCTGACCACCGTCCGGGCGGCCACACCCGAACCGCTCGGCCGCGCCTCGCCAGCCAGGTCATGGTGGCCTTCGAGACGCGCTGCGCGGTGTGCCGGATCGGCCACCGCGAGCTCCTCGACGCCGCCCGCATCCTGCCCGACACTCATCCGCGCGGTGAGCCGATGGTCCCCAACGGCCTGGCCCTCTGCAAGATCGACCACGCGGCGTACGACCGCAACATCCGCGGCATCCCACCCGACCTCGTCGTCGAGATCCACCACCGGCTGCTCGATGAGGTCGACGGACCGATGCTCCGCCACGGCCTGCAGGACCGGCACGGCCCAGCTTCTCCAGGTGCCCGCTCGTCGCGCCGAGGCGCCCGACGCCGATCGCCTGGCAGAGCGCCACGTCGACTTCCGCTCCACCTGAGCCGTCTGCACTGTTTAGCACGTTGCGGGGGGGCGAGCTGTCGGACCACGCACCCAGACACGTTCCCGAGACGCCGACATCCCGCGCGAGGTCGTTGACGGTGCCACCGGCCGCTGGCTCAGGCGCAACCAACGCCCTGTCTTGCTACGGTTCTGCATAATCATCTTGTTCCGATGACATCGAAACTATAGAGTTACGCCGCAGGAGGTGGCAGTGACGACGATGGAGGCGCAGCCAACCAGCGTCCGTGAGGTGCTCCGACGCGTCCGTCGACAGATCGATGCGATCCTGCCACCCGGCTGGTCTGCTGAGCTGGAGGCCGGCGTTGGGTCACCCGCACCTGACGCGGTGCTCGCCCTCCGCGGGCCGAGAGGACAATCGGCCACCTTCGCGATCGAGGCCAAGCAATCGCTTGACGGCCGCAACCTGCCCGGCGCCTTGAGCCAGATCAGGACGTACGTCAGCGCCATCCGCGACACCCAGCCGATGGTGGTCGCGCGATACCTGTCGCCCCCGGTGCGCGACACGCTCACAGCGCAGCGCGTGTCGTACGCCGATGCGACCGGCAACATCCGCATTGCGTCGGCGAAACCAGCATTGTTTCTGCGCGACGTCGGTGCGGCGTCCGATCCTTGGCGCGGCCGCGGCCGGCCGCGCGGGAGCTTGCGAGGCGGGCCGGCGGCATGGATCGTTCGCGCGCTTGTCGATTACTTACCCCCGTATACGGTGCCGCGGCTGGCCAGCGCAGCGGAGACGTCTGTCGCCGCGGCGTACCGCGTCGTCGACTATCTCGCGGAGGAAACGCTGCTCGAGCGTCGGCCACGCGGTCCGATCGTCGACGTCCAGTGGAGGGCGGTGCTCACCCGATGGTCGTCAGATTACGAATATCAAGCGACCAATCGCGCGACCAGCTATCTGTCCGCACGCGGAATTGACGCAGCGCTCGCCCGCCTCGCTTCGGCCAACACTCGTTGCGCCGTCACCGGGAGCTTTGCCGCGCAAGCCTATGCGCCCTACGCCCCGCCGCGCACTCTCACGCTCTACGCCGACGATCGCGACAGCCTCGCCGCCGAGTTGGATTTGCGACCGCTTGAGTCGGGAGCCAACGTGCTGATCGCAGAGCCACGGTACGACGTCGTCTACGAGCGGTCGGAGTCATTCGCAGGCGTGACGATCACATCGGCGAGCCAAACGGCGGTTGACCTGATGACGGGTCCTGGGCGAGGACCGGCCGAGGCCGACGCGCTGCTCGATTGGATGAGCTCACACGAGCCGACGTGGCGAAAGCCGCTCCCATGACACACATGGACCCCAGCAGTGACCTCCTTGTCCGAGCACGCGCTGGACTCCTCGACGCGCTAGTGGCGCTGGCACCTCATCGTGCTTCCGTCGTGGTCGTCGGCGCCCAGGCGGTCTACTTCCACACCGGCGCCGCTCCCGTCGCGATCGCCGAGTCCACCAAGGACAGCGACCTTGCCCTCGATCCACGCAGCCTCAGCGACGACCCCCGTGTCGAAGCCGCCATGCGGTCGGCGGGATTCGAGCTGGATCCACGGGTCAATCAGCCCGGCGCCTGGATGAGTCGTGATGGCATCCCGGTCGACCTCATGGTGCCGGAGGCTCTCGCCGGTGGCTCCAGCCGCCGCAGTGCGGTCCATCCGCCGCACGACAAACGCACGATGCGTCGCGCCGCCGGCCTCGAAGCCGCGATGGTCGACCACGGCGAGATGACCATCGCGTCGTTGTCCGCCGACGACCCTCGACGAATTCCTGCCAATGTCGCGGGCCCGGCCGCACTCATCGTCGCGAAGGTGCACAAGCTGGGCGAGCGCCAGGATCACCCAAGCCGCCTCGTCAACAAGGATGCGCACGACCTCTATCGGCTGCTCGTCGCCATCCCCACCGCACCGCTTGCCGAAAGCCTCGCCGTCCTGAGGGAGACGCAACTTGCCGGTCCTGTTACGCGAGCCGCGATTGGCTGGATGCGCGATCTCTTCGCCGCCGGACCCGACGCGCTCGGATCACAGATGGCCGCTCGCGCCGAGGCGGGCATCGGCTTGCCGGAGACCGTAGCCCAGCAATGCGCTGTCCTAGCACAAGACCTCCTCGCGGCGCTGTCAGAGTAGTTGCCGGCCAGCACGACTCAAGGTCGACGACAGAGCCGTGCGTACCTTGACGGTTACGTATCCATCTGGTTACATCTGTAGCTGTGGACGCCGTACTGCACGCGCTCGCCGACCCCAGCCGCCGCACCATGGTCGAGGCACTGGGCCAGGCGGACGCGACGGTCGGAGAGCTGGCCGCGCTGCTGCCCATCGCCCGGCCCGGGGTCTCCCGGCACCTGCGGGTGCTGCGGGAGGCCGGGCTGGTCGAGGCGCGCCAAGCCGGGCAGCAGCGGGTCTACCGCCTGCGGGCCGAGCCGCTGGCCGAGATCGATGAATGGCTCAGCCACTACCGAGCCCGATGGGAACAGCGGATGGACGCCCTGCACACCGAGATCGCGCGCAGCAAGAGACAACGGAGGAAAACGCAATGACGCAACAAACGGTGATCGGATCGCTGCACGTCATTGACGGCACGACCGTCGTACGCATGGACGACCGCTTCGCCACCGACGCCGACGACCTCTGGTCGGCGCTGACCGAGCCCGACCGGCTGGCCCGCTGGATCGCCACCGTGCACGGCGATCTCCGGCCAGGCGGCGAGTTCCAGGCCCGCTTCACCAGCTCCTGGGAGGGTCCGGGCCGCGTCGACGTCTGCGAGCCGCCGCACCGGTTGCTGCTGACCATGTCGCCGGGCGCCGACGACCAGACCGTCATCGAGGCCGTCCTCACCGCCGACGGCGACCACACCAGGCTGGTCGTCGAGGAGCGCGGGATCCCACTCGCCGAGCTGGCCGACCACGGCGCCGGCTGGCAGGCCCACATCGAAGACCTCGCCGCCCATCTCGCCGACCGGCCGGCAGCCGACTGGCACACGCGGTGGAGCGAGCTGGCTCCGACCTATCGCGACCGGGCCGCGCGGCTCGCATGAGGTACGACGCCACGACGACCCGCGACGGTACGACGACGCTGCCGCCGTCGTACGACGCCAACGCTGCCGATGCCGTCGACCGGATGCTGCTTGATTTCCTCGCCGCCCAACGCGCCCGCGCGCTCGAAATCATCGCCGGGCTCAGCCGCGAGCAGCTGACGACACCCGTGCTGCCCTCGGGCTGGACTCCGCTGGGCATGATCGAGCACCTCGGGCACGCCGAGCGGCACTGGTTTCAAGGCGTCGCCCAGGGCTGCATCGCGCCGCTCCCGTGGGCCGCCGACACCGACCACACTGTTGGCTTCACCTCTGACCATCCGACCGAGGCCGTCGTCGCCTTCTATCGCGACGAGATCGCCCGCGCCGACGCCCTACTGGCCTCGACGCCGCTGTCGACTCGTCCGGTCGGGCGGCACAACCAGGGCGAATCCGACCAGGTCGCCGACCTGCGTTTCATCGTGCTGCACATGATCGAGGAAACGGCCCGCCACCTCGGCCACCTCGATGCGGCCCGCGAGCTCATCGACGGCCGCGTCGAGCTCGGCCAGGACGATCTCTGACTGGACATCGCGGGCCGGGCTGCGAGACTCCCACCATGACCGCTCGCCAGCTGATCCTGATCCGCCACGCCAAGGCCGACTCCGGGCCGAGCGACGAGGAGCGCCCGCTCACGGAGCGGGGCGAGCGCGACGCGACCGCCCTCGGCCGTTGGCTCGCCGCGCAGGAGACGAGCATCGACCGGGTCGCGGTCTCGCCGGCGCTACGGGCCCAGCAGACGTGGAACGCCGTCCGGTCCGCCCTCACCGCCCCGGCCACCGTGGAGGACGAGCGGATCTACGCCAACACCGTCGACGACCTGCTCGCCGTCGTCCACGACACGCACGACGACGTCACGACGTTCGCGGTCGTCGGCCACAACCCCGGCCTCGGCGACCTGGCCGCCGCCCTCGACGACGGCGCCGGTGACGCGACGGCCCGGGCGGCGCTGGCCGAAGGCTTCCCCACGGCGTCCGCCGCCGTCTTCGCCGTACCGTCGCCCTGGGCCGACGTCGCACCCGACACCCTGCCGCTGACGACCCTCTTCACCGCCCGCGCGAGCGAGCAGTGACCAAGCTGCCGATCATCGACTGGGGTACGACGTCCGCGGACGAACGCGACCGCGTGCTGACCCGCGGTCGCGACCACGACGGCGTCGACGAGGGCCTGCGGGGGTCGATCGCGGCGATCGTCGAGGACGTGCGCGCCCGCGGCGACGCCGCCGTCGTCGACGCGCTGCGCCGCTTCGACGACATGACCGTGCCGGCCGAGCGGCTGCGGGTGAGCGAGGCCGAGTTCGCCGCCGCCCGCGCCGCGGTGAGCGACGGGCTGGTCGAGGCGATCGGTACGGCGATCGCGCAGGTCCGCGCCTTCAACGAGCTGATCGTGCGGCGCGCGTCGTGGACGGCCGAGCCGCGCCCGGGCCTGCTGGTGGGTGAGCAGGCGGCGCCGATCCCGTCGGTCGGGCTGTTCGTCGCGTCGGGCAAGGGTTCCTTCCCGTCGGTGCTGATCCACATCGCCACGCCGGCCGTCGTCGCCGGCGTCGAGCGGATCGTCGTCGTGGCCCCGCCGCTGCCCGGCGGCGGCGGGGAGGTCGACCCGGCCATCCTCGTCGCCGCCCGCGAGCTCGGGCTCACCGAGGTCTATCGCAGCAACGGGCCGGCCGGGATCGCCGCCCTGGCCTGCGGCACCGAGACGATCCCGCGGGTGCGCAAGATCGTCGGCCCCGGCTCGCCCGGCATCGCCTGGGCGGAGGCGGAGGTGCAGCGGCTCGGCTGTCCGGTCGAGGTCGGTTTCGGCCCCAGCGACGCGCTGATCGTCGCCGACGAGAGCGCCGACCCGCGGCTGCTCGCCGCCGACCTGCTCAACGAGGCCGAGCACGGCGCCGACTCCTCCGCGGTCCTCGTCTGCACCTCCCGCCCGGTGCTCGAGGCCGCCCGCGACCACGTCGCCCGGCAGCTGGCCGACCTGCCCGAGCCGCGTCGTACCTTTGCCGCCACCTCCATCGCCCACAACGGCGGCCTGGTGCTGGTCGAGGGCCGCGAGCCGGCGATGGCCGTAGCCAATGAATACGCGGCCGAGCACCTGCAGCTGGCCGTCGCCGCGCCGCGAGAATGGCTGGCGGATGTGCGCTACGCCGGCACCGTGCTGCTCGGACAATGGACGACCTTTGCCGCCTCGAATTTCGCCATTGGTACGCCGGCCACGCTCCCGACCACGGGCTACGCACGGGTCTCCAGCGGGGTGACCGCCAGCACGTATCTGGTGCGGTCGGCGATCGCGGAGCTCGACGAGGCCGAATTCCGCCGGCTCGCCCCGGTCGTGACCGAGCTGGCCGAGCACGAAGGCTTCCCCGCGCACGCCGCGACCGTCACCGTCCGCGAGCGCGATGGTGGCTCCAGCCGGATACCTTGATTTGGTACGACTGCCGAACGGAGAAGCTACGCCGGCTGATGGAGGCCCGGCCGTGCTCGCTCACGGGCCTGGCCTTGCGCCCTCTCTGAGCCCGTCGTGCCACAGCTCGATTGTCTGCGTCACCCAGAAGATGGCGAAGGATGATCGGGCACCTTCAGCACCGGCGAACAAGGATCTGACGCCGGGTACGCCGGCGGCGGGGCCGCCCCCCGAGAACTCGGCAGTAGTGGCGCGCATTGGACCGTCAGGATTCGTCCCCGGCCATAATCGACGACCGGTAGGACCTCAGGAGTGGTGCTCACCAGCCTCAGTCGAGCGGGCGCCATCCGGTTCGCTCGCCCCTGCCTCGTCCGCCGCCGTATTGCCGGGCTTGCCTTCCTCCGCCGGCTCTTCCGGTGCAGTGCCGGCGTCGGCGCTGGGCTGATCGAAATGAACGGCAATTTGTTGGGAGCCCTTGCTGCGTTGAGCCTTGGTCTGGGTTGTGTAGCTGCGCTTGTCGCCGCGGGTGAGATCGACGTCGTCAGTGAACGGGGTCAGCAGCGCACGGGGATATAACCGGTGGACGTGGACGACGTCGATCTCAGCACACAGGACCACTGCGCCGGCGGTGATATAGAGGAATGCGAGCAGTCCGAGCACGAGAGCAAGCACGCTATTGACGGGGGACGCATTCCTGACCACGTGCCCGATGTAGATCACGCCGAAGGACTGGATGAGCTGCCAGACAACCGCCGCGGCGACCGCACCGGGGGCGACTTGTCGCACCGTTAGCTTTCGGGCCACGGCGAGCCGGAACACGAAAACGAAGACCGCGGCGTTGATCGCCATCGACGCCGCCAGCAGGAGCCCGCGGAGCAGCGGCCCGAGGGACCCCGCCCCGTGCGGACCAAGGCTGGACAAAATGGTGGTGCCGAGCACCGCTGGTCCTGCGGTGGCCAGCAGCAGCAGGCTGCGGACTCGGGACTTGATCGGGTTGGGCCGGCTGTTCCGTGGCACCGTCCATGCGGTATTCATCGCATACTGCAGGGCCTGACCCACGCCGAGGCCGCCATAGAGCGAGCCGCCGATGCCCACGATCAGGCCGACCGGGCCGCCGCCGAGCCGTCTGGGCTCTCCGAGCTGGTCGCCGACCACCGGAAACTGGGCCAGCGCGGAGTGCAGAACGTGTTGCTGCAGCTCTGGGTGTCCGGCCAGCACGATCCCTAACAGAGCGGAGAGGAGCAGGAGCAGGGGAAACAGCGAGACGAGACTGTAATAGGCGATCAGCGCGGCCAGGTACCAGCCGAAGTCGTCGAAGTACTTGTAGAGGACGGCTATCGGGAAGGCAGCCGAACGGTGCCGCCGCTGATATCGGTCCAATCGCTCGCTGATCGTCACCGCACCAGCTCACCACATCTCCCGGCAGCCGGCCGGCAAATCCTCACCTGTCAAGCTCCGTACGCGCGGCAACCGCCCCCCGTCGCGGTCACCGTCGCGTCGGGTCATCGGGCTACGCTCCGGGACATGGGCAGCCGCTGGTGGCGACGGTACGTCGCACGCGCACCCGCCGCTGCCCGTGGCGCCGACGCGTCCTCGGACACGGCAACCTACGCGGCGGGCACGGCAACCGAGGCCGCAGACACCGCGGAGACCGCGGCCAGCGAGGCGGGCGATGGCGCCGAGAGGTCGCTCGACGAGATCGCCAATCAGGTCGCGGCCGCCGCGCGCGAGACCGACCAGCTCGTCGAGCAGGGCGTGGACCAGCCGGAGCGCGATCCTGCGGCGGGCCGACCAGGAACACCGTTCGACCGACGCTCGCCGTTCTACATCGGCTTCGTCGCCGCTCTCGGCGTACTCACCGCCTATGGCCTGGTGCATCTCGTCCTGCAGCTGAAACACGTCTTCACCTACATCGTGCTGGCGTTGTTCCTGTCCCTCGGGCTCGATCCGATTGTGGCGGCGATGAACCGCCGACGCGGTATTCGACGCGGTTGGGCGGTGCTGATGGTCGTCGGCGGCGTGGCGTGCATCTTCGCCCTCATCGGTTGGGTCATTGTGCCACCGGTGGTCACTCAGACCGCCGAGCTGGTCAAGAACGCGCCGGACTATGTCAAGCAGATCGAGCACAACCATTTCGTGATGCAAATTGACCATCGGTGGCACGTCACCACCCGCGCACAGGACGCGGTGCAGAAGCGGGGCGGCGCACTGTTCGGGGGCCTTCTCGGGGCGGGCAAGGTCATCTTCGACGGCATCGTGGGGGCCCTCACCGTCCTGGTGCTCACGCTCTATTTCCTCGCGACGATGCCCCGGGTCAAGTCCGCGGCGTACCAGCTCATCCCACGACCCCGTCGACCTCGGGTCGTCTACCTCAGTGAGGAGATCGCCCGCCGCGTGGGGGGCTACGTCCTCGGCCAGCTGTGCGTGGCCACCATCAACGGCGCGCTTTCCTACGTCATCCTGGCGATTCTCGGCATTCCGCTTGCGGCGGTGCTCGCGGTGCTCGTCGGGTTGCTCGCATTGGTGCCGATCATCGGCACGCTCATTGGCGGCGCGCTGGTCACCCTTGTGGCCCTCACGTCGAGCTGGCAGGAAGCGCTGATCGTCCTCGGCTACTACATTCTTTACCACATTTTCGAGGCGTACATCCTCGCGCCGCGGATCATGCGGCGAGCGGTCGAAGTGCCGCCGGCGCTCACGATCGTCGCGATCCTCGCGGGTGGCGCACTGCTGGGGGTGCTCGGTGCGCTCATCTCGATCCCGGTCGCCGCCGGCCTGCTGCTCATCTACGAGCAGGTGATCGTGCCCCGTCAGCAGCGAGCCTGATTCGGCCGGTCCGCTGCTACCGAATGTCTCTCACGCGGAGTCGGTCGCCGGCTTCGTCGCGCGGGCGAACCACGCGATCGCCGTGAGCGTGAAGCCTGCGGTCGGGGTGCCCAGCAGCTGCAGCGACTCGGCGCGGATGGTGTCGCGGGCCTGCTCGTCCAGCGTCCGGAAGTAGGCGCCGATCGGGCCGACGCCGAGCGTCCATCCCGACCACCAGTCGTCGAAATCGGCGTAGTCGGTGCTCGCCTCGAGAGTTCCGTCGCGTACGTCGACCAGCCCGGCGTCGCGAAGGTAGCCGGCCAGCTCACCCTCGCCTCTGCCCGGCCGGCGCAGGTCTGCGCCGGCCGACGGATCGACGGTGGCGGCCGCGGCCCAGAAGATCCGCACGGCCGGCATCCGCGCGGTGTCCCAGAACGCGCTCGCAACGGTGCCGCCGGCCTTGCTCACCCGTGCCATCTCTCGGCAGCCCGCGACCGGGTCGGTCATGAAGCCGACAACCAGGCTGGCCAGCGCGGCGTCGAAGCTGCCGTCGGCGAAGGGCAGCTCCTCGGCGACGCCCTGGCGGACGTCGACGCCGGGATTTCGCTCGCGGCAGGCCCGCACGAAACTCGGTGACGGGTCGATCGCCGCGACGTTATCGGGACCGGTACGGCGTACCAGCTCGGTCGTCAGACCGCCCGGTCCACAGCCGACGTCGAGCAACCGCATTCCCGCCGCGATGCCCGCGGCGTCGGCGAAGGCCGGCGCAAGGGTCGGCAGGTATCGGCCCATCATCCGGTCATAACTCTCGGCCGGCACGGCAAACTGGCCGCCGCCGTGGTTGTCGGTCATCGCGCCCTCCCCGCCCGGCCGATTCGGCCCAGCTCCTCATGAGTCTCCTCGGAATCGCACCGTCCCTGGCCGCAAATGCGAAAGAAAGCATTTCGGGGCAGACGCGCAGCGCCCATCGACGACGGCGCTCGCCGTGCGGCCTTGGGTGCGGCAGTCCAGGACCGGCTCTCAAAGGCGGCCGTCGTACGACGCCCGCTCACCCCGTCCTGCGCGCAGCGGCAGCTCGTCGACGTACCGCGCTCACCGACTCCGCTGGGGTCCAGGACCGCGACGGAGCCGGATCCAGCGATAGCCCCATCCGTTGAGCGTCAAAGCGGTGATCCTGCGCGGCAGGGGCTCGTATTCGGCGTCGCCGAAGACCTCCCAGGCGCCCGGCCCGATGCCGATGTCCGTCACATCGACCGTGGTCGACGTGTCGGCCAGATTGTGCAGCAGCAGGATCGAGCCGGCCGGGTCGTCGAAGCGGTGCGCGAGGACCGAGCGTGGGAGCGGTACGTCGAGCACGCTCGGCTGGCCGACGCCGATTTCCGGGCATTGCCGCAGCACGCGGATCAGCTGCTGGAACCAGCGGAGCAGGGAATCCTTGTCCGCCTGCTGGCCGCGGACGTTGGCGCGCTTGGCGGCGTAGGCGCCGCGGGTCGCGACCGGGCGGATCAGGGCAGTGGCCGGCGCGGTCGAGAAGCCGGCCGCCCGGCTGTCGTCCCATTGCATCGGCGTGCGGATCGCGTCGCGGCCGGGCAGCTTGAGGTCCTCACCCATGCCGATCTCCTCGCCGTAGCGCAGGACCGGCGTGCCGGGCATCGTGAATTGCAGAGAATAGGCCAGCTCGATGCGGCGGCGCTCGCCCTTCAACATCGGCGCGAGGCGGCGGCGGATGCCCCGGTTGTAGATCCGCATGTCGGGCTTGGGGGCGAACGCGGTCATCACGTCGTTGCGCTGCTCGTCGGTCAGCTGGCTCAGATCGAGCTCGTCATGGTTGCGCAGAAAGGTCGCCCACTGCGCCATCGCCGGGAGCCGCGGCGACATGTTCAGCGCCTCGACGAGCGGCTCGGCGTCGCAGCGGGCCAGCGCGAGCCACAGCTGGGTGTTGACCCCGAATGCGAAGAGCATATGCGCGCGGTCGTTGGGTCCGGTCGGTGCCGCCGCGCAGTAGGTGACCAGATCGTCACGCGCGACATTGGCCTCGCACAAAAGGACTGCGTCGCCGGTGGTCCACTGGGCATCCTGGCGCCAGTCGTCGAGGATCGAGAAATCGAGGGGACCGGGGTCGAGGCCGGGAGCGACCTGCTCCAGCACGAACGGCGCCGCGTCGACCCGGAAGCCGGAGGCACCCAGCTGCAGCCAGAAACCGATCACCTTGGTGATCTCGGCGCGGACCGCGGGATTGGACCAGTTCAGGTCGGGTTGGAAGTCGTAGAAGCGGTGGAAATACCACTGCTTCGCCTTGTCATCGAAGCTCCACGTCTCGGTTTGCTCACCCGGGAACACGATGCCCTGGCGCCGGTCCGGCGGCTCGGTCGCGCTCCAGACATACCAGTCGCGGTACGGCGAGTCGGGATCGCTGCGAGCCGAGACGAACCACGGGTGCTCGTCCGAGGTGTGATTGACCACGAGGTCCAGCAGGATCCGGATGCCGCGCTCGCGGGCCCGTGCCGCCAGCTCGGCGAAATCGCCCAGCGTGCCGAGGCGCGGACTGATGCCGTAATAGTCGCTGACGTCATAGCCGTTGTCCCGGCCCGGGGAGGGGTGGATCGGGTTGAGCCACAAGCACGTCACCCCGAGACCGGCCAGATAGTCCAGCCGGCTGATCAGCCCGCGCAGGTCACCGCAGCCGTCGCCGTCGGCGTCCTGGAACGAGTCCACCTCGATGCAATAGATAACCGCTTCCTTGTACCAGCGTTCGGACACCAGCCACTCCGTCCTGCTCAGTCAAGCCGTTGTGATCACCCAACCACAGGGATCGGCGCGCCTCTTGCTCCGCCGCGATGTCGGCCTGCGCCTTGCACGCCGTCACCCCGCCGTCGCCGATCAGCTCGCGCACCCGCGCGCCGGCCCCCCGAGCCTGCTCCAGCCCGCGCTCCGAGACCCCCATCGACGTGGTCACGGCCGGCTCCTCGACTTGAGCCGACATCCCCGCCAAGGTCGGAGCGTTCCCGGCGCCAGGACGACGACAAGGGTCCAACCTTCCCGCTGCGGTGGTGGTGCCGATCGCGCGACAATCCCGAGCCGCGGGCCGTCCTGCTCGCGAATTCATCGAGACCACGAGAGTGCGCCATGTCCTGCACGTCGAGCCGCTGGCCGGATCCCCCTGGAAGCGCTCGTCGACATCGTCGCCACGTCGGTACGGCGCCTGCCGACCTGCGCGTTGCCGGGCGAAGGATGATTCCGCGGCGGCGGCATATTTCCGCCGGGTTACGGGTGCCGCACAGTGACCGCACCGCCCCTGCGCGCAGAGATTGACGGGCGCGTCACAGCGGATGTCGCCGGGCGAAACCCGGCGTCCATAACGTCTTTGGCAAGTCCACCGTTCGGAGGTACCGATGCCCCTTTCCTACGGCGACGCTCTCGACGACGCGTCCACCCAAGCCACCGACAAGGTCGCGCTGCTCCGCTCTCCCGTCCGGTACGCCGCCCAGGCCATTCTCGCCGGCGCCTACATCGGCGTGGCCGTCGTGGTCCTCGCCAGCGCCGCCGGCCCGCTCGCCGCCGCCTCATCCCCCGCCACGAAACTGGTGCAGGGCACGGTCTTCGGCATCGCATTGACGCTCGTGGTCTTTGCCGGCGCCGAGCTCTTCACCAGCAACAACATGACGATGCTCATCGGCTGGCTACGCGGCGGGATCAGCGGCGCCGCGGCGATCGCCGTGAATGTCGCCGCGCTGGCGGGCAACCTCGTCGGGTCGGTCCTTTTTGCTCTACTGGTGCACGCCGGCGGTGTCCTCGACACGGCGCTGCCCGGCAAGAAACCCGCCGGCAACGCGATGATCGGCTCGATGGTGACGTCCAAACTGCACGCGACGGACGGGCAGCTCTTCGCCCGCGCGGTGCTGTGCAACATGCTGGTCTGCCTGGGCATCTGGATGGCCATGCGCACCAGGAATGACGTCGCCAAGCTGATCACGCTGTTCTGGGTGCTGTTCGCGTTTATCGCCAGCGGTTTCGAGCACTCGGTCGCGAACATGACGATCTTCTCCCTCGCGATCCTCAACGGCGACGCGACCTGGGCGGATCTCGCGCACAACCTGCTGCTGACCGTGCCGGGGAACATCGTCGGCGGTGCGGTCGTCGTCGCGCTGCCCTATGCCTTCGCGGTACGCCGCCGCGTGGCCGGCAGGGCTACCGCCGGACTCGCGACCGAGCCGGCCAGGTCCGCCTCCAGCGCCGCCGAGCCGCTCGCCACCGGCGAACCGGTCACGCCGCACGCGTAGCACCGCCGTAACCGAGCCGACGCGATCACGTCACGGCGCCGGAGCACCCTGGCCGGCAAGCAGACCGGAGGTTCACGCCCAATGAGACACGTCGTCGTCGCCGGCAATGGCATGGTCGGCCAGCGGTTCGTCGACGCGCTGCAGGCCCGCGACACCGGCCGCGAGTGGGCGGTGACCGTGCTCTCGGAGGAGCCGCGCCCGGCCTACGACCGCGTCGCGCTGTCCTCCTATTTCGACGGCGTCAGCGCCGACGAGCTCGCCGTCACCCCGGCCGGCTGCTACGACGTACCGGGATATCAACGGTGGCTCGGCGAGCCGGTGACGACCGTCGACCGCGACCGCCGGATCGTCACGACGAGCACCCGGCGGCGGCTGCGGTACGACGCGCTGGTGCTGGCGACCGGGTCCTCTCCCTTCGTGCCGCCGGTGCCGGGCCGCGACCGGCCGGGCTGCTTCGTCTATCGCACCCTCGATGACCTCGACGGGATCCGCGTCGCTGCGGCCGCGGCCGCCGCACGGCGTGGGGGCCGCGCGGCCGGCATGGTCGTCGGCGGCGGACTGCTCGGGCTCGAGGCCGCCCGGGCGTTGCGGCTGCTCGGCATGTCACCGCACGTGGTCGAGCTGGCGCCGCGGCTGATGCCGCTGCAGGTCGACGAGGGCGGCGGTGCGCTGCTGCGCACGCTGATCGAGGAGCTCGACGTCACCGTCCACGCCGGTACGTCGGTCGCGCGGATCGTGCCCGACGGCGACCGGATGATCGCCGAGCTCGCCTCCGGCGTCGAGCTCGATCTCGACGTCGCCGTCTTCTCCGCCGGCGTCCGGCCGCGCGATCAGCTCGCCCGCGACGCCGGACTCGCCGTCGGCGAGCGCGGCGGCGTCGTTGTCGACCGGACGTGCCGCACCGAGGACGACGCGGTCTACGCGATCGGCGAGTGCGCCTGCCTCGACGGCCGGGTTTACGGCCTCCTCGCCCCCGGCAACGCCATGGCCGACGTCGTGGCCGCTCGATTGCTCGGCGGCACGGCGGAATTCGGCGGTGCCGACACGTCCACCAAGCTCAAGCTGCTCGGCGTCGACGTCGCCAGTTTCGGCGACGCCCTCGCCAGCACTCCCGGCGCGCTGGAGGTGACACTCAACAATCCGGTCGACCGCGGCTACGCCAAGCTGGTCGTCTCCGACGACGCTCGCACGCTGCTCGGCGGGATCCTCGTCGGCGACGCGTCGCGGTACGCCGCCCTCAGAGCGCTGGTCGGACGGGAGCTCCCCGGCGACCCGGTCGCGCTCATCTCCCCCGCCGGTGCGGCGGATTTCGGTCAATTGCCGGACGACGCTCAGGTCTGCTCCTGTCATGCCGTCAGCGCCGGCGCCATCCGCGGCGCGATCGTCGAGGACGGCGTCGACACCGTGCCCGCCCTCAAGTCCCGCACCCTCGCCGGCACCGGCTGCGGTTCCTGCGTCCCGCTGCTGAAAACCATGCTCGCCGAGGGCGGCGTCGACCTGCCGACCGGATTGTGCGAGCACTTCACCCAGAGCCGCGCCCAGCTTTTCGACATCGTCCGGATCACCGGCATCACGACGTACACCGAATTGATCGAGCGCCACGGCGTCGGCCGCGGCTGCGATATCTGCAAACCGACCGTCGCCTCGATCCTCGCCACGCTCGGCAATGGACATATCCTCGACGGCGAGCAGGCCGCGCTGCAGGACACCAATGACCATTTCCTCGCGAATATGCAGCGCAACGGCACCTACTCGGTCGTGCCGCGAATTCCCGGCGGCGAGATCACACCGCAGAAATTGATGGTGATCGCGGAGGTGGCCCGCGATTTCGATCTCTACACCAAGATCACCGGTGGCCAGCGGATCGACCTTTTCGGCGCCCGGGTGGAACAATTGCCTGCGATCTGGCGTCGCCTCGTCGACGCGGGCTTCGAGTCCGGGCATGCCTACGGCAAGGCCCTGCGCACGGTCAAATCCTGCGTCGGGTCGACGTGGTGCCGGTACGGCGTACAGGACTCCGTAACCCTCGCGATCGAGCTGGAACTGCGGTATCGCGGGTTGCGGGCGCCGCACAAGGTCAAGGCCGGTGTTTCCGGCTGCGCCCGGGAATGCGCCGAAGCGCAGAGCAAGGACATCGGCGTCATCGCCACCGAGGGCGGCTGGAACCTCTTCGTCGGCGGCAACGGCGGATTCCGCCCGCGCCACGCCGAATTGCTGCTCACCGACGTCGACACCGAAACCCTGGTGCGGACCATCGATCGCTTCCTGATGTTCTACGTGCGCACGGCCGACCGGCTGCAGCGCACGGCCGCCTGGGTGGAGTCACTCGCCGGCGGGCTCGGATACCTGCGATCGGTGATCGTTGACGACGCGTTGCGTATTTGCGCCGACCTCGACGCCGCCATGGCCGCGCACGTCACCGACTACGCCGACGAATGGGCCGCCGTCCTCGACGATCCCGAGCGGCTGCGCCGATTCGTGTCGTTCGTCAACGCTCCGGAATCCCCGGACCCGTCGGTGGCGTTCGTGTCGGAACGCGGCCAGAAGAAGCCCCTGCTGACGATCGGAGCGCCATGAGGTGGATCGCGGTCTGCAGGTACGACGACCTGCTGCCCGAACGTGCCGTCGCGGCCCTCCTCGGCGACGAGCAGGTCGTCGTCGTCCGCACCCACGACGGCACCCTCTACGTGGTCGGCAACCGCGACCCCGACACCGGCGCCTGCGTGCTGTCCCGCGGCATCGTCGGCAGTCGCGGCGACCGGCCGACGCTGATCGCGCCGCTGCACAAGCAGGCGTACGACCTGGGCACCGGCGCCTGCCTGGACGATCCGGCGCTGCGGGTGCAGACGTACGGCGTCCGCGTCGACGACGGGGTCGTGCACGTCGCAACGAGGCCCGGCGCGCGGTCCGCGCCGACCGCCGACGCGACCGGACCCGGCGTACCGCAAGCCGCCGGGACTGCGTCGAAATGAGTGTCGAGCCGCTGGCCGGCTTCACGATCGGCATCACCGCGGCCCGCCGCCGGGAGGAGCTCGGCACCGCCCTTGCGCGCCGCGGCGCCCGCGTCATCTACGGCCCGGCGATCCGGATCGTGCCGCTCGCCGACGACGCTTCGCTGCTCGCGGCGACCCGGCGATGCCTCGAGACCCGCCTCGACGGCGTCGTCGCCACCACCGGAATCGGCTTCCGAGGGTGGATGGATGCGGCCGAGACGTGGGGGCTCGCCGAGCCGTTGTCGGCCGCGCTCGCGGCAGCGACGATCCTCGCCCGGGGCCCGAAGGCGCGCGGGGCGGTACGGGCGACCGGCTTGCGGGAGGCGTGGTCTCCGGACTCGGAGTCCTCGGACGAGGTGCTGGCCCACCTGCTCGCGGGCGGCGACCTCGCCGGGAAGAGGGTTGCCGTCCAGCTGCACGGCGAGCCGCTGCGCGATCTGGTCGACGGGCTGCGCGGGATCGGCGCCGAGGTGATCGAGGTGCCGGTCTATCGCTGGGTGCAGCCCGATGACGAGGCGCCACTGCAGCGGCTGATCGAGGAGACCGCGGCCGGCGGCATCGACGCGCTGGCCTTCACCAGCGCTCCCGCGGCGGTCAATTTCCTGCGCACGGCGCAGCGGCTGGGCATTGCCGTGCCGCGGGACGGATCCGTGCTCTGCGCCTGCGTCGGCCCGGTCACGGCGGGGCCGCTGCGAGCCGCCGGGATCCCGGTGGTCATGCCGGACCGCGGGCGGCTCGGCGCGCTGGCCCGCACCATCGTCGAGCACCTGCCGGCGCGGGCCCACGGCCTCACCGCCGCCGGGCGCCGACTGGAACTGCGCGGATCTGCCGTGCTCGTCGACGGCAGGCTCATCGAGCTGCCGACGGCCGGCATGGCGTTGCTGCGCTCACTCGCCGACGGCGGTGGGCGGGTGCTGTCCCGCCCCGATCTGCTGGGTCTACTTCCCGGTGAGAGCAGCGACGGTCACGCCGTCGAGATGGCCGTCGGGCGGCTGCGGGCCGCGCTCGGCGATCCGGCGATCATCCAGACCGTCGTCAAGCGCGGCTACCGGCTGCGCGTCGGTGCCGCCTGAGCCTGCCCGCCTGCCGCGATTCGTGCTGGGGTCGGAGAAATGGCCGGCCGTGAGCGCGGCGTCCCGGCGCTTGCCCAAGGACGGTCAACCGGACGGCGTACCCCCTCCCGCGCACCCGGAATCAAGCGATGCGGCGCCACGGTGCGCGACAATCACCCGCATGGCCCCGCCCGGCACCGCCAGCCCGCGGCTCGCGCGGCGGCTCGGCCTCACCGACGCGGTGACGATCGGGCTCGGGTCAATGATCGGGGCGGGGGTCTTCGCCGCGTTCGGCCCAGCCGCGCGGGCCGCCGGCGCAGGCCTGCTGATCGGCCTCGCGGTCGCCGCGGTCGTCGCCTTCTGCAACGCGTCCTCCTCGGCGCAACTCGCGGCGGCGTACCCGCAGGCCGGCGGCACCTACCTCTACGGCCGTGAGCAGCTCGGGCCGTGGTGGGGTTTCCTCGCGGGGTGGGGCTTCGTGGTCGGCAAGACGGCGAGCTGTGCCGCGATGGCGCTGACGTTCGCGGCGTACGCCGTCCCCGGCGGCTGGGAGCGGCCGGTGGCCGCCGCGGTCGTGATCGCGCTGGCGCTGGTCAACTGCGCGGGGATCACCCGCACCGCCGGTCTGACGCGGATCATCGTCGGGCTCGTTCTGATGTGCCTGATCGTCGCGTTGGTGGCGATTTTCGCCGGCGGGGCAGCGGATTCGGGTCATCTCACCGGCTGGTCCGGTCCCCGGCACGGGGTCTACGGCGTGCTCCAGTCGGCCGGATTGCTGTTCTTCGCATTCGCCGGCTACGCGCGGATCGCGACGCTCGGCGAGGAGGTCCGCGATCCGGCCCGGACCATCCCGCGGGCCATCGTCATCGCCCTGGCCGGAGCGGTCGCGGTCTATGCCGTGGTCGCGGTGGCCGTGCTGTCGGTCCTCGGCGCGGAGGCCACCGGCCGCTCGCACGATCCGGTTGCCGCCGCGGTGCGGGCTGGCTCCTGGGACCGGGCCGTCCCGGTGGTGCGGGTCGGGGCCGCGCTGGCCGCGGGCGGGGCGCTGCTAGCCCTGATCGCCGGGCTGGGCCGGACCTCGCTGGCGATGGCCCGCGAGCGGGACCTGCCGCCGTACCTCGCCGCGATCCACCCGCGTTTTCACGTCCCGCATCGGGCCGAGCTCTCGGCGGCGGCGGTCGTCGTCGTCCTGGTGCTCACCGTCGACCTCCGGGGCGCGATCGGCTTCTCGTCCTTCGGCGTGCTGGTGTACTACTTCGTCGCCAACGCGTCGGCGTTCAC
The DNA here is from genome assembly GCA_038253135.1 of Mycobacteriales bacterium. GTDB lineage: Bacteria > Actinomycetota > Actinomycetes > Mycobacteriales > QHCD01 > JBBSHJ01. The sequence goes on along the minus strand of JBBSHJ010000046.1, from coordinate 2,130 downwards.
CCAGGACTCGTCGGTACGCCGCTTCCCGCGCTGGCTGCAAGTGCTCGGGTGCGTCGGCTGCCTGGCCCTGGTCGCAACGCTGCCGTGGATCGCGGTGGTCGTCGGCGTCGGCGTCTTTGCGGTCGGGCTCGCCGTCCGCCTCGTCCGGCTCAGGATCGCTCGCTCCGCGCCGTGACGCGGGCGGCATACCGGTCGAGCACCGTCGGCGCCGTGAGCCGGCCGATCGCTCCCAACGCCGGCGCGGCGACCCGCTGCGCGGGAGTGTGCACGCCCCCGAGGAACGCGAACCGGGTGCGCTCCCCGTCGGCGACCGCCCCCATCACGCCAAGCAGGAACCGGCCCGGCGGTCATTGGGACAACGAGATTGCGGACGACGATCGCAGCGCAGGATGCTGCTGGCGTGAAGATGCATGCCGATCAGCTGAGTGTGTCCGCTGCTACGGTGCGCCAGTTGCTGGATCAGCAGTTTCCTGAATGGCGCGACCGGCCGGTCGTGGCGACGGCGTCACACGGCACGGTCAACGCGCTGTTTCGCATCGGCGAGGAGCTCGTCGCCCGCTTTCCGCTGCAACCGAAGGCGGTCGAAGCGGCGCGTCGGTGGCTTGAGTCCGAGGCATCCGCAGCCCGGGAGCTGCTGGGTGCCTCCTGCACGCCGATCCATTACCGGACCTGCACCAAAGCCGGTCAACATGACCCGGTCGCGCATTGTCATCACCCGTCCTTGATCACGTCGTAATGCAGACGAACGGTGCCGCCGGTGTCGGTGTGCACCGATAGCAGGTGCAGTCGGGTGGGAGGCTCGCCCACGTCAAGAGGCGGCCCGTCCATGACCGACGGGGTGCCGAGCCCGCCGACCAGAGCGGGCGCCAGCGACAGGTGAAGCTCGTCGATCAGACCTGCCCGCAACAGCGCTCCGTTGAGGCCGCCACCGGCGGTCGACAGAACGCAGGTGATGCCGAGCTCGGTGCCCATCGCGGCCACTGCCGGCGCCAGATCGACCCGCTCCTCGCCGGCGACGAGATAGCAGATGCGCTCGTGGCGGAGATAGCCGAGATAGTCGGCCGGCGTCGACCGCGCCACCAGGACCAGCGCGTCCCACTCCGGGTGCTTCTCGGTCCAGCGCACTCGCCCGCGGCTGTCGACGGCGGTAAACCACATGTGCGGAGGAGACGGCTGCCCGGTGATCTCCGGTGGCAGGAAGTGCCGGTAGAGCTCGGCGGCGTCACCGTCGTAGGCGGGGAGCTCGGCAGGAGTCGAGTCACCGGTGACCAGGCTGCCGCTGCCCTCGAGCACAGCGTTGCAGCCGTATTGCTGCTTGACCACCTCGATGAGGTCGAGCGGCACCGGATCGGCGGGCCGCTCCTCCATCGCCCGCCACAGGTCCGCACTCGGCTGGTGCATCAGGAGAGCATCTCGGGCGAGTGCCACCTTGCCGTCGACACTGGCCCCGACACTGACCACCACGCGCGGTCGCTGCTGCATTACGGCCTCCTCCGGCTCGCTGGACGGCAGGCCGTCAGATTTACCAGCGATCACCGACATTGATGCTCGCGCCGGCGGGCAACGGCGTAGTGAACAACGGCACTCGCCGGCTGCCCCTCGATTTAGGCGGGCACGACTCGTCGCCGCGCCGGCTCGGGCGGCACGGCGAACCACGCCTCGATCTCGACCAGCAGCTCGGGAGCGGCGAGACCGGCGACGACGAGCAGCGTGTGGCCGGGCGGTCCGTTGGGCTCCGGCCGGCCGGCCTCGGTCGGCTGGCGCTCCGCGTTCACGGCGGCGTACCAGCGGTCATAGGCCCCGCCGAGGGCGGTCCGAAATCCCGGCAGGTTCTCGCGCCCGACGACGAAGCTCTGCAGCCGGATCAGCTGATCGGGGGTCGCGCCGGCCGCACCGAGCAACGCGTCGATGTTGGCAAGCGCCGCTTCGGCCTGGGCGGCGACCTCCACGCCGGCGAGCGAACCGTCGGGTCGCACGCCCACCTGGCCCGAGATGAAGCACAGTCGATGCCCGGGCGGTACCTCCACCAGGTGGCTGTACCGGCCGAGCGGCGCCGCGACGACGTCCGGGTTGGTGCGTTTCGGTGCGTGCATGTGCGACGTCCTTCAGCGGGGAATCCGTCCGGCTAGC
>JBBSHJ010000045.1:0-25240 GCA_038253135.1 Mycobacteriales bacterium | reverse complement strand
GCCGCTAATGATCCAGATTGCGGCGTACGACGAGCGTCAACTGGCCGAAGGCAGTGACGGCTGCGGCCAGCGATACCCACGCCCCAACGGTCGCGACAGCTTCGGCTTGGGCGACAAATATGCCGGCGCCACAGCACAACCCAGCCGTCATCAGGATCCGTGTGGGTCGCTCCCAGATCGTGATGACACCGATTTCTCGCATGCCCTCACCGGCTGCGCGCGCACGGACGTATTCCTGCAGCGCCCCGATACCGGCAACCAAGCCGGCGAGCCAGGCCGGCGCACCGAGGACCCACAGCGCAACGGCGTACGCCGTGTCGGACAGCCGGTCTGCGGTCGAATCGAGCACGCCGCCGAGGTCGGAGTCGCGCCGCGACAGAATCGCGACGGTGCCGTCCACGCTGTCCAGCAGACCCGACAGCACGGCGATTCCGGCGGCGAGTAACGGCCAGCGATTGCCCGGCAGGCAGGTAGTGGGCACCGCCCCTGCACAAACCACAGCAAGCAGCGAGATGAATCCCGGCGAGATCCCGGAAAACTGCCGCGACACCCGGAAGACCAGCCGCAGATACGTCCCGATCAGCCGCGACGAACGCGGGTCCGCCCCACCGTGCAAGGCCGACCACCGGTCCGCGTAGGCACCCCAGGTCGACATTGGCGACGCGGTCAGGGCAGGAGTTCCCACGTCATCTCGACGCTGACGCGCACCTCGTTGCGGCCCGGCTCCATCGACAGCGAGGCGGACTCCAAGGCTACGCCCGCGGACCGTGCACCGGCCCGACGGGCGCCGGCGTTACCGCCCTCCTCGATGCGGACGACCGCGCCCAGCCCGCGGCCCAGCAGGGCGGCGTACCGCGCGGCCTTGTCGCGGGCGTCGGCGACCGCGGCCTCGCGCGCGACCGGAAGCATCTCGTCGACCCGGCTCGCATGCCACGACGTACCGTGCACCCGTGCCCCGTCGCCGCCGGCCAATGTCACGGCCGTGATCAGCTCGCCCGCCTGCTCGACCGTCGTGCCGCGCACGGTCAGCGACTGGTTGGCCGAGAACTCGTTGGACGGGCCGTCAGGACGCCACGCCGTCTCCACGGACACCGGGCCGGTCTGCCGGTCGGAGTCGGCGACGCCGGCCGCGCGCACGGCATCGACCATCGCCGTCATGGCCGACGAGCAGCGGGCGAGCGCGTCGCGGACCGAAGCCGCGCGGGCCTCGCTGCCGAAGCGGATGACCAGCGTGTCCGGCTCGATGTCGACGATCCCGGTGCCGACGACGGAGACGGTCGCGGTCTCAGGCATGGATCGGCACCGCCGGAAGGCCCAGGCCCGACCAGACCTCGCGGGTGGCGCGGGATCCGTTGAGGGTGAGGAAGTGCAGCCCCGGCGCACCCTCCGCGAGCAGCCGCTCGCACAGCCCGATGGCGAAATCGATGCCGATGCGGCGTACGGCGGCCCGATCCTCCTGCACCGCGAGCAGCCGCGCGGCGAGAGCCGGCGGGAATTCCTCACCGGACAGGATCGAGAAACGGTCGATCTGCCGGATGCTCGTCAGCGGCATGATCTCCGGGATGATCGGCACGTCACAGCCGAGCGCGGCGACCTGGTCGCGGAAGCGCAGGTAGTCCTCGACGTAGAAGAACATCTGGGTGATCGCAAAATCGGCACCGGCCCGCACCTTCTCGACGAATCGTCGGGCGTCATCATCGAGGTCGCGCGATCGCGGATGCCCGTTGGTGTGTGCGGCGACGCCGACGCAGAAATCACCATGAGCGCGGACGAGGGACACCAGCTCATGCGCGTAGCCCAGCCCCTGCGGATGGCGCACCCACTCGGCCCGCGGATCGCCTGGCGGGTCGCCGCGCAGGGCCAGCACGTTGGTCACGCCGGCACCGGCGTACTGCCCGATGATGTGCCGCAGCTCCGCGACGGAGTGGTTGACCGCCGTGAGGTGCGCCAGCGGCAACATCGTCGTCTCGGTCGCGATCCGCTCGGTGACCCTGATGGTGCCGGCCCGGGTCGTGCCGCCCGCGCCGTAGGTGACCGACACGAAGGACGGGCGCAGCGGCTCGAGCTGGCGCAGCGCGGTCCAGAGCTTGCGCTCCCCGGCCTCGTCCCGCGGCGGCATGAACTCGAAGGAGAACGTGGGACCAGCCGCCGCGATCCGATCGCGAACGGTCACGGGCATATCCGGGCTCCTCGGTGACAGGCCGGCAGGGCGGGTGGCACGACGCCGGTGCACGCCGTACGCCGGTGCACGTCGTACGCCATTGACGGTACCGGCACCGACCGCATCGCGGCGGCTGCGCGGTCCCGATCCGTGATCGGTAGGACGCCCGGGCACCCTGGCGGCGGGCCGCCGTACCCTGTCCCAACGTGCGGCAGGTGACGGGACCGAGCGATCGCGTGGTCGTGGTCGGCGCCGGGTTCGCCGGCCTGTCGGCCGCGTTGCACCTGCGCGGCGCCGGGCGCAGCGTGACCGTCGTCGAGGCCGCGACGACGCCTGGAGGGTGCGCCCGCGGCGCCGCGCTCGCGGGCCACCCGATCGACACCGGGCCGACCGTCATCACGATGACCGAGACCATCGACACGGCGATGGGCGCGGTCGGAAGCACGCTGGCCGAGCACGTGCGGCTGCGGCGTCTCGATCCGGTCTACCGCGCGGAATTCGCCGACGGCACGGGGCTTTGCGTGTCGACCGATGTCGACGCGACCGCGAGCCGGATCGCGGACCTGGCTGGCGCGCGTGAGGCGGACGGATACCGGCGGCTGGTGCGGCACCTCGGCCGGCTCTACCGGGCCGAGCGGGATTCCTTCATCGACCGCAACATCGACGGGGTCGGCGAGCTGGTCCGTCCCGATCTCGCCCGCGTGGTCGCGCTGGGCGGCCTGCGGTCGGTGCACGGGCTTATCGCCCGCTACCTGCGCGACGAGCGGGTCCGGCGCGTCTTCACCTTCCAGTCCCTCTACGCCGGCGTCTCGCCCTGGCGAGCCCGTGCGGCGTACGCCGTGATCGCCTACCTCGACACGGTCGGCGGTGCGGTCTACCCGGAGGGCGGCGTGCGGGCGCTGCCGGCGGCGATGGCCGCGGTCGCGGCGCGGGCGGGCGTCACGGTCAGGTACGGCGCCCCGGTCGTTCGCGTGCGGATGAGCGCCGACAGGGCCCGCGGCGTGGAGCTCGCCTCCGGTGAGACGATCCGCGCCGACGCCGTCGTGCTGGCGCTCGACGCACCGCGCGGGTGCGCCGAGCTGCTCGGGCGGCCGGCGGGACGCGTCCACGCGTCACCATCGTGCGTGCTCGTGCGCCTTGTTCGGCGGGAGCCCGCGCCGCTCCCGCATCACGTCGTGAGCTTTGGCAACGCCTGGCGGTCGACCTTTGCCGACCTCACCCGCCACGGCCGGTTGATGCGGGATCCGTCGCTCCTGGTCACGACGCCGCCCGACGGCGCGGCCCAAGCGGTGCTGGCCCCGGCGCCGAACCTCGACAGGGCGCCGGCCATCGATTGGGCGGCAATCGGTCCGCGCTACCGCGACGAGCTGCTCTGCACTCTCGCCGGCCGTGGTCTCGAGCTGCACGATGGGATCGAGGCCGCGCAGATCGTGACACCGTTGGACTGGAAACGCTACGGGCACACGGCCGGTACTCCGTTCGGTGCCGCACACACGCTCCGGCAGACCGGTCCGTGGCGGCTGCCGAACCTCGTCCCGGGACTGGCGAACGTCGTACTCGCCGGTGCGTGGACGACCCCCGGCGTCGGTGTGCCGATGGCGGTCATCTCGGGGCGACTGGCCGCCGAACGGATCACGGGATGAGGGAGCTCACCGCGGCCGGCATCACCGATCCGGCGCTCCAGGCGGCGTACCTGCGCTGCGTAGAATTGCACCGGCGGCACGGCCGCACGTATTTCCTGGCAACCAGGCTCCTTCCGGCGGACAGGCGGCCCGCCGTGCACGCACTGTACGGATTCGCCCGCTACGCCGACGAGCTGGTCGACGGGCAGCGAGACATCGACGCCGTCACCCGCCTCAAGGAATTGCGAGGCGCGGTCGAGCACGGTGATCCGGCGCTCATCGAGGATCCGATCGGCCGAGATGTCATCGTCGCGGTGACGCACGCCTCCGCGCGCTTTTCGTGGTCGCGGAGCCTTTTCGGTGCTTTCCTCGACTCGATGGCCTCGGACCTGACCGTCATTCGGTACCGCACGTACGACGACCTCTGCCATTACATGCATGGCTCGGCTGCGGCCATCGGGCTGCTGATGCTGCCTATCCTGGGAACGCCCGGGCCGATCGACGCAGCCGAGCCGTATGCCCGGGATCTGGGCGTAGCTTTCCAGCTCACGAATTTCATCCGCGACGTCGGGGAGGATCTGAGCCGCGGCCGGATCTACTTGCCGGGCGAGGACCTGCGTTATTTCGGAGTTGGCGAGGACGATCTCGCCGAAGGGGCCGTTACCCCCGCCGTCCGCGCGCTGCTGACCCACGAAATCGGGCGGGCCCGCGGCGCCTATCGCGCCGCTCGCCCGGGAATCAACCTGCTGGCCGCGGAAAGCCGCGCCTGCGTCCGTACCGCATTTCATCTTTACGCCGGAATACTCTGCGAGATCGAACGGCGCGATTACCAAGTATTCGACCAGCGGGCCACGGTGTCAGCGTTACGGCGGCTGGGAGTTGCCGTCCCGCAAGCCGGGATGTCGCTGTTTACCCGCAGGCTCCCGCGGTAGCCGCGCAGTTCGCAGAGCCGGCCCGCGTGCTCGCCGTACTGCCATCGAGGGCAGGAGAAGCCCCCGGCCGGCGGGACCCGCCGGCGCAGCGCAGGCGTGAGGTCACCGCAGCGCCCGGTCGCCGAGACGCTGCCCGGCACCGATCAGGTCGGCCTGATCGAGCTGGCGCGGACCGCGCTCGCCGGCAGAGCCCGGCCCGAGCACGGCGGGGAACGCCCGCAGCTGGTGATCACGATCGGCCTGGCCGAGATGCGCTAGGCGCTCGGCACGGTGACCCTGGCCGATGGCACCGGTCGTCCGGTCGAATCGGTGCGCCGTCTCGCGGTGTGATGCGCAGCTGATCCCGACGTGATTCGGCATGGACCGTTCGGGGGAACGCCGACTACGATCACGCCTGAGGCCGAGCTGCAGTCAGCGGCCGAGCGGTGGTATGGCGATGAGCGTTGACTCGAACACGAGCCGATTCGGGTCCGAGCTGCGCCGGCTACGGCAGGCGGCCGGCCTCTCCCAAGAGCTGCTAGCCGAACGCTCAGGGCTGTCGGTCGACGCGATCGCAGCGCTCGAACGCGGCCGGCGTCGCCATCCGCGGTTGGCCACGATCCGGCTGCTCGCCGACGCTCTCGGCGTGCCTCGCGACAGGCTCTCAAATGTGCTGGACACATCACCCATTCAACCGACGACGCGGCCACCGATCCCGCCGGACCAGCTCATCGGGCGCGAAGCGGACTGCGCCGCGGTGCTCGCCGAGACCGAGACGCCCGGCGTACGACTGGTGAGCCTGGTCGGACCCGGCGGCGTCGGCAAGACGCGGCTGGCCACGGCGGCGGCGCACACGCTCTCCGGCCGACGCCAGAACGTCTGCTGGATTCCCCTGTCGGGGGTGTCCACCGCCGCGTCGGCGTACCGGGGGCTGCTGATGGCGCTCGGTGGGCGCGAAAATCCCGACCAGGACCCGATCGCGGACATTGCCGAGCGTCTCGGCGATGACCGCACCTTTCTCGTTCTGGACAATTGCGAACATCTCGTCGGCGACATCGCTACGGCCTGCGCCCGGTTGCTCAGCGCGTGCCGTGAGCTGCGGATCATCGTGACATCTCGCGAGCGACTCAACGTCGCCGGAGAGTCCGTGTACGACGTGCGGCCGCTCGCGGCACCGGCACGGACAGGCTCCGCCGAGGCAATGGCGCGATCCCCTGCGGTGCAGCTCTTCGTTGCCCGAGCACGTAGCCAACCCGTCGGCCGTCGTCCGGGCTCCGATGCCCTGCCGGCCATAGCCGAGATCTGCCGGCGATTGGGTGGGCTGCCGCTCGGCATCGAACTCGCCGCAGCCCGCCTCAATGCGCTGACACCACAGGAAATCGCTATCGCCCTCCGGACCACGACGGCCATCCTCACCGGAGGCAGCACATGGGCCGACCCGGACACAGCCAACCGCCATCGCTCGATGGACGCCGCGATCGGCTGGAGCGTCGCGCTGCTCAGCCCGAACGAGCGCTCCACGCTGGCGCGGCTGTCGGTGTTTGCCGGCGGGTGGACGATCGACGCGGCGGGTGCAGTCTGCGGCCGCACGGTCCCGGGCGCCGAATCGGGCGGGACGCGGACGACGGCGGTCGCCGACATCGTGGACGTGATCGGCCGGCTCGTCGATAAGTCTCTGATCGCCGTCCAGCACCGCGATGCCGAACGCCGTTACAGCATGCTCACCGTGATCCAGGACCGAGCCGCCACCATGCTCCGGGAGAGCGGCGAGCTCGAGCATTCGCGCCGGGCGCATGCCGAGCACTTCATCGAACTGGCCGACACCGCTCGACCGTATTTGAGCCGAGCCGACGCCGGCCGCATCCGGCGCCTGGACTCCGAACTGGACAACATCCGTGCCGCGATGGGCTGGCAACTGGATCAACCCGACGGTGCCGGTGCGCTGCGCCTTGCCGCCGCGCTCTGGCCGTTCTGCGCCCTTCGCGGACACTACGCCGAGGGCCGCGACTGGCTGGACACCGCGTTGGCCGCCACCGGCGCGACGGAACGGTACGACGTCCGGCTGCGGGCCGAAGCCATGCTGGGCTCGGGAACCCTTGCGTTCCTGCTCTGCGATTACCCGGCGGCCGACCGGTTGGTCACCGAGGCACTCGTCGCGTTCACCCGCATTCACGACCTGACCGGGGCGGCGCGGGCGGTGCAGCGGCGCGGCGCGATCGCCCGCGAGCGTGGGCGCTATGACGAGGCAATCGACCTGCACCGGCGAGCCCGGGCGATCTTTCGCGATCTGGACGAGGATCTCGGCGTCGCGCTGTCCGACAACCTCCTGGCCCTCACCGCCTGGTTGCGCGGCGATTTCGGCGACGCCGAACGGGCAGCGTCGAGCGCACTTGTGACGTTCCGGGCGCGTACCGACCGTGAAGGGGTCGCGTGGTCGTTGATCAATCTGGGTGTGATCGCCCGATATCGAGGCGACAGCGAGCGAGCCGAGTCGTTGCTGCACGAGGGTGGTCGGATCAGCGCCGAGATCGGGTTCCGCGAGGGCGTGGCGTGGTCGCTCAACCAGCGCGGCGCGGTACGCCGTCAGCGCGGCGAGATCGCTGCGGCCCGCGAGTTGCTCACCGACAGCCTCGATCGACACCGTGATCTCGGTGATCGGTGGCGGATGGCGAGCGTGCTCGAGGAGCTCGCAGCCGTCTCGGCTGCCGGCGGTGATGCCCTCGCCGCGGCCGAGCAGCTGGCTGCGGCGCGGCGGCTACGCGAGCGGATCGGCGCGCCCGTGCCGCCCGTCGAGCGACCGGACTACGAAGGCACGGTCCGGTCGGTGACGGACATCCTCGGAACTGCTGCGGTTGCGGCCTCCTGGACCGGATTCTCGACGGTGCTCGGCGACGATGACCAGCCGATGGGCGAGGAGGAACCACCGCCGGCGCCCGGCGTCGCGGTGCCCGCGCGACCCAGCCGTCCCGGCCCGCCCTCTCCGCTGGTCGGGCTCTGATGATCGATCGTCGTCGACCCAGAGCATCATGACGGGCCTACCTGATCCGTAACCGCCCCCCGGCGTACCCATCGGACCGCAACCGCGACGCGCCCGTGCACACCGAGCTTGGCGTAGACGTGCTCGAGGTGCTTGTGCACCGTGCGCGTGCTGATACCCGTCCGGCGGGCGATCTGCTGGTCGGTGAAACCCTCGGCCACCAGGTCGAGAATCATGCATTCCCGGCGGGTGAGGGCCGCGCCCGGCCAGGGCAGCAACGGCGCGGGCGCCGGCGCGGTGGTCGTCGCGACAACCGCGGCACCGCAGGACGGGCACAGCCGTGCCCGCGCCGGAACCACCGCCGAGCGCACCGCACTGATCTCCGCCTGCATCATCCATTCACCCCCACGCCCTACCGCGTTCCCCCTTGCAATCCTCGCGGTCGGCCGGGCCTCGGGCCACGGACAATCCCCTGACAATCGCCCCGGCGGCAGGTGCCTGACGATCACCCGGCGGACGCATGCGGCATCCGCGCTACCGCTGCGGGCTACGGCCTCGCCTCGAAGACCGCGTTGATCGGATTCTCGGTGGCCCGGCGCCAGCGGCTGAATCCGGCCGCCATGACAATCGCGCGCATCGCGTCCTCACCCGCGTGATTGCCGAGCTGCTCAGGACCGTTCTGCGCAATGGCCGACGGCAGGCAGACCACTGTCGATGCACCCATGAACATCTTGGCGAACGGGCTCTGCAGGTCCTCCTCCAGGCGTCCGGTTGCGTTGGGCTCGACCAGCATCCACGTCCCGTCATCATCGAGTGCCGAGCGCACTCTGGACGCGAGCGCCGCCGGGTCACCCATGTCGTGCACGCAGTCGAAGCACGTCACCAGGTCATATCCCGAGCCGGCAAAGGCGTCCGCCGCCGCTACCTCGAAGCGCACGTTGTCCCCGTGACCCCCTTCCGTCGCCAATTGCCGCGCAACGTCGATCGACTTCTGGTGGTAATCGAACCCGACGACGGTGGACTCGGGGAATGCGTCAGCGAGTATCAGTGTCGAGTGGCCGAAGCCGCAACCGACATCCGCGACCAGGGCGCCGTTCCGCAGCTTGTCCATCACCCCTTCCATGGCCGGCAGCCATTCCGCCACCAGGTTGGCGAGGTACCCCGGGCGGAAGAGCTTGGCCGTGCCGGAATAGAGCGCGTCGGAATGCTCGTCCCAGCCCACGCCGGTGCCGTCACGGAAACCGCGGTAGAGATCATCCTCGGTCGTGTAGACGGCACTCAACATCTGGAAGGCACCGGCAAGGTACGTCGGCGCCATCGGATCGGCGAGCACCGCCGCGTGTACGGCCGGCAAGGTGAACGACTTCGTAGCCGGGTCGTATTCGACATAGCCGAGGGCGGCCTGACCGGCCAACCATTCGCGGATATACCGCTCGTGCAGCCCGGCGCGTGCGGCCAGTTGCTCGGACGTCAGCGCCCCCGCTCCCGCCATGATCCCGTAGAGGCCGAAACGGTCGCCGAGGGAGACGCTCATACCGCCCAACGCGGCGCCGGCATCGCCGGCGACTTGCACGAGGAACGCCATGACCTCGTCCTCGGAGACCGCGTCTCCCGACGCTGGAGCCGCCGCGGTTCCGCCGAGCCCGCTTGCCGTTTCCGTTATGTCCGAGCCGTGTTCTACCGGAGCTGTCCTGGACATGAGCCCTCCTCGCGTGTGCACACGTTGACAGCTCAACGACACCAGCCAGGGGTCCGCACGGCAATGCGGAATGTTGCGTATCGCGGCACCGCGCCCTCTTGCGCGTTCGATCAGGCCGTACGGGCGAGGAAGAGGTAGGTCCCTGACCCGACGGTGAGTACGCCGTCCGGCCGCGCCCGCACACCGTCGGCCGACTCCAACGGTACGTCGCCCTCCGTTATGGAGCCGGGTATGCCGGGTGGCAACGCCACGTGCGCCACAGTGTTCGCCGGCACGCTCACAGCGAGCCGGAAATCATCCGCGTCGCCGGACCACTCGACCTCGACCGGGCCGTGCGGGGTCTGCAGCGCGGTGCGCGCCGACGTGATGTCCCCGCCGGGGCGGGGCGCGACGCCGATCTCGGCGTAGCCGGGCGCGGCGGCGCAAAGGCCACCCACGGTGCGGTAGATCCAGTCGCCGACGGCACCGTAGGCGTAGTGATTGAAGGACGTCATGCCCGGATCCTGAAAGCCGCGCGAATCACTCCACGAATCCCACCGCTCCCAGATCGTCGTGGCGTCGCCATGCACGACGGGATACAGCCAGGAGGGGAAGGTGTCCTGCGTCAGCAGGCGGTACGCGACGTCGAGATGCCCGGTGCGCGTTAGCACGTCGAGCAGGTACGGCGTACCGAGAAATCCGGTCGAGAGGTGCCAGTTCCTGGACTTCACATCCGCGACGAGCGCGGCGGCGGCAGCCGGTTCCTCGTCGGGTTCCAAGAGGCCGAAGTGCAACGCGAGCACGTACGCCGTCTGCGTCGACGCGATCATCCGACCGCCACCGCGCACGAACCGCGCGCGGAACGCGTCGCGGATCTCCTGGTAACGGCGGTCGAGCTCGGCCGCCAGCTCAGCCTCACCCGAGCCGCGGGCGAGGTCGGCGCCCACCTTCGCCGAATAGGCGAAGAAGGCCGTCGCGACGAGATTCTTCGGGGTCGCGATCATCGCGAGCCAGTCGGCGAAGCCCCAGTCGGGGCGGATCAGCCCGTCGGTGGTGCCCTCGCAGAAATCGACCCATTCCTTGATCGCGGGCAGCGTCTCCGCCACCGCCCGGCGGTCGGCGTAGGCCTGCAGCAGCTGGGCCGGCAGGATCGCGATGACGTCACCCCACCCGGCGGCGCCCTGATCGCGATCGCCCCGCTGACCGGGCGGATTGGGGGCGAAGTGGGTGACCGCACCGTTGTCGAGCTGCGCGTCGCGAAGATCCCGCAGCCATTTCCGGAAGAACGTCCGGACGTCGTAGTTGAAGGCCGCGGTGGCACCGAAAACCTGCGCGTCGCCGGTCCAGCCGAGCCGCTCGTCGCGCTGCGGGCAGTCGGTCGGCACGGTCAGGAAATTGCCGCGCTGGCCCCAGACGATGTTGTGCTGCAGCGCATTGATCCGATCGTCGGAGCAGCTGAATTCCCCGATCGGGTCCATTTCCGCGTGTACGACGAGCGCGTCGATCCGGTCCGCGCTCAGCTCGCCGGGATACCCGCTCACCTCGACAAAGCGGAACCCGTGCTGGGTGAAGCGCGGCGCGAACGTCTCCTCGCCGGCGCCGGCGAGGAAGAACTCGTCGACGGCGTCCGCGCCGCGCAGTGCCTCGAGATACAGCTCGCCGTCGGCGTCGAGGACCTCCGCATGGCACAGGACGAGGTGGGTGCCCGCCGGCCCGGCGGCCCGCAGCCGCACGGCGCCGACGAGGTTCTGCCCGAAATCGACGAGGAACCGATCGCCGGGGAGGCGGCTGACGCGCACGGCGGGGATCTCGTGTTCGACCGCGACCGGCGGAGCGGTCTGGCCCTCGAGCCTCCCGGCCCGCGGCAGCGCGCGCGCCGCGGCCGGCCAATCGGCGGCGAATCCCGGCCGGTCCCACCCGGCCGGTTCGAGGCGGGCGTCGATCACCTCCCCGCCGATCAGGTCGGCATAGCGGATCCCGCCGTTGCCGCACCGCCAGTCGGCGCCCGTGCCGAACCGCTCCGTCGATCCGTCGGCGTATGTGACGTCGAGCCGGGCGAGGAACAGCGGCGCGTCGCCCCATTGGGCCCGGCCGAAGGACGAGACCTGCCCGGCGTACCAACCGTCCGAAACGCGGGCGGCAACGACATTCGGGCCGGCGTCCAGGGCCCCCGTGACGTCGTACGTCTGGTAGGGAATGCGGTAGTCGTAGTCGGTCCAGCCCGGGGCCTCCTCGTCGCGTCCGAGTGCGGTGCCGTTGACCCGCACCTCGTAAACGCCGAGCGCGGTGCTGTAGAGGCGCGCTCGTGTGACCGGTTGGTCAAGCGTGATCTCCTTGCGCAGATACGGAATCGGGCGATAGCTAGCCGGCTCACGCCCGATCGGTGGGTCGCCGTGGAAGCCGCACCTCGCGGCCAGCGGCCACGCCGAGTCGTCGTAGCCGGGCAGCCACCACTCGCCCTGCGGGTCGGCGGCCGCGCGCCACGCGGCTGCGCCGTCGAGCAGGCTCGGCTCCGCGCGGTCGGAGTAGACCCGCAACTGGATGAGCAGGGCCGGAGTCGAGCCGGCGCCGGCGCTTGCTCGGACCGCCACGGTGTTGGCACCGATGCCCAGTGCGCCGACGAGCCTGGCCGCGTCGGCCGGATCGGTCGAGTCCGCCGCGACCTCGGTGCCGTTGCACCAGACGCGCACGTCGCCGGCGCCGACCGCGAGCAGCCGCGCGTCGACGAGGCGGTGCCCGGCCGGGATGGTGATCGACGCCCGGAATCCCGCGGTGAGCGCCGAGTCGAGCGGCGCAAGGGTGCCGGTCGCATCGCGCTCGGGATCGCCGCTGGGAAGCCAGATCCGGGCCGCCCGGCCCAGCCCCGGCCGGTCGTCGGGGCCCGGTCGGGTCACGGCGCTCGTGTCGACCGGTGCCCCGATCCAGCTCGCCCCCCAGGCCGCCCCGGCGCCGAGACCGGTCTCGAACGTCGCCGGAGCGGCCCACGGGGACACGGCCCCGTCCTCGTCGGTGACCCGCACGGCCCACCGGTACGTCGTCGTCGGCGTCAGCTCGACGCCCGCGTAAGTCACGTCGACGGTCTCGTTCGATGCGACCGTTCCGGTATCCCAGACCGCGGCCGACTGCTCGTCGGCCGGGTCGGTGCCGGTCGTGACCCGGATCCGGTACGCCGTCTGCGCGCGGCCGCGCCCGTCCCCCTCGACCCACCAACCGAGCACCGGCGCCGGCTCGTCGATCCCGAGCGGGTCGATCCGCCGTTCGGTCCGCAGGTGCGTGGCACGGAGCGGGGACTTCGTGGCGGACTCCTGGGGCACGGCACGCTCTCCATCACATCGGCGGGCACATCAGCGGGCACATCGGGGGGCACACATCGGCTGGCAATATCGGCGGAACAGCTCTGAAAGGTTTCACCTCGCCGCCGCGCGCGACGCTATGGGGGCCCGATTCGGGGTGTCAAGGATCCCGCCGGGTGCGGCCAGCGCCTTCGCCGCGGTCCTCTCTCGTCGATTTCCTCGATCGCTGCGCTCCTCCCCCGCTGGCGCTCGATCGATGCTCGCTCCCTCGTCGATCGACCCCGCGCCGCCCGGCCCACACCCACAGCACCAGCGTCGCGGTCACGAGCGCGAACCCGAAAAACAGGTCCTCGACCGGCGCGTGGACGAACCGCACGCCGATGATCGCGCCGGCGTCGTACCGCACCACACCCCGTCCGGTGAGCACCCCGTTGACGATCAACTGGAAGAGCAGCACGATGCCGTACGCCGTCCAGAAGATCCGGCGCCCGAGCAGCCGGGTCCCCAGCACGGCGAAGTCGAGCAGGACGACCGCGCCGACCGCGGCGCACGCGGCGACGGTGTAGCTCATTTGCGCGACCTCCTCGAGCGCTGCGTGGCTCGCTCGTCCCCGCAGGACCAGCCGGTGCAGGCACGCACGGCCTCGAATCCGATCACCGAGCAGGTCGGCACGACGAGGAAGAACAGCGCCTCCTCCAGCGGGATCCGGTGCGGCAGCGCGATCCCGACGGTCTGCCCGGTGTCGTACCACCACTGCCCGCGCGCGACGGCGTACCCGTCCCACGCGCCGAAGACGGCGGCCACCGGCAGCACGGCGAGGACCAGCCGGCGCCACCGCGCGAGCACTCGCAGGCCGAGAACGCGGTCGAGCGGCAGGGTGAGCAGCAGGCATCCGGCGAGGACCGCGAGGTAGGTCAGCCGGATCACGGCGCGGTCAGAAGCCGGCGATCTGGGCGCGCCGATGCACCTCGCGGCCACGGTTCTCGCGCAGCGCGTCGATCGGCCGGCCGGGGAGCGTCTCCTCGGCGGTGAAGAGCCAGTCGATCGTCTCGGCGCCGGAATAACCCGCGTCGGCCAGCAAGGTGATGGTGCCGGGCAGACCCTTGACGATCGCGCCGTCGTCGAGGAACCCGGCCGGCACATACCAGGTGCCGGCCCGCCGTACGCCGGTCAGCCGCTGCTCGTGGATCAGCCGGGCCACCTGGCCGGGCTCGATCCCGAGCGCGTCGGCGACGTCGTCGGCATCGAGCCAGTCGATGTCCGACGCGGGCAGGTCGGAAGCGGTCTCACTCACCCCGCCATCCTCCCAAGCGCCGAGCGGTCCCGCATCAGCGGACGCTCCGCACGGCCCGGCGTAGCGGTACCGACGGGTCGGCGAACGCCTCTCGATCAAGGACCGCCCCGGCCGCGATCGCCTTGCCGGCCTGCACCGCGTCGCGCGGGCGATCGAGCGCGACCAGTCCCGTCAGCGTGCCGTCGGCGGCGGTCCAGCCGGCCGCCCAGGTGTCACCGTCCTCGCGCCACGAGTCGGGCTCGCCGGCGAAATGTCCCTGGCACTGCACGTATCCGCCGAACTGCTCCGACCACACGTACGGCACCGGGTCGTACGTCGCCGGCTCACCCAGCAGCGATGCCGCAGCCACCGCCGGTGCGTGCAGGGCGTCATCCCAGTGCTCGGTGCGGATCCGCGTGCCGTAACGCGACGACCAGCGCGCCGCGCAGTCGCCGGCCGCGACGACGCCGGGCCAGCCCGTCCGCAACGCCTCGTCGACGGCCACACCCCCGCCGGCGTCGGCCGCGAGCGCGATGCCCGAGCCGCGGAGCCAGTCGGTGTCCGCGCGCACGCCGATGGCCGTGAGTACGACGTCCGCATCGATCGATCGGCCGTCCTCGAGCAGCACCCGGCCGGCGCGGGTGCCGGAGACCAGCGCGCCGGTGCGCAGGTCGGCCCCGGCCCTCGCGAAGCGGCCGGCGAGCCGGTGCCCGACCGCGTACCCGAGCGCGGGCACGGGTGTCGCCGCCGACTCCAGGACGGTCACGGCGCTGCCGTGAGCAAGCGCCGCGGTCGCGACCTCGGCCCCGATCCAGCCGGCACCGATGATCACGACGTGGGCGCCGGCGCGCAGGAGCGCGCGGAGGCGGACCGCGTCATCCCACGTCCGCAGCGTGCGCGCACCCGCTCCGGGAACGGTCCGCGGACGGGCCCCGCACGCGAGCACGAGGCCGTCGTACGCGATCTCGCCAGCGGTCGTGCTCAGCACGCCGGGACGCAGGCCGACCGCCCGCTCGCCCCGGTGCACCCTGGCGCCGAGACCGGCCAGGTCCACGTCGAGCGCGGGCAACGTCGGCTCGATGCCGTCCGCGGCGAGCAGGACACCCTTGGACAGCGGCGGCCGGTCGTACGACGGGAAGGTCTCCGCGCCGATGATGGTGAGCCGGTCGTCGTATCCGCGCGCCCGCAACTCCTGGCCGGTGCGTACGCCGGCCAGCCCGGCCCCGACGACCACGATGCCGTGCTCGGCGTACCGGGCTGGTTCCATGCGCGCCATCCTCCCGGTCGCCGTTTTCCCGGTCGCTGGCGAGGGCGACTTTGCGAGCACCGGACCCTCCTGCCACACCCGTATCATCGGTCACGAACCGGACAGGGTTCCGCTGGCACCGTAGACTCGTCCCGTGCCCAGTGTTGCGAGAGCGGGCGGCGCGGCCGCCGGGGTGGACGACCCGCTGGTCGGCGTCGTCCTCGACGGGCGCTACCGCATCGAGTCGCGGCTCGCCCGCGGTGGCATGTCCACGGTCTTCACCGGCACCGATCTGCGCCTGGACCGCTCCGTCGCACTCAAGGTGATGGACGCCCAGCTGGCCGGCGACCCACAGTTCGCCGGGCGGTTCGCCCGCGAGGCGCGCGCCGCGGCCCGGCTCTCGCACGTCAACGTCGTCGCCGTGCACGACCAGGGCGAGGATGCCGGGCACGCGTTTTTGGTCATGGAGCTGGTCCGGGGCCGCACCCTGCGCGATCTCATCCGCGAGCACGGCCGGGTGTCGCCCGAGCTGGCAATCGCCATCACCGAGCCCGTCCTGGCCGCCCTGGCCGCAGCCCACCGGGCGCACCTGGTGCACCGCGACATCAAGCCGGAGAATGTCCTGCTCGGCGACGACGGCGTGGTCAAGGTCGCCGACTTCGGCCTGGCGCGGGCGCTCGCCGACCTGTCCAGCACGGCCGAGAACTCCGCCGTCATGGGAACCGCCGCCTACGTCGCGCCCGAGCAGATCACCCGCGGCGCGACCACGCCGCGCACCGATGTCTACTCGACCGGCATCGTGCTCTTCGAGATGGTGACCGGCCGGGCACCGTTCGCCGGCGGGTCGAGCGTCTCGACGGCGTACCGGCATGTGCACGAGGACGTCCCGGCACCGAGCGCGAGGGTCGCCGGGCTGCCGCGCGCGCTCGATGCGCTCGTGGTGCGGGCGACCCGACGCGATCCGGCGGCCCGGCCGGCCGACGCCGCGGAGTTCCTCGCCCGGCTGCACGATGCCCGGCACGCGGCCGGTCTGCGCCGCGTCCCGGTCCCGCCGCGCTTGCCGGTCCGCGACCGCACGCCGGATCCGGCGCTCACCGCGGCGGCGGACGAGCAGCGCACGCGCGTGCACCGCGGTCTCGCCGCGACCGCCATCGTCACCACGACCACGCCGGCCGATGGCGCGCCCGCCGTCGCCCCGGCGAACGGTGCGACGACGCTGGCCCCGCGCGGCCGGGTCGCGGCCGGACCCCGACCCGCTCGCCGGGGCGGTGCTCACCCGCTGGAGTCGACGGCGGAGGCGGCACAGGCGTGGCCGGAACGCCAGCGGCGGCACCGGCGCCGGTTCCTGCTCGGCGTGGCCGTGATCCTCGTGCTCGCCCTTGCCGCCTGCGTCGGCGGTTGGTGGCTCGGCGACGGGCGCTTCACCACCGTGCCCAAGCTGACCGACCTGACCACGAGCGAGGCGCTGGCCGCCGCGCGCCACGGCGACCTGAAGCTCACGGTGGCCTCGACCCGCACGCACAGCGAGACCGTGCCGGCGGGCTATGTCGCGCGGACCGACCCGCGGCCCGGCGAGCGGGCCCACCGCGGCGCGACGGTCACCGCGGTCGTCTCGGCCGGTCCGGAGCGTTACCGCCTGCCGGCCGGCCTCGTCGGCGACCGCGCGGCGGCAGTGCGGGTCGCGCTCGGCGGCTACCCGTTGCGGGTCGAGGTGGCGACGACGTACGACGAACACGTCGCCCGGGGCGTGGTGACGGCCGTCGACCCGCGGGGCGGCACCGTGGTGCGGCGCGGCGAGGTCGTCATCGTGCACGTGAGCGCCGGCCCGACCCCGTTCGAGATGCTCGACGTGACAGGGCAGGACCTGCCGACCGCGCAGGCGTCGGTGCTCCGGTCCGGGATGCGGGTCGCAGTGCAGAGGTCAGCCAGCGACACCGTGCCGCCCGGCATGGTGATCAGCACTCAGCCGGCCGCGGCGAGCGTCGTACACCGCGGCGCGCACGCCGTACTCACCGTCTCGACCGGACCGGCGCCCGTAGCCGTCCCGGACGTGCGGACCATGACCATCCCCGAGGCCGAGAGCATGCTCGAGGCGCAGGGGTTCACCGTTCAGGTGCACCAGCTCTGGGGCTGGGGCGGCACCGTGAGCTCGCAGACGCCGGCAGCCGGTGAGATCGCGCTGCATGGCACCCCGGTGCAGATCACGACCTTGTGATGCCATCCGGGCAACGGCTCGACGCGGGGCTGACCGGCACGGTTCTCAGCTGAGCGCGGAGCCGTTGGCGAGGCACGGTCGATGGGCGCCGATCGGCTTCGTGTAGCGGGTGCGACGCCGGTACAACGCCGGCCGCGAATCGAGGAGGACGCCGTGAAGCAATACCTGCTCAGCATCTACCAGCCCGAGTCCGACGCTCCCCCGCCGCCGGAATTCCTCGAGCGCGTCATGGCCGACGTGAACCGGCTGAACGACGAGATCAAGGCCGCCGGCGGATGGGTCTTCGGCGGCGGCCTCAACTATCCGAGCACCGCGACGGTGCTGCGCGTGCGCGGCGAGCAAGTGCTCGTGACCGACGGTCCGTTCACCGAGAGCAAGGAATATCTCGGCGGCTTCTCCATCGTCAAGGCCGACGATCTGGACACGGCGCTGGACTGGGGCCGCAAGCTCGCTCGCGCGACCGGGCTCGCGGTCGAGGTGCGCCCGTTCGTCGACGAGTCCGCGGACTGAGTACGCCGTGCCCCTGGTCGAGCCCGCGGCGATCGATGCCCTCTTCCGCTCGGAGTACGGCCGCGCGGTCGCCGTGCTCGTCCACGTCTTCGGCGACATCGACGTCGCCGAGGACGCGGTCCAGGAGGCATTCACCACGGCGGTCCGCCGATGGCCGGCGGACGGACTGCCGCCGAGCCCGGCCGGATGGATCATCACCACCGCCCGCAATGCCGCCATCGACCGGCTCCGGCGCGACACCGCGCGCGAGAGCCGGCAGTCCCGGGCCGCCGTGCTCGAGCCCACCTCGAGCATTCCCGATCCAGCCGAGGCGGCCATCGCACAGGAGGTTGCCGTGCGGGACGACCGGCTCCGGCTGATCTTCACCTGCTGCCACCCCGCGCTCGCTCCCGGCGTACAGGTCGCGCTGACGCTCCGCCTGCTCGGCGGGCTGACGACCACCGAGATCGCCCGCGGCTTCCTGGTGCCCGAGCCGACGATGGCGCAGCGACTGGTCCGCGGGAAACGCAAGATCCGTGCTGCCCGCATTCCTTACCGCATTCCGACCGGGGCCGACCTGCCGGAGCGGCTGGCCTCGGTGCTCGCTGTCATCTATCTCATCTTCAACGAGGGCTACACGGCCAGTGCCGGCGAGCAGCTCGGCCGCGACGACCTCCGCGCCGAGGCGATCCGGCTCGGCCGGCTGCTCGCCGAGCTGATGCCGGACGAGCCGGAGGCGCTCGGGCTGCTCGCGCTGATGCTGCTGATCGAATCACGCCGGAGGGTGCGGACCGATGCCGACGGTGGGCTGGTCCTGCTCGCCGATCAGGACCGCAGCCGCTGGGACGGCGCGCTCATCGCCGAAGGGCAGCATCTGGTCAGGCAATGCCTGCGCCGCAATCAGCCCGGCCCGTATCAGATCCAAGCGGCCATCAACGCCGTACACAGCGACGCGCCGAGCATGGCGAGCACCGACTGGGCGCAGATCCGGCAGCTCTACGACCAGCTGCTGACACTCGCGCCGGGGCCGATCGTCGCGCTCAACCGGGCGGTCGCGGTCGCCGAGATCGACGGGCCCCAGGCCGGCCTCGACGACATCGCCGGGCTCGAGCTTGACGACTATTACCTCTATCACGCCGTCCGGGCCGATCTGTGCCGGCGCCTCGGCCGCCTCGACGACGCCATGGCGGCGTACGGCGCGGCCCTCGCCCGCACGACCAACGCTGCGGAAAGGGCGTTCCTTATCAAGCAACGCGACGCACAGCGCCTGGGTTTCGCTTAAGACGCGGCGGTGCATGACCCGGCCCGTCGCTGGTCCGGGTCAGCGTCCGGTGTCGAGCGGTGCCCGCCGCCCTGCTCCTCGATGGCAATGGCGCGCCGATCGAGCTCGGGTCAGCCGACCCGTCAGCTCCCTGCGCATCGCTGCCTGCCCGTTCGCCTCCGTCGCAGCCAGCTGCTGACCGCGATCCACGGCCGAGATGATCCGCTCGACACCCTCGTCATATCGGTGGGTGAGTTACCGACGCAGATCGACATCAGCTGCCCGCAGTGCGGCATAAAGGTCGGCCCGCACCCGGCCGATCGCGCGGTCCTGGTTCCAGGACGAAATCTAACTCCGCACGGATCCGCGGATCATCACCCGGCGCACGATGTCCTCGGCCGTCGCATACCGCAACGAGTCGACCCAGAACTGCACCGTGCCACTTCGCACATTCGCGGCGCATGCCGCCACCTGCGCCGTTCGCAGCGCCCGCAGCAACGGCTTTTCCAGCCGCTCAGGGACGTCGGCGATCGGTGCCCAGCCGGTGGCCGGCAACCCGTTACCGACACCCCAAGGCGGCAGCCAGAATGGCCAGCCGAGCCGTGATTCGTGCGCATATCGTGCGATGCTCGTGCCGGTCATCTCCTGCCCGCTGGCAGGACCGTTGGCTCGAAGGCGATTACGGCGGGCCCTCCGCCGTCGTACGTCATCAGCATAGCTCTTCGCCGGTAGCGTTGCCCGCCGCGTGGTCGGCCCTGTGTGAGCGCGCCGGGTGCGGTCAAAAGCGGTAGCGGGCCAGGCGCAGACCGCCGCGCTGGTGCTCACTGGCTCTCACGTGCAGGGCTGGAACCATCTCGCTGGTGACCAGACCGCGCTCCGCGGTGAGTTCGTCGACGATCGGAAACCAGGCGCTGATGCGCTCAGGTGTGTCAATAACCGTGGTGACGGTTGGGACCCGGCGGCCGAGTTGGAGCGGGCGGTCGCCGTGCGGCTCGTGATCGCCGTGAAAACCCCACACGCCGCGCAGAGTCGTGGACCCGGCCGCACCGGCCCCGCGCAGCGCTCGGGTGATCGCTCGGTGAATGGGGTGCCCGGCGTGGGTCGATGCCTCCGAGGTATAGATCATCAGCTTCTGCCAGATGGCCAGCCCGCGCTCGTCTCGAGCCGGCAGCGGGTGTGGCGCGCTGAGCAGGACCCCGTCCCGCTTGCAGAGGTGGATCCGTTCCACGGTGAGCAATGGGCGACGCAGCAGGGCACCAAGCTCGGGCAGAAGCCGGCCGATCTGCTCGGCCGAGCCGACGGCGATCACCATCATCGGCACATCGGCGTTGCGGGAGAAGAAGCGGGCCCGCTCACGGTCACCGTGCATCGTGCCGTCGACGCCCACCAGTGCGGTCGCCCCGGCGACGTCCCGCCGGCGAAGGAGATCGCACACCGCCACGAATGCCGGCACGCGATAGATCCGCTCGTCTCGTCCGAGGTAGATCGTCAGCTTCGCCGGCCCGGTCAGACCTTCGAGCGGCCCGCCGGGCAGGTCGCTGTCCTGTAGTCTCGCCCGCTCCAGCGTCAGCAGGCCCGAGCCGACGATCGCCGTCGCCTCATCGCGCAACTCCTCGATCTCGCTGCGGCGGTCAACGGCGAGGGCCACCACAGGAAGGTCCTCGGACAGCGTCAGAGAGCTATCCGTGCGCAGGTGGTGCTTGAGCCCGAAGCCCTCGACGCCACGCAGGAGGATGCTCGTCGCGACCTCGTGGCGTCCGAAGAGGTCCAGCAACGCGTCGGCGACGAAGCGGTGCCGGAAGCGCTGGCGCTCGCCAAAATAGGCGCTGAGTTTCAAGCACTCTTCGGTCATATGCGTGCTCCGATGGCCCGACCGAGCGCGGCAGCCGCCACGCCGAGCACGATGCTCACGACAACGTTGAGCGCCGCCGGCGGATATTGTCTCTCCTCCGCCAAGCGCTCGGTCTCAAACATCCACGTGGAGAATGTCGTAAATGAGCCGACCGCGCCAGTGCCGGCAAGTAGCGCGACATCATGATCCAGAGCCAGCCCGGTGAGCAGGCCGAGCACCAGGGCACCCGACACGTTGACGACCATGGTGCCGAGGGGCAGGTCCCTGCCCACGAGCGTGCCAATGAGGCCGTCGAGCGCCAACCTGGCAACCGCACCGCATCCACCGATGAGGACGACGCCCGTCCAGAGCAGCATGCTCATCGAGTCCCCCACACCCGACGTACCGACGCACTGGCGAGATGTATCGCGGCGTATCCGGCGGCAATACTGGCCACCGCATAGCTCGTTGCGAGACCCCACAGCCCTTTGTCGATCATCTTCAGTAGCTCGACCTGCATCGTCGAGAATGTCGACAGCCCGCCGCAGAGGCCGGTGCCGAGCAGTGGCCGTCGGTAACTCGACAAGGGTAGTCGCTCCTGCAGCCGCGTCACGAAATAACCGAGCAGAAAGGCGGCGGCAATATTGGCGCCAAAGGTCGGCCACGGCCATGCCGCCACGGCGTGCGGAAAGGCTTCAGACAGCCCAGCACGCGCTACGGCGCCGATCCCGCCTCCGACAAACACCGCCGCAAGCTCTCGTCGGTCCATGCGCGGCAGCCGGCTGACTCGCATCCGCTAGCCATAATCGACGTCGGCGACGGAGACGAGGAAGCTCGCCAGTGCTGCGCTCTGATCGGCGAGGTAATCAGCCCCTACGATCGCGATGACGGCAGCGAGCTGCCAGCTCTGCTTCCGCAGGACATGGTGCAGCTTGGCGACGACATCGATATGAGATCGGACATTGCGCATTCCAGTCGCAAAACGGTCGATGGCATCGTGGACACCGTCGGTCTCGATGTCTTTAAAGATCGCTTGTCGGAACGCGACCCCGTCACGGTCTTTCATGCACAATCGATAGAGTGGCTCAAGGTTGTCGTCGTCGCGTCCGAGGACGGCAGCGCGAACGACCTGATCGAGATTGAGGTCGCGGAAGTAGGCTGGCTCATCGACTGGGTCGGCGACCTTGGGTCTTGTGTCGGACAGGAAGAGCAAGCTCCGGACACCACCGGGAGCGAGCGCGTGGCGATCGGCATGCGTCACCCGTTCTTGGACGTGAGCCACCTGCGACCTCCCTGCCTGCAGGTGCCATCAGCGTCGACGCAGTTCGGACGTCAGTCCGGGCGGGCTCCATCGCCACTTCCAGTTAAGCAAGTGGAGGCGCGCAGGTCAAACGACTGGCCGCACGAGGCAGGGTCGGTTGAGCGGATGGGCCGGAGTGGGTACGCCGTCTGGCGTCGCGGCACGGCGCTGGCGACCCTGCCAGGATGGCGATCTTGAGTCCATGCTGCAACGGTATTCTGGGTTGAAACGATGGTTTGCGAGATGAGTGCCCGGATGCCCCGCACTACGTGAGGGTCGACCGGATCTCGGATCGCGGATCGAAGGGGATTGCAGATCCGCCCCGGCGATTTCATACAGGTGCACGTCGCCCCGCCGCCAGCCGATCAAACGACCGATATCGGCGACCTGCCCGGGCATTGACGGCGCGCCGGTGGCTCTCACTCAGCCGCGGAGCATCTCGGCGACGAGGAAGGCGAGCTCCAATGACTGCTGGGTATTCAGGCGTGGGTCGCAGGCTGTCTCGTAACGACCGGCGAGGTCCGCGTCACTAATTTCCTGCGCGCCGCCAAGGCACTCCGTGACGTCCTCGCCGGTCAGCTCCACGTGCACGCCGCCTGGATGTGTCCCGAGCGTGCGGTGCACCTCGAAGAATCCCAGCACTTCGTCGACCACTCGGTCGAAATGCCGGGTCTTGTACCCGCTCTGGGACTCCTCGGTGTTGCCGTGCATCGGGTCGCAGCACCAGATGACCGGCGATCCTGTCGCCTCCACCTTTTCGATGATCGGCGGGAGCACCTCGCGGACGTTGCGATTTCCCATTCGGCAGACCAGCGTCAACCGCCCGGGTAAGCCGTCGGGATTGAGCTTGGCAATCGCGTCGACGGCATAGTCCGGCGTCGTGGTCGGGCCGAGCTTCAGGCCGATCGGATTGGCGATGTGGGTGAAGAATTCCACGTGCGCGCCGTCGAGCGCCCGAGTGCGCTCGCCGATCCACACCAGGTGACCGGAGAGGTCGTACGCCGCGCCCGACCCCACGCGCGTCAATGCCCGCTCGTACTCAAGGATGAGTCCCTCGTGGCTGGCGAAGAATTCGACGCCGCGCAGCGCGGCATCGCTGACGCCGCAGGCCCGCATGAATCCGAGCGCCCGGTCGATCTCGCTGGCCACCAACTCATAGCGGCGCCCGGCCTTGGAGGTGCGGACGAAGTCCTTGTTCCAGTCGTGCACCGAGTGCAGGTCTGCAAGCCCGGCGTGACTGAAGGCGCGCAGCAGGTTCATCGCGGCGGAGGAATTGGCGTAGGCCCGCACCATGCGACTCGGATCGTGCACGCGGGCCTCGGGCGAGGGTTCGAGCGAGTTGACCATGTCGCCGCGGTAGGACGCCAAGCCCAGCACGTCGAGTTCCGAGCTGCGAGGTTTGGCGTACTGCCCGGCGACCCGTCCCACCTTCACGACCGGCAGGCTCGCGCCGTAGGTGAGCACCACGGCCATCTGCAGCAGCGCGCGGAAGTTGGCCAGCAGGTGCGGTTCGGTGTTGGCGTCGAATGTTTCCGCGCAATCGCCGCCCTGCAGCAGGAACGCCTCCCCGTGGGCCACCGACGCCAGCCGATCCCGGAGCGCGTCCACCTCGTACGGCATAACCACCGGAGGGACCGCCGACAGCGTCGCGGTGACCTCACGCAGAGCGCCCGGGTCGGGCCACTGGGGCTGCTGTGTCGCGGTCAACTCGCGCCACGCGTCCAGCCCGGACAGGTCGTCGGATCCTGGTTCGGCGGGGACGTCTGCGGGCATGGGCCCAGACTAAGGCAACGCCCGCCGCGCCTACGCGGAGCGGGCTAGGGTGGCAGCCGGCGGCGAGCCGGCCCATCCCGCCGCGGTCCGGGCGAAGTAGGACCACCAGCCCAGGTCAGGGCCGTAGCGGCGGCGCACGTCGGCGAGGGTGGCGCCGGGGCCGTAGAGCCGCCGCGCGAGCTCGTCGAACTGCCCCATGCCGGTCAGCAACCCCTCGGGCCGGCCGAGGACGCGCAACAGGATCGCCGAGCAGGTGAAATCGCCGATGCCACGCACGCCCTCCAGCCGCGCCCGCACCTCGTCGTACGGCGCCTCGTAGAGCCACTGCACATCGATCCGGCTGATCTCACGCACCGCGTTGACCAGGTATTGCGCCTGGCGGCGATTGGCCGCGAAGGCACCGAGCCGGCCCGGATCGAGCGCGGCCAGCTGCGGCAGTGTCGGGAACGCCACATGATCGACGCCGTCGTGGCGCAGCCGCGCGCCGTGCGTCGCCGCGAGTCGACGCTTGCGGGACGCGGCGAAGCGCTGCGGCGTCTGCTGGGTGAGGACGAAGTAGACGACGCCCTCGGACACCGACGCGAACCGGACCTGATGCAGCCCCCGCGCCGCGGCGGCGATCGGGGCGAGCGGGGGATCGGCGGCGGCGGCCCGCAGGAACGCGCGGGTGTCGTCGAGCAGGCCCAACCACCGGCTGGCCATCTGCTCGGCGGTGTGGCGCTCACTCCGGTCGAGAGCGCGCCGCCCGAACACCGTCATCGCGACGCCGGGGCGCCGATCCGCTCGCCGGGCCAATTCGACGAGCACCGGCTCCGGGCCCGCCGCGGTGTCGAGGATCATGCCCTTGCGGGCCCATATCGGCCCCACCTGCTGCTCGCCGCCGCACGGCGCGAAGCCGGACATCGCGCGCAGCGACAGGCGGAAGTCGTACGGCGGCACGGCGTCGAGCACCGCCCGGTGCGCCGGCTGGAGGTCGGGCACCTGCACGGATTCGGCCATGACCCGATCGTGCCGAAGGGGTCTGACAATCGACCGCCGCCGCTTAGCCGAAGCGGATCTCGGCCTCCCCAGAGCGCTCGACCGGCACGACTATGAGCTCGTGGGGTGGCCTCCTCGTCGCGCGGTTGACAGCTCAGACCGCGTGATCGTCGCGGATCTCGTCGTACGACGTCTCGAGATAGGCGAGGAACATCTCGCGGAACTCGGGCTT
>JBBSHJ010000044.1:0-25242 GCA_038253135.1 Mycobacteriales bacterium | reverse complement strand
CTGGGCAGCGCACCGTGCAGACGTGCTGCGGATACGCCCATCAGCGGCGCGCGATCGGAATGAAAGCGCGCCGCGGCGATACCCGCCGCCGCAGCCTCCAGCGTCGGCATCCAGTTCGTGCCGATCTGGTCCTGCGGAACTACCGTGTAGTAGCCGTGGGCGAGCCGATGCAGGACGCCCGACTGCTCCAGCCGGCGGAGCTGAGGGGCCGGATGGGCGTAGGTGACGGCGGCGTCCGCAGCGCGGAAGGTTCGCATCGGGAACCCTGCCAGCTGGGCCGGTACCCCGCTCGTTCGACGTTGCTTCAGATCCGTCATCGCTAAAGAGTACCGAAAAACTACTCTTCAGCGGTAGTTTGTGCGTAGTCTTGCGTAGCCAAGCGAGGGGCAGGTGACCTCCGCTGTCGTCCCCGGATGGCCTCGAAGGGCCTTCAGCGCTCGCTCGCCGGCGTCGGGGAGGCTGCCGAGGTACTGCTGGGTGGTGGTGATCTGACGGTGGCCGAGGCGGTCCATGACGACCTTGAGGTCCGCGCCACCGGCCAGCAGCCACGACGCGTGGGCGCCGCGCAGGTCGTGGAAGCGCACTCGCTGGCGCAGGCCCGACCGCTCGACCGCCGGCAGCCAGACCCGCGTGCGGAAAGTGTTACGCGAGATCGGCGTGCCGACACTGGTCGAAAAGAGCAGGTCGTCGTCGCGCATGCCGTTCGCCAGCATGTGCGCACGGATTGTCCGGCACAGCTCGGCACCGACCATGACCTCGCGATGTTCGTTGTCCTTGGGATAGTCGCGGAACACAAAGCCGGACCCCGAACCCGTTACCTTGCGGGCGACCTCCAGCACTACTCGTTGCACCGTGATCACATGTGAACCGAAGTCGACATCGACCGGGCGTAGGGCAGCCAGTTCGCCCCAGCGCACGCCAGTCTCGATCGCCACCAGGACCATGAGTCGGAACGCGTCCGGGATCTCTGCGAGCAGCGTCTCGAACTGCTCTGGCGTGATCGCGGTCTTCGGCTTCTTCACGACTTTCGGTCGCACGGTGTGACGGCACGGGTTGATGGGGAGCACGTTGTCGATGACCGCACGCTCGAAGATCGCGTGCAGGAGGGCGAGGTGCTTGACCACCGACCGAGGGCTCAGACCAGCCGCACTGGCGTGGTTCACCCACGACTGGACCTCGGACGCGACGATATTGACCATCCTCATCCGGCCGAAGCGGGGCAGGAAATGCTTGTCCAGGTTGGACCGGTAGGCGGCCAGCGTCGTCGGCTCGAGATGCTGCGCCGCGGGCCAGTAGTACTTGGCGACGTAGTCGGCGAACGTCATCTTGCGCCGGGAGCGGTCGGCGACGATGCCACCCTCAGCGTCCGTCTCCAGCTTGTCGGCGGCGCGCTCCGCATCGCGCTTGGTCGAGTAGCCACCGCCAGCCATTTGCCGGCCGTCCGGGGTGAAATAGGTGGCGTACCAGCGCACCACGCCGGAGGACGTCACGCGTCGTTGTGCGTATGCCATCGGATGACCTCTGGGGTGATCTTGGGTCCAAGAAATGTCCGTCAAATATCCGTCAACCTCGCGCCGGTCCAGGCCTGCTCGGGCCTGCTCCAGCCGTTGGATCACGGGCTTACAGCCCTTATATTACTGGGCTTCCAGCGGTCTGGTGACCGCTGAAGCCAGCCGGGCAAAGTACGTCGAAATTGGCCCAATTTTAGGGCTCATAACCCAGAGGTCGCAGGTTCAAATCCTGCCCCCGCTACAACGCAAGGCAGTAGATGCAAGGGCTCCGCTGGTTCGCCAGTGGGGCCCTTGATCATTTGACCCTCATTTGACCATGAGACTTTGCCGCGCGAATCGGGACGCTGGTGAGGATGGTCGTTGGCTGGTTGAGTCGGATGGCGGTGCTCCCGACTAGCGCGTCGACGGTGTCGCTGCGCCTGGTGCGGCCGAGCAGCCAGCCGGCATCGGCCGCGAAGGTGGCGTCCACGATGTTGACGTGGGCGTTCGGCCGATGCCGAGCACTCGTGCCGCACGGTGAGCATCGGCGAGAGCGCAGCGGCCTCGGTGGCCGACCGGGTCCGTGCCCTCTCCCCACATCTGACGGAAAACGTCGACAGAAATGCCCACCGGCAGCGAGCTGATGATCGGCTCCCATCGGCGGCAAGGGTCGGACAAGGCGCAAGCTACGTGCCGAGACAGGCGTCAACGATGTCGTGGAATCGGACATTGCCCGCGCTACAGCGAGATCGCGAGGAGACCGCAGGAATGCTCAGGAGCGTGGCGTACGCTCACACGGTCGTTTGTTGCCGCCGGAGTCGTCAGGGGAGTTGCATGCGCCGTCGCTTCCCGCGGCACCGGGCCGCAGTGCGTGCAGCAGCCGTCGCGCTCGTCAGCACATTCGCCATCGCTGCCTCGGCGTCGGGGTGCACCTCCAACTCCCACGGGGCCTCCGCATCGACCTCCGCCCGCTCGACGACACCGAGCACCTCGACAGTGCGAACGACGACCGAGACGCCGAGCCCGAGCAAGCCGAGCCCGAGCAAGCCGAGCCCGAGCAAGCCGAGCCCGAGCAAGCCGAGCCCGAGCAAGCCGACTACGAGCAAGCCGAGCCCGAGCAAGCCGACGCCCTCGAAGTCGCCTCATTCGGCGCCGCTGGACAACGGGATCCCGGCGACGAAGTGCAGCGCCGCGACCGTCAAGGCACTGGCCAGCGGAGCGGCGGCCGTCGTGGGCGTCGACCCCGATGTCGCCGTCGGGATCGCGGTCATCAGCCGGGACGATCCCAAGTGCACGGCGACCTACAACGCCGAGGAGACCTTCCCGACCGCGTCGGTGGTCAAGCTGCTGATCGCGATCGATGTCCTGCGGGCGCGACCCAACGACGCGGACACCACAGAACGCGTCGAGCACATGCTGGCTGTGTCCGACGACAGCATCGCCAGCATGCTGTGGGCCGACCACGGCGCGGGCGACATCATCATCAGCACCAAGTCGCTGATCAACCTGCCGAGCCTGTCGCCGCCCGCCAGTCCCGAATTCTGGGGTTGGACGCGCATCGACGCGATCGACGTGGCGCGGATCTGGCGCTACATCCTCGATGAGGCGCCGTCGTACGTGCGCACGCCGATCCTCGTCGGCACGGGCGGCGCGAAGGAGACCGCGGCCGACGGGTTCGACCAGTATTTCGGCATTCCGGACGGCCTGCGGCACGCGACCTGGTGGATCAAGCAGGGGTGGGGTACGTCGAACGGTCGCCGGGTGGTCAACACCACGGGCATCGTCGGCAAGCACAAGGACAGCATCGTCGTCATGTTGACCTCGCACCCGTTGGAGGTGGGCTACCCCGAGGCGACCGACTCGGTGACCAGAGGCATCGCCGCATTGGCGGGCGCCGTCGGCGAGGCGTGATGACCGGCCCGCGGCGGGCGCCTGCTGACCGCCGTGGCCGCGATCACGGCGACCGGGCGCCGTCCTTTGCGGCTGCTCCCGCAGGGCGATCGAGGGTCATCCGTCCGCCGCACTGCGGCGACGTCGGTGCCGGCCAAGACGCCGCCGGCTCCTATCTGGGCCGTTCGTGAGCCGGCGCTCGGGCGCCTGCGGGCGCGTCGTGGGGGACCATCCTTAGCTGACCGGCGAGCAGCTCCCATTGCCGGCCCGGCTGCTGCGGCCGGCCGAGGGAGACCACCTCGCGCCGGAAGACGAGGGCCAGCGTCCAGTCGGCGACGATGCGCACCTTGCGGTTGAAGGTCGGGACCCGGGAGACGTGATAGGTGCGGTGCAGGAACCACGCCAGGATCCCGCGCATGCGGACGCCGTAGACCTCCGCGACCCCCTTGTGCAGGCCGAGGCTGCCGACCGATCCCGCATCGGCGTGCCGGTACGCCTTGAGCTCTCCCGAGCGCAGCGACGCGGTGATGTTGCGCGCCAGCGTCCTGGCCTGGCGCACGGCGTGCTGCGCCGTCGGCGCGCAGCAGGCGCCTGCCTCGGCCGAACTGGACAGGTCGGGGACTGACGCGCAATCGCCTGCGCTGTAAGCATTGTCGGCACCGATCACCCGCAGGTCGGAGTGGCAGGCCAGCCGGCCGTTGCCATCCAGAGGCAGGTCGGTGCGGACCAGGAGCGGGTGCGGGGCGACCCCTGCCGTCCAGACAACGGCGTCGGTCTCGAAATGCGTCCCGTCCGAGAGCACCGCAACGCCACCGGCGACCGACTCGACGAAGGTGTGCAGCCGAAGGTCGAGATTGCGCTCGGCCAGCTGACGGGCGGCGTACGCCGACATCGTCAGCGACACCTCGGGCAGGATGCGGGCGGCGCGATCCACCAGCACCCAGTGCATGTCGGCGGGGGAGAGCTCGGGGTAGTAGCGCATCGCGTAGCGGGTCATGTCCTCCAGCTCGGCACACGCCTCGACCCCGGCGTAGCCGCCGCCGACGAAGAGGAAGGTCAGCGCGCGGCGCCGCCGCTCGAGGTCGTCCGTCGATGCGGCCACGTCCAGCCGCGACAGGACGTGATTGCGCAGGTGGATAGCCTCGCCGACGGTGTGGAACCCGACCGCTTGCTCGGCCAGCCCGGGCACCGGCGCCGTCCGGGCCACCGACCCGACCGCCATCACCAGGATGTCGTAGCGCATCTCGGTGGCCTGGCCCTCGACCGGGATCAGCTTCGCCGCCCGCCGGTCGTGGTCGATCGACGTCACCTCGGCGGTGACCACCCGGGCGCGCTTGAGCACGGTGCGCAGCGGGATCACGACGTGCCGCGCGTCGATCGACCCGGCCGCGGCCTCCGCCAGGAACGGCTGGTAGGTCATGCACGGGTTGGGGTCGACGACGGTGATGGTGGCTTCGTGCGGCCGCAGCTTTCGCTCCAGCCGGTACGCCGTGTACATGCCGACGTACCCGCCGCCGACGATGAGGATGTGCCGTCTGCGTGTAGATGACCCGTTCACCAGGTGACTCCTTCGATCCGATTCGTCCATCGAGGCCAGGGCCTGCTGGGCGCCTGCTGTGGCCGCGCTGAGACCTGAGGGCCCGCTGAGAACGAGCGCCGGCGCCGGGACTGGCGCAACACCGGTCACATCGGTCACAATTGCCCTGATTGCTCCGGTCAGACCGCGAAGCGCGGGCGCCGCCGGGCGAGTGCGTTGGGGAAGACGTCTCTCGTCCGATGGAGGTGCCGTGGCTACTCGCGGAGTGCTTTACGTCCACTCGTGCCCGCCGGCGGTGTGCCCGCACGTCGAGTGGGCGCTGGCCGGCGTGCTCGGCACACGGGTCAGCCTCGACTGGATCGCGCAGCCGGCCTCGCCCGGCTCGCTGCGCACGGAGTGCTGCTGGGGTGGCGCGCCGGGCACCGGAGCGCGCCTCGCCGCCGCGCTCCGGCAATGGCCGATGCTCCGGTTCGAGGTCACCGAGGACGCCAGCGCGGAGGGCGACGGCGAGCGGCTGCAGTACGTGCCCGGACGCGGCGCGCACCGCGCCATGGTGAGCGCCAACGGAGATCTCGTCGTCGGTGAGCTGCAGTTGCGCGCGCTCCGGGCCCAGTGCGCCACGGCCGAGGAGTTCGTGCACCAGATCGACCGGCTGCTGGGCTCGGACTGGGACACCGACCTCGAGGCTTACCGGTACGCCGGTGAGGGCGCGCCGGTGACGTGGCTACACGAGGTCGGCTGATCGCGCACCCGACTACGGTGTAGCGATGCATCGACGAGCCAGGGCCGCGATCGGCGCGGCCTGTGCCGGCTGTGCGGGCATCGTCGTACTTCTCGTCGTGTCTCTCCTTACTGGCGTCGCGCTCGGCGCGGCGCTGCCCACCGAGCCGAGCACGGCGCTGCGGATCCGGCTCCCGCTCTGGCTCGCCGCGGCCGCGCTGGGCGGCGGGCTGCAGGTCGTCGGCCCGGGAGCCGGGCGGGTCTCGATGCTCAACGACGGCGGCCTGATCGGACCGCCCCAGGGCCTGTCCGCGGTGGGGTCGGAGCGGTTCCGGCTTGACGTCATCCCGCTGCCGCTGACGCTCGTGACCATGCTCGCGATCGGCCTCGTGCTGCGCCGGATGATCCCCGCGGACCGGGTGACGGTCCGGGTCATCGCCGGGAGCGCGCTGATCGTCGCGGCGGTCCTCGCCGCGGCCGGGCTGGTGCTCGCGTTCGCCGCGGACTATGCGGCCGTCGACGCCGGCGTGCATCCCGGTCGAGTGGTGACTCCCGTCGGCGCGGCCACGGTCGGCATCGCCGCGGCGCTCGCGGCTCACGTGCCCCGGCTTCCCGCCGTACGCCGCGGACCGTTCGGTCCGGCGCTCCGGGCGGCCGGCGTGGTCGGATCCGCGGTCGCGCTGCTGGGCATGCTCGCGGCCGCCCTCGTCGGCGCATTCGGCCGGCTGGGCATCGTCGACACGCTGGTCAGCAACCACCATGCGTCCGGTGCCGCGAAGGCCTTGCTCGGAGCGCTCCTCGGGCCGGCGGCGGGCTTCGACGCGGTGCTGGTCGGCGCGGGCGCGCCCTTGCACATCGCGGGCCACGCCTTCGGTTTCGCCGAGGCACGGACCTGGCTGCTGCCGGAGGCGGTCGACCGCCGACCGCTGTCGATCTTCTTGCCCCTCGGCACGGCGCTCGTGGTCATAATCGGCGGTGTGGTCGTGCACCTCGCTCGACATTCCGGCGCCGCGCTGGCGCGGTCGGTGGCGGCGTACGCCGTCGTCTTCACCGGCGCGGCGGCGCTCGCCCAACTCGCCTGCCACATCGACTTCCGCCGCGTTTACCGCGGCGCAGTCAGCGAGTCGGCCACGATCGCGACGGCGTGGCCGATGACTCTCGTCGTGGCCGCGCTGGCCGGCATCCTCGTGGCGCTCATCGGCCGCGCGAGCACCGCGTCATGAACCGGACATGCACCGGATGCGGCACGGCGTACGATGCCGACGCGACCTCGTGCCCGGCCTGCGGCCTGGGTGCCGGCGAGCACTTGCCCGACCTGGCGACGGCACCGCCGCGGCCGCCGGAGTCGGCCGGACGCCGATCGCCGGAGCGGCCGATCCGGCGCACGTCGCCGCGCTGGCGGCCGGCGGCCCGGCATGCCGGCGTGCTCGGGCTGGTCGTGGTCGTTGCCGGCCTCGGCGGCTATGTCGCCCTCGGACAGGGGCACACGGACCGGTCCGCGCCGCCGACCGCCACGTCGACCGACCTGCGCGCCGGCTATCCACGGGACACGT
This sequence comes from Mycobacteriales bacterium, assembly GCA_038253135.1. Lineage (GTDB taxonomy): Bacteria > Actinomycetota > Actinomycetes > Mycobacteriales > QHCD01 > JBBSHJ01. The sequence continues at coordinate 18,052 of JBBSHJ010000044.1, read as the reverse complement.
CGGCGACCGGGTGGCCGCCCAGCGTCGTACCGCCGCCCGGGCTGGCTCGCAGCGCCGCGACGCGCACGTCGTCCGGGCCCACCGGTGATCCCGCGACCGCCGCCCGCACCCCGCGCTCGGTGGACTCGACCGGGGACTTCAGCCAGCCGCGCGGGTCGCGCCGCATCGGCCCGGTCAACATCGCGGCCGCGCTCGTGCACCGGCCGGAGACCGCGGAGGTGGCCGGGGTCCTGTCGGACTACTTCACGGCGATCAACACCCGAGACCGCGCCATGTGGGACGCCGCGCTGGTGCCCAGCGCCGGGCGCAACGACGCCGCGTGGCACAAGTTGCGCTCGACCCGCGACTCGCAGATCTGGTTGCTCGACGTCGCGCGGGACGGGGACCGTGTGCTCGCGACGATCTCCTTCGTCAGCCGGCAGGATCCACGGCTCGGCCCGCGCGGCCTGCGCTGCGCCCGCTGGTCGATGCTCTACACCGTCGTCGGCACCAACGGGGCTACGCCGCGGATCGCCGTGGTGCACGACTCGCGGGTCAGCTCGCGGGCGTGCTGACGGCCCGCCTGTCCGAGCCCTGATCGGCGAACTGGGTGCGGTAGAGATCGGCGTAGAGCCCGCCCTCGGCGAGCAGCTGGTTGTGTGGACCAGACGCGACGATGCGGCCGTCGTCGACGACGAGGATCGTGTCGGCGTCACGGATCGTGGCGAGCCGGTGCGCGATCACCAGCGACGTCCGACCCGAGAGCGCGACGGCGAGGGCGCGCTGCACGGCGGCCTCGCTCTCGGAGTCGAGGTGGGCGGTGGCCTCGTCGAGCACGACGATCGCCGGCGACTTGAGCAGCAGTCGGGCGATGGCGAGGCGCTGTTTCTCCCCGCCGGACAGGCGATAGCCACGATCACCGACGACGGTGTCGAGGCCGTCAGGGAGGCTCTCGACAAGGTCGGCGATGTACGCCGCGCGCACCGCCTCGCGCACCTCGGCGTCGGATGCGTCGGGCTTGGCCAGCAGCAGGTTGGCACGGATCGTGTCGTGGAACATGTGCGGGTCCTGGGTCACGACGCCGACGACCTCGTGCAGCGACTCCTGGGTGACGGTGCGCAGGTCGTGCCCGCCGATGCGCACCACGCCCTCGGTGGGGTCGTAGAACCGGCTGACGAGGTGGGTGATCGTCGTCTTGCCGGCGCCGGAGGGCCCCACAAGGGCGACCATCTCGCCCGGCCGCACGGTGAAATCGACATCGCGCAGCACCTCGACGCCGGCCTGCGTGTCGAGCTTGGCGACCGACTCCAGCGAGGCGAGCGAGACCTCGGCCGCGGACGGGTAGCGGAAGCGCACGTGCTCGAAGCTGATCGTGTCGCTTCCGGCCGGCAGCGCGCTCGCCCCGGGCGCATCGCCGATCATTGGCTCGAGGTCAAGCACCTCGAAGACCCGGTCGAAACTGACGAGGGCGGTCATCACCGTGACCTGCACGTTGGAGAGCTGGGTGAGCGGTCCGTAAAGCCGGCTCAGCAGCGAGGCCATCGCGACCAGGGCACCGATCTTCAGCTCGCCGTGGATCGCGAAGACGCCGCCGACGCCGTAGACCACGGCCGTCGCGATGGCGGCCACGAGGGTCAGCACCGTGAAGAGCACCCGGCCGTAGAGCGAGCGTCGTACGCCGATATCGCGCACCTTGGCCGCGCTGGCGTCGAACGCGGCCGACTCCTCCGGCAACCGGCCGAACACCTTGACCAGGAGAGCGCCGGCGACATTGAACCGCTCGGTCATGGTCTGGCTCATGCCGGCGTTGAGCTGCATCGCCTCGCGCGAGATCGCGGACAGTCTCTTGCCGACATGCCGGGCCGGGAAGAGGAAGACCGGCAGGATCACGAGGGCGATCAGCGTGATCGGCCAGGACAAGGTGAACATCGTGATCAACACGGCGATGAGGCTCACGACACTCGAGACGATCCCGCCGAGGGTGGAGGTGAAGGTCTGTTGGGCGCCGATGACGTCGCTGTTCAGCCGGGAGACCAGCGAACCGGTCTGGGTTCGCGTGAAGAACGCCAGCGGCATCCGCTGCACGTGCGCGAAGACCTGCCCGCGCAGCCGGTAGATCATGCCCTCGCCGACGCGGGAGGACAGCCACGTCTCCACCATGCTCAGCACCGCATCGGCAAGTGCGACCAGCGCCACCAGGAATGCGGTCTCGACGACGACCCGGACGTCGCCCGGGATGACGCCGCGGTCGATGACCCGCTGCAGCAGCAGCGGCGTCGCGACGACGAGGGCCGAATCGACGATCACCGTGATCAGGAACCACAGCAGCAGCCGCCGGAACGGCTGGGCGAACCGAACCACGCGGCGGAAGGTCCCGCGCGCCAGCTGCTGCTCGGTGACGGAGCGGTCAGAGGCGAAGCCGCGGCCCGCGCCGTGCATGCCCATGCTCATAGGCGCCTTCCTTAGTTGAACAGTCTCCAGGTAACGATATATCGTTACCTATCGCCAAGCAAGGTGGTGTGACACCGGCGTGCGAGGCGGCCGGTGCGGTGCTGCCCGTAGGGTGGACGACCATGACTGCCGACAGCACCAACCCAGACCCGAACGCAAGCGGCAAGCCGCACGTCTCCATTCCCGCCGGGCCGCCGCCGACCGAGCTCCTCACCGAGGACCTCACGGTCGGCTCCGGGGCGGAGGCCGTCGTGGGCACGACCGTCGAGACGCACTACGTCGGCGTGGCCTGGTCCGACGGCAACCAGTTCGACGCGTCGTGGGATCGCGACGCGACGCTGCCGTTCGGCCTCGGCGCCGGGCAGGTCATCGCCGGATGGGATCAGGGAGTTGCCGGCATGCGCGTGGGCGGCCGCCGCCGGATCACGATCCCGCCCGCCCTCGGCTACGGATCCCGGGGAGCGGGCAACGCGATCAAGCCCAACGAGACGCTGGTCTTCGTCGTGGATCTGGTCGCCATTCGCTGAGCGCCTGATGCTCGCCGAACGACGCCGACGAGGACGGCGCCGGTACGGTGGATCGGCCGGCCAATGTCGTCAACCGGGCTGACGTGTAGGCGCCACCGATCTTCTGCGGATTGAGCTTGGGTCCGGGCTCGCGTTGCCGCATCACGGCGTACGACGCCTTCTTGGTCGCTGCGCACCGCTCAGGCCGCCCGGAAGACGAGGGAGACGTTGTGCCCGCCGAACCCGAACGAGTCGTTCAGTGCCGCGGTCAGCCGGACCTTGCGCGGCTCGGCGCGGACGACGTCGACATCCAGGCCGTCGTCCGGGTTGTCCAGGTTGCGGGTGGCCGGGATGAGGCCGTCGTGGATGGCGAGGACCGTCACGATCGACTCGACCGCTCCGGCCGCGCCGAGCAGGTGGCCGGTCATCGACTTGGTGGCGGTCACGATCGGGTGCCCGCCCAGCGCCGCGCCGATGGCCCGGATCTCGATCATGTCGCCGACCGGGGTCGACGTGGCGTGCGCGTTGACGTGGCCGATGTCCGCCGGCGTGAGCCCGCTGTCCTCGACGGCGAGGCGCATCGCGCGGGCCTGATCGCGGCCCCCGGGCTCGGGCGCGGTGATGTGGTAGCCGTCCGACGTCATGCCGACCCCGGCCAGCACGGCGTACACCTTGGCGCCGCGGGCCCGCGCGCTCGACGCGCGCTCCAGCACCACGATGCCGGCACCCTCACCGAGGACGAAGCCGTCCCGGGCCTTGTCGAACGGGCGCGACGCGCCCTCGGGGTCGGCGTTGTTGGTCGACATGGTGCGGGCCTGCCCGAAGCCCGCCATCGGCAGCGGGTGGATGCAGGCCTCGGCCCCGCCGGTGACGACGACGTCCGCCCGGCCGGACCGCAGCACCTCGAGCGCATAACCGATCGCCTCCGCGCCGGACGCGCAGGCGCTGACCGGTGTGTGTACGCCGCCGCGCGCCTTGAGCTCCAGGCCGACGGCTGCGGCCGGGCCGTTGGGCATCAGCATCGGAACGGTGAGCGGTGAGACCTTGCTCGGCCCGCGCTGCTCGAGCAGGTCGTCCTGCCCGAGCATGGTGAGCGCGCCCCCGATTCCGGTGCCGATCACGACGGCGAGGCGCTCGGGATCGACCCCGGACTCCTCGACCGGGCCGAAGCCGGCATCGCTCCATGCCTCCCGGGCCGCCACGACGGCGACCTGCTGGCACCGGTCGAGCCGGCGCGCCTTGACCCGTTCGATCACCTCGGTGGGTTCGACCGCGAGGCGAGCGACGATGCGCGTGTCCATCTGCTGGGCCCACTCCTCGGTCATCGGTACGACGCCCGATCGGCCGGCCAGCAGGCCGGTCCAGGTCGAGGCCGTGTCGCCACCGAGGGGTGTGGTGGCGCCGAGACCGGTGACGACGACCTCGTCGGCGTGTGGCATGGGGGTGCTCCCGCGGTTGGTCAGGACTGGTGCGCGTCGATGTACGAGATCGCGTCGCCCACCGTCTTGAGGTTGGACAGCTCGTCGTCAGGGATCCGTGCGCCGAATTTCTCCTCGGCGGCCATCGCGACCTCGACCATGGAAAGCGAGTCGACGTCGAGATCGTCGACGAACGATTTCTCCGGCGTGACGTTCGCGGGCTCCACACCGGCGACCTCCTCCAGGATCTCGGCGAGTCCGGTGCGAATCTCTTCGGTCGTTGCCACTGTCGGTTTTCCTTTCGGTTGGTGTTGTGCGGGGTAGTCGGCTCGCCGGGTGCGGCCGGGCGAGCTGTCTGGGGTGGCGCTAGGGTGCGGTCACGACCTGCGCGGCCCAGCTCAGCCCGCCGCCGAAGGCGATCAGCAACGTGGTGGCGCCGCTGGGCAGCTCGCCCTGCTCGACGAGTCGCGCCAGCGCGAGGGGCACGGAGGCCGCGGAGGTGTTGCCGGTCTCGATCACGTCCGTGGCGACGATCGCGTGGGGGACCTCGAGCCGTCGCACGATCGCGTCGATGATGCGCAGGTTGGCCTGGTGGGCGACGACGGCGTCGAGGTCGGTGGTCTTGATCCCGGCCCGCTCGCAGGCCTGCCGGGCGACCTCGCCCATGCCCATCGTCCAGCGGTAGACGGCCTGCCCGTCCTGGGTCAGCTTGCGCTCGTCGGTGAGGGTGATCACGCTCGCCATCGCGCCCTCGCTGCCCCAGACGACCGGCCCGATGTCGCCCTCGTTGTCGGACGGTCCGACGACGACCGCGCCGGCGCCGTCGCCGAAGATCACGCAGGTCGAGCGGTCGGTCCAGTCGACCCAGGCCGACATCTTCTCCGACGCGATCACCAGGACGTTGCGGGCGGAGCCGCCACGCACCGCGTCGGCGGCGGTGCTGAGCGCGTAGCAGAAGCCGGCGCAGGCGGCGTTGAGATCGAAGGCTCCGGGAGCGGCGATCCCGAGCCGGCTGGCAACCGTGGGCGCGGCGCTCGGGAGTGTCTCGCGTGCGGTCCAGGTCGCGACGATGACCAGGTCGATGTCGTCGGCTTCGAGCCCGCTGGCGGCCAGCGCCTTGCCGCCGGCGGCCACGGCCATGTCGATGACGGTCTCGTCGTCGGCCGCGATGTGCCGGGTCCGCACGCCGACGCGGGACTGGATCCACTCGTCGCTGGTGTCGACCATCGACGCGAGGTCATCGTTGGTGAGCACCTTGGCGGGTCGGTAGTCGCCGACAGCGAGGATGCGGGCGCCGGCCGGTCGAGTGGGGCTATGTCTCATGACGCGATCACGCGGGTCCTCCCGGGTGGAGCAGGGCCAGTGGTTGACCGGCGGCGACGAGGTCGCCTTCGACGGCGATCCATTCACCAAGGACGCCTTCGTACGACGCGGACACCCGCTGCTCGTCGCGGCGGGCCTCGACGACGCCGAGCGCGGTGCCGGCGGTGAGATGGTCGCCCTCGGCGTGACCGGCCGGGTGGAACGTGCCGTTGACCGGCGACACGACGATGCGCCAGTCGGCGGTGTGGCCCTGGTCGCGGCCCGGTGTCGCCTGCTCCAGGAGCGCGCCGGCGGCCGCGAGGTCATCGGGAGTCTTGAGGGCCAGCAGCTCGACGTTCTTCAGCACCGGGTGCCGCTTGGCGAGGCCGATCAGCGTGCCGGCCGGGGGCAGCTCGATGATCGCCGTCACGCCGAGCGCGGCGAGGGTGTCCTGGCAGAGGTCCCAGCGGACCGACGAGGTCACCTGCGAGACCAGGCGGCGGATCAGCTCGGGGCCGGTCTGGACCGCGGCGCCGTCGGCGTTGGAGATCAGCAGCGGCCCGGGGTCGGCGGCGGTGACGGCCGCGGCGACGGTCTCGAATGCGTCCCGCGCCGGCGTCATGTAATCGGTGTGGAAGGCGCCCGCCACCGGAAGGCTGCGGACGCGCGCGCCCGCGGGCGGATCGGCGGCGAGCTTCTCCAGCGCGTCGAGCGGGCCTGCGGCGACGACCTGCCCGGCCGCGTTGCGGTTGGCCGGTGACAGGCCGAGAGCCTCGAGCCGGTCGAGCACGTCGTCGGCGTCGCCGCCGAGGACGGCGGACATTCCGGTGGGCGTGATCGCGCAGGCCGCCGCCATCTCGCGGCCACGGACGGCGGCGAGGGCGATAGCGGTCTCGGCGGTGAGCACCCCGGCGGCAGCGGCAGCGGTGATCTCGCCGATGCTGTGGCCGGCGGCCACGGCGCCGCAGTCGAGGGTCAGCTCGGCCAGCGCCAGCAGCCCGGCGGCCACGATCAGCGGCTGGGTGACGGCGGTGTCCTTGATGTCGTCCGGGCCCGCGGTCGTGCCGAGACGTTCCAGTTCGAGGCCGGTGATGGTCGACATCCGGGCGAGGCGGTCATGGGCCCCCGGGAGCTCGAGCCATGGCGCGAGCATGCCGGGCGACTGTGATCCCTGTCCGGGGGCGAGTAGGGCGAGCACGCCTCGACGATAGTGCGAGCGGGCGCCGTACCGGCGATGTGGGCGCGCACGAAGTTGTCCGGGCGTGTTCCTGGTGTCGCCCTCCGGAGTCAGCGGGAGGCGAGTACCAGCAGGGCCGTCACGTCGAGAAGCGCGGTGAGCGCGGTCAGCCGGAACGCCCAGGGGCTGGCCGGGCGCCACGCCGCAGCGGTGACCGCCGCGGCCGCGCCGGCGAGGCCGACGGCGGCGACCGCGATGGCGGCGCCGGCCGCGTTGGCCGCGAGGACGACCGAGGCGGCCAGCAGGGTCGCGGCGAGCACGAGCGCGCAGCGGCGGGGGCCGAGGCGGTGTGGCAGACCGCGGACGCCGGTGGCCGCGTCGGCCGCGAGGTCGGGCAGCGCATTGGCGAGGTGCGCGGCGAGTCCGAGCAGGGCACCGGTGACCGGCGCCCACCAGGGCGGGCCGGGGTGGCCGGCCCGCGCGAGGTACGCCGCACACGGGAGCGCCCCGAACCCGACGGCGTAGGTGAGCCCCGACCAGATCGTCGATTTGAGGCCCAGGTTGTAGGCCCAGCCTGCGGCAACGAGCGTCAGGAGGGCGATCGCGGCCGGCCGGCCGAGCAGCGCGGACAGGACGACGGCGGCGCCGAGGGCGCCCGCGGCGGCGGCGGTGACTGCGCGCAGCGGTACGGCGCCGGCGGCGGCCGGCTTGTCGGGCCGCCCGGCCGCGCCATCCCTGGCCGCGTCGAGCCGGTCGTTGCTCCAGCCGATCGAGAGCTGGCCGGCGAGGATCGCCGCACCGAGCAGCGCGATCCGGCCGGGGGGCAGGCCGACGGCCGCGCCGAGCAGGACGGCGATGGCGCTGACGGCGACCGTCGGCACCGGGTGAGACGACAGGGCGAGCCCGCGCCCGAGTGACGGTCGACGCGCGCTCATACCGGCACGGTACGGCGCCGATCCGTACCGTGTGGGTGGTGACCACGATCGCCGCCGTTCGCGGCGTACTCCCTCCGCATCGGTATCCGCAGGAGCAACTCACCGAGGCGTTCGCCGAGCTCTGCGGGTTGACACCGCGGGCCGCCGGCGTGATGCGGCGGTTGCATGCGAATTGCGGAGTCGGGTCGCGCCACCTGGCGGTCCCGATCGACGGGTACGCCGCGCTGGACAGTTTCGGTGCCGCCAACGATGCGTTCATCGTCCACGCCGTCGAGCTCGGCGCGCAGGCGATCATCGAGGCGCTGGAAGCGGCCGGCCTCCGGGTCGGCGACGTGGACGTCATCGTCTCCACGACGGTCACCGGTCTCGCCGTGCCGTCCCTCGACGCGCGGATCGCGGCGGGCATCGGTCTGCGACCGGACGTGAAGAGGTTGCCACTGGTCGGCCTCGGCTGCGTGGCGGGCGCGGCCGGTGTCGCCCGGCTGCACGATCTCCTGCGCGGCTCGCCGCACGGCGTCGGCGTCCTCGTCTCCACCGAGCTGTGCTCGCTGACCGTGCAGCGCAACGATTCGAGTGCGGCGAACATGGTGGCCTCGGGCCTTTTCGGTGACGGCGCCGCGGCGGTGGTGGCGGTCGGCGATCGGCACGACCTGGCCGAGAGCGGGCCGCGGGTTATCGCGACCGCCAGCCACCTTTACCCCAACACGGAGCGGGCGATGGGCTGGGACGTCGGCGCTTCGGGGCTGAAGGTCGTGCTCGGCGCGGAGGTGCCGGAGCTGGTGCGGCGCCATCTCGCCGACGATGTCGGTGCGGTGCTGGCGGGCGCGGGAATCGCTCAGTCCGATGTCGCTCGGTGGATCTGCCACCCAGGTGGTCCGAAGGTGATCCTCGCGGTGCAGGACGCGCTCGGCCTCAGCCGGTCCGACGTTCAATTGACCTGGGACTCCCTGCACGAGGTCGGAAATCTCTCGTCGTCATCGGTCCTGCATGTTTTCGCCGACACGTTGAAACAGCGACCGGCGCTGACCGGCGACGCGGGGGTGTTGATGGCGATGGGGCCCGGATTCTGTTCCGAGCTGGTATTGCTCCGGTGGTGATCTACACCGTCCTGGTGGTGCTGGTTGCGCTCGAGCGGCTGGTCGAACTCGTGGTGTCCAACCGGAATTTGCAATGGAGCCGTGCCCGCGACGGCGTCGAGACGGGCTTTTCGCACTATCCGGTGATGGTCGCGTTGCACACAGGGCTCCTGGTCGGATGCCTGCTCGAGGTGTGGCTCGGTGATCGGTCGTTCATTCCCGCCCTTGGGTGGCCGATGCTGGCGCTGGTCGTGATCTCCCAGGCGCTGCGCTGGTGGTGCATAAGGACGCTCGGGCCGCGGTGGAATACTCGCGTGGTCGTCGTGCCCGCCCTGTCGCGGGTGACCGTTGGGCCGTACGCCCATCTCTCGCATCCGAATTACGTGGCCGTCGTGGTCGAAGGATTTGCGTTGCCGCTGGTGCATTCCGCGTGGGTGACGGCGTTGGTCTTTTCCGCCTTGAATGCCGTACTGCTCACCGTACGGATCCGGGTCGAGAATGCGGCATTGCCGGTCGCAGATGCTTGATGTCATCGTGGTGGGCGGCGGCCCGGCCGGAATGGCCGTGGCGATCGGTGCCGCGGACGTCGGATTGTCGGTGGCGATCTGCGAGCGGCGACCGGACGTGGTCGACAAGGCGTGTGGCGAGGGATTGATGCCCGGCACCCTGCGGTCCCTGCAGTCGTTGGCGGTGGACCCCGAGGGCGCTGCAATCGGTGGAATCGTCTACCGACAAGGCGAAACCGTCGCGCGGGCGGCGTTTCGCTCCGGCGCCGGCCGCGGAGTACGTCGTACGGCGCTCGTCGCCGCATTGCGACGGGCCGTCTCCGCCCGCGGGATCGAATTGATCGCGCGGGAGGTGGATGGCATCGAACAATCGGCCGACGCCGTGACGGTGGCTGGCCTGCGGGCGCGGTACGTCGTCGCGGCCGATGGACTGCACTCGGGGCTGCGGGATTCGTTGGGATTGTCCCTGCCGGCGCGGGGGCCGCGACGGTGGGGATTGCGCCGTCATTTCGCCGTGCCGCCATGGGACGACTTCGTCGAGGTCTCGTGGGCGGCCGATGCGGAGGCGTATGTGACGCCGGTTTCGGCGGATCTGGTCGGGGTCGCAATCCTGTCGTCCCGGCGATCCGGTTTCGAGGCTCAATTGCGGGACTTTCCCATGCTGACGGAGCGCCTGGCGGCGGCGCCCTGCGCATCGGGGACCCGCGGCGCCGGCCCGCTGACACAGACCGCGCGGCGGCGCGTCGCCGGGCGGGTTGTTCTGGTCGGAGACGCGGCCGGGTACGTCGACGCGTTGACCGGCGAGGGTCTCGGCGTCTCGTTCTCGGCTGCTGCGGCCCTGATCGAGTGCCTCGTGCGGGATCGGCTGGAAGATTACGAGACCGCATGGGTCCGGGCAACGCGGCGCTCCCGGTTGGCGACGACCGCGCTACTCGCTGCGCGACATAATCCCCTGCTACACAGGCGGATCGTGCCTGCCGCGGCGCGGGCGCCGTGGCTTTTTTCGGCCGCGGTCGATCAGCTGGCGCGGTGAGCTCCGGGGCGTGCCGGTTCTTCGGTGCGGGGCACCATGATGTTGGCCGACGGTAGGGGTCGACGCGGTGCGAAAAGCGTTTGGTCGGGCGGCGTCGTCGGGCTGTGGATGAACTCAGTGCCCGGTGGGGGCCGTCGGAGGTCCCCGGATCTTGGGGTCCGGAGAGCCCCGGCGCAGGCGCCAGCCTCGACCGGGAGCGGCTTGGTGACTTCAGCATCCTCGGAGGTGGGGGAAGCCGTATCGCGGTGTCGGTATAGCGATGCCTCCATCTGAGTGAAGTTCGAGCGATCGCTCACGTCTTGATGTTCGCCCCTATCGGGTGTGATTACTAGCCGGCTAGGTAATGGTTTGTTCGGTCTGGCCGACATGTCCGAATGCGGCGGGCGGGGATTGTCGGTGGTCTGGTTTAGCTTGAGATCATGACCGCACGACCCGCCTTCCTTGACCTGCTGCACGAGGGTATCGACGCCGGCCGGTTGCTGGACTGGCCCGGGCGGGTGGGAACCGGAGCCTGGCCTTGCTGCTGGCCGAGCACACCCGGCGTCCGGTGCGGGCCGCCCCGCGATCTGGTCCGGGTCGCGACCGCGACCCAGCCCGATCCCGACACCGGTTGTGCCGACTACCCGCACCTGGCCGAGTTGCTGCGGCACGGACAGACCAGCGCCGCCGACACCGCGCTGATCGTGCGCACCCTCGATCAGCTCCCCACCGCCGCGCGGGGAGGGCCGAGGAGGCAATGCGCCACGAGATCCTGGATCTGGACGGGGCCGGGCTGCGCCGACGCTGCCGCCAGCTCCGCGAGCAGTTCCTGACCCCGATCGACCCGAGCCCGCGGCGCAACACCTTGGGCTACCGGATCGAGGAGGACGGATCGATCACCGGACGGTGCTACTTCAGCGCCGAAGCCGCGATGATCCTGCGCACCGCGCTGGACGGACTGGCCCAACCCGGCCCGCCGCCAACAGGGTCAAGGACACCCGCGGCACCGCGCAGCGCACCGGCGACGCCCTGATCGAGCTCGCCCGCCAGGCCATCACCCACGCCAACCTCCCCGCGCACGGCGGCGCCCGCCCGAATCTGCTGCTCACCGTGTCCCTTTCGGACCTGCGCGGCGCACCCGCCGGCCGTGCCGGCCCCACCGCCGGCGCGGGCGAGCCGATCCGCCTGCACGAGCCACACACGTGCACCCAACCGGACCCGCCGCCGCAACCACCGGCCGGCGACAGCACCTCCGCTCATAAGCACGACCAGCGGGATGGGCATGGACGGTGATTCTAGGCGGTCAGGGTGGGTACGAGGTCGACGGGCGAGCGGATCTCGAGCACAGACTCAAGCGGATTGTCGCGGGTACGTCGCCATCGCGGCCACCGGTCAGTGAACCAGCGGGCCGCGTACGGCGTGAGCCCGGCACGACCGGCACCGTGAAACTCACCGCTTCCGCCGTCACCGACGAATGCGGCTCTACCGGGTGACACACCCAGCCGGTGGCAGGCGATCAGGTAGATCTCGGGTTCTGGTTTGGCATGGCCGGTTTCGGCGACCCGCAGGAGCGGACGGGCCTTGGCGGCAACTCGCTCGGCTTCCACCTGTTCGATGGTCCGCATGTGCTCGGAATCGACGCTCACGCCCGCCGCTACGCAAGCAGACACCAGCACGTCCCGAAAGGTGATTTCCGACGTCATCCGCTGAGAGCCGGTCCACACCGCATTGAACGTCTCCTCGGGAATGCCGAGCCGCGTTGCGATGCTCGGTTGGGGTGCCCAGTGCGGATCGAATTCGGTGACGAGGGTTTCGTAAAGATCGAAGAAGACCGCGTCGTACCTCATCAAGAGACCCGTTGCCAATCGCTCGCGAGCTGCCGGAATCGCCGGGTCACGCGGTCCCGCTCGTCCTGCGTGTGCCAGCCGGCGTAATCGGGCCAGCCGTAGAGCAGGGTGCCGAGCTCGGTCGCGACCAGTGCACTGTGCAGGGCCACGGGATCGACATCGCGGTGCGCCGAGTATTCACGCACCATAGTGTCGTAGGGCGGGTCGGCGCCGTCCGAATTCGCGCGTCCCCAGAGAAAGGCCAGATCACCGGCCGGGCAGCCGACGCCCGTGACCTGCCAGTCGGTCCACACGATCTGATCGCCGTCACGCAGCAGGTTGTCGACGTGACAGTCACCGTGGGTGAAGCAGGCCGGCACGGCGTCGACGGCGCGGGCAAGCGCGCCGGAAGCGTCGATCACGCCACGCAGGCCGTCGGCGGCGACCGCGGACCAGTAGTCCTCCGCGACCTTGGTGCGCGGCCGTTCCAGCACCCCGCGGACCCAGGGACGGGTCACCCACGGATCCCCGTCCGGCACGGGCATCGTATGCAGCGACGCCAGCTGCCGCGCGGTCTCGAGCCACCGTGCTCGAGTCCACTCTTTGGCCGGTCGGGCCGGTGCGTGCGCGGACAGCACGATGGCGGTCAGCTCGTCGGTGTCGGCATGCTCGAGCAGCCGAGGTGTCCTGACGGGAACCCGGCCGGCCAGCGTCCGGTAGAACGCGAGCTCACGCCGCGCATTGCGCTGCTCCGCACCGGCAGCGGTCACCTTGAGGACGACGTCGGGCCCGTCGGTCCGCAAGCGTTAGACCCCCGACCGTGACGCCGACCCGGCCAGCTCGACGGCCGGCGTCTCGGCGTCCCGACCGAGCGCCAAGCCACCGCAGCAGTCCCTCGGTGGGCACCGGCACCGGTCCGGGTGGGCCGGCAGCCGCACCGGAGCGCCGCGGTGGCGGATCGGCCGGCTTTGCCGAGTACGACGATCGGCCGGCGGCCGTGCACGCCGGCCGGCAGCCGCACCGGAGCGCCGCGCACCAGCTGGCGCGTCGCGTCGATCACCGTTTCCGCCGGTCCCGCCGGTGCCGGGCCGACGGCCACGCAGGCGTCGGCGGCCTCGCGCCAACCGTGCCCGATGCTGCAGCCGGTGCACGAAGCCGGCGACGCCTGCCCGCGCCACCAGCATGATCCACGATCGCTGATCCGGCGGCACGCCCCGGAACCATGGCCGGTGCCTCGTCCATCCGCGGGCCGCTCCGGGTCGCGCGGGGCGCCGGTGGGGCGCTCGAGCCGGGCCAGGGTGGCCACGAGCGGTTGCCGCTTCACGCCCGCGAGAGTGCCACGGCCCGGCCGCGGTATGACACGGTGGACCGATGCGCCTACTCGTCACCGGGGCGACCGGATATCTGGGTGGCCGACTCGTCCCGGCCTTGCTCGAACGCGGGTACGACGTGCGCTGCGTGGCCCGCCGGCCCGAGCGGTTGCGCGATGTGCCCTGGAGCGACGACGTGGAGGTCGTCAAGGGCGATGTCACCGACGAGGACAGCCTCACCGTCGCCATGGCCGGCGTCGATGTCGCCTACTACCTCGTGCACGCGATCTCCTCGGGCGGCGCGTTCGAGGAGACGGACCGGCGCTCGGCGACCGCATTCGCCTCCGCCGCAGAGGCCGCCGGCGTCCGGCGGATCGTCTACCTGGGCGGGCTCGGCCCCGCGCACGCCGACTCGCCGCACCTGCGCTCGCGCGCCGAGGTCGGCCGCATCCTGCTCGACTGCCCGGTCGATGCCGTCGTCCTGCGGGCCGCCGTCGTCATCGGATCGGGGTCGGCGTCCTTTGAGATGCTGCGCTACGTGACCGAGCGACTTCCGGTCATGGTCACGCCGAAATGGGTCGGCACCCGGATCCAGCCGATCGCCGTCCGCGACGTGATCCGCTATCTCGCCGACTCGGCGGCCCTCCCGGACGGGCTGAACCGCACCTTCGACATCGGCGGGCCAGACGTGCTCACCTACGCCGAGATGATGCAGCGGTACGCCGCTGTGGCCGGCTTGCGCCGCCGGCTCATCGTCCGCGTGCCGGTCCTGTCGCCGACGCTGTCCAGCCGGTGGGTCGGCCTCGTCACGCCGGTCCCGAGCGCCATCGCGCGGCCGCTGGTGGAGTCGCTGCGGTACGAAGTCATCTGCACCGAGGACGGCATCCGTGCACTGATCCCCGATCCGCCGGGCGGCCGGATCGGGTACGACGAGGCGCTTCGGCTGGCGCTGCTGCGCATCCGCGAGGCCAAGGTGCTCACCCGCTGGTCGAACGCCGCGTGGCCGGGAGCGCCGTCGGACCCGCTGCCGACCGATCCCGACTGGGCCGGCGGCTCCCTCTACGTCGACGACCGCAGCACCGCCGTCGACGCCGACTGCCCGACGCTCTGGCGGGTGATCGAGGGTATCGGCGGTGAGCACGGCTGGTACTCCTGGCCGCTGGCATGGGCGGCGCGCGGGTGGCTCGACCGGCTCGCCGGGGGCGTCGGCCTGCGCCGCGGTCGGCGCGACCCCCAGCACCTCCTGGTGGGCGAGACCGTTGATTTCTGGCGGGTCGAGGAGATCGAGCGCGATCACCTGCTCCGCCTGCGGGCCGAGATGCGCGTGCCGGGCCTCGCCTGGCTCGAGATGCGGGTCCAGGACGGCCCCGATGCCGAGCACGCGTCGTACCACCAGCGCGCGATCTTCCACCCGCGCGGGCTTGCCGGTCACGCCTACTGGTGGGCGGTCAAGCCGTTTCACGGCGTCGTCTTCGGCGGGATGCAGCGCAACATCGCCCGCGCCGCCGCCGAGAGCTGAGCCACGCCGTGTCCCGTCCACCCGAAGCGTCGTTCCTGGCCGATCTGCGCGCCGCCGTCGCCGGCCGGCCGCCGGCGCAGGCGGCGATCGGGGCGACGCTGCTCGCCGATCCGGCTGCGGCCGCAGGCTTGGAGATCACCGAGCTCGCCGCGCGGGCCGGCGTCTCCGCCTCCACCGTCACGCGGTTCTGCCGCGCGATCGGCCTGGACGGCTATCCCCAGATGCGGTTGCGGTTGGCCGCCGCGGCGTCCCGCCTCGAGCCGGCGCGGGCGCGGCTCACCGGTGACGTGCATCCGGACGACGGCGTCGCCGCGATCATCGCCAAGATCGCGGGAGCGGGTGCCCGTGACATCGAGGACACGGCCGAGCGGCTCCATGCCGGCGTGGTCGCCACCGTGGTCGAACGGATCGTGGCCGCGCCCCGGGTGCGGACCTTCGGCGCCGGGACGAGCGGGCTCGTGGCGCAGTACCTGCAGACGAAACTTGACAGTCTCGGCATCGCGGCCACGGCATACGCCAACGCCCACACGGCGCGGATGGCCGCCGCGCAGAGCCGGCCGGGCGACGTCGTGGTCGTGGTCTCGGCCGGCGGCCGCACCGGTGACGGTTGTGATGTCGTCGAGGTCGCGGCAGCGTACGGCGCGACCACCGTGGCGATCACCGGCAACGGCCGCTCCCGGCTCGCCGGCCTCGCGGATCTGGTCCTGCTGACGGTCGACACCGCGTCGTCGTTCCGGGCCGGCGCGCTGCGCAGCCGCAGCACCGGCATCCTCGTCGCCGACTGCGTGTGCGCCGCCGTCGCCGTCCGGACCTACGACGCCTCGGCCGCGGCCCTGCAGCGCATCGAGCAGCTGCCGCGGGAGCGCGCAACCGGGCGCCGGCGTCAACTCCACTATGGCAATGGCGAAGCATTAGTGCCATCTGATTGAAAATCATTGCCAGTGGCACGTCCCGCTGGCACGCTGGCCGGCATGCCGGAAACCGATGACTCGGAAATCGACAACACAGGTCCGATCCGCATCGTCCCCGCCGGATCGCGGCGCCAACGCCGCGCGGCGCCGGGCACTGACCCGCCGCACCTTCATCGGTGTGACCCTCGGCGGCGCCGCGGCCGCGATTTCGGCTACCGCTGCGGCGGCCGCGCCCGCGCGCGGCGTTCCCGATCCGTTCCGCCTGGGCGTCGCCTCTGGCGACCCGACCGCGTCCGGGGTCGTGTTGTGGACCCGGCTCGCGGTCGACCCGCTCGCGGAGGACGGCGCCGGGGGAATGCCCAACCGCCGGATCCTGGTCGAGTGGCAGATCGCCGCCGACGCGGCGATGACGCGCGACCTACGCCGCGGGGTCGCTCTCGCCGATCCCGCTTGGGGCCACTCGGTGCACGTCGAGGTCGGCGGCCTGGCGCCGTACCGCGAGTACTTCTACCGGTTCAGGACCGGTCCGCACTTGTCCGAGACGGGCCGGACCGTCACCCTGCCGGCCGCCGGTACGGCGCCCGAGCTGCGCGCGATCTCGCTGTCCTGCTCGCACTACGAGGGCGGCTATTTCACGGCGTACCACCACGCCGCCGTCGAGCGGCCGGATGTCGTCTTCGAGCTCGGGGACTACATCTACGAGGGCGCGGGAGTCCCCGGACGCGTCCGCGTGCACCCGGGTGGGACCTGCCTGACGCTGGCCGACTATCGACGCCGCTACGCGCTCTACCGGAACGAACCGGAGACGCGAGAGCTGCACGCCGTGGCGCCATGGATCGTGACCTGGGACGACCACGAGGTGCAGGACAACTGGGCGGGGATCTACGACCGGACCGGGGTGACGTCGGACGCCTTCCTAGCCCGGCGCGCGGCCGCCGCACAGGCGTATTACGAATTCATGCCGCTGCGCGCGAGCAGCATTCCGAACGGGCCGGATATCCAGCTCTACCGGCGATTCCAGTGGGGTGACCTCGCGACGTTCCACGTCATGGACACCAGGCAGTATCGCGACTCGCAGGCGTGCAATGACGGCGGCAGGACCTGGTGGTACGCGACGACGGCGTGCTCCGAGCGGTACGACGCCGGCCGCACGATGGCCGGCATGGCTCAGGACGCGTGGCTGCTGGACGGTTTCCAGAGCTCGTCTGCCACCTGGCAGCTCATCCCGCAGGGCGACTTTTTCAGCCAGCGTGACATCAGCGCCGGATCGGTGACCACGTTGGCCACCGACGGCTGGGACGGCTACGTCGCGGACCGCAATCGGATCCGGGACGGCTGGGTCTCGGCCGGGCAACGCAATGCCGTCGTCCTCACTGGCGACGTGCACGCGCATTTCGCCAACGACATCAAGGCCGATTTCGACGATCCGGATTCGGCGACTGTCGGCGTCGAGCTCGTGGCCACGTCGATCACCTCGGGCGGCGACGGCTCGACCGTCCCGTCCGGCGGCGCGACGGTCCTTGCGGAGAACCCCTGGATCCACTACATCGAGGACCGCCGCGGCTACGTCTTGATCACCGCGGCCGCGGACCGGCTGCGCGCGGATTTCCGGACCGTTCCGTACGTCACGAAACGCGGCGCGGACATCGCCGCGTCGCGCTCGTACGTCGTCGAAGTCGGCTCGCCGGGACTGCAACCGGGCTGATCCGCGCCCCCCGGATGGCATGGTGGGCGCATGAGCACCGCCGACGCACTCTTTCCCGCGGAGGCGGCATGAGCACCGCCGACGCACTCTTTCCCGCGGAGGCGGCATGAGCACCGCCGACGCACTCTTTCCCGCGGAGGCGGCATGAGCACCGCCGACGCACTCTTTCCCGCCGAGGCGGCATGAGCACCGCCGACGCACTCTTTCCCGCGGCGGCGTCATGAGAGACCCGGTTGCCGACCTGCGACGGATCGCGTGGCTGCTCGAGCGGGCGCAGAAGGGCACCTACCAGCCGCGCGCCTACCGAGCCGCGGCGCACGCGCTGGAAGGCCTGAGCGGCACGGAGATCCGGGACCGCGACAAGGCCAACACGCTGACCGAGCTCGAGGGCGTCGGCTCGAGCACGGCGACGGTCGTCG
>JBBSHJ010000043.1:0-25631 GCA_038253135.1 Mycobacteriales bacterium | reverse complement strand
GGCGTGATGCCGGCTCGCCGGATCACCCAGGGCAGGCTCATGCCCTGAGCGCCCAGCGTGCCGACGATCACCACGGCGGTGACGAAGAGGACGAGATCGCGCCGGGGGAAGTCCTCCGGCAGCGACTGCGCGGCGGCGAGCGAGACGACGCCGCGCATGCCGGCCCAGGAGAGGACCACGAGCGCGCCGGTCGGGATCGGGCCGCTGCCGGTCCACGGCAGCAGGCGCACGACCCGCGTGAGAAGGAAGATCCACACCGGACGGATCAGCAGCACGACCGCCAGCACGCTCAGACAGCAGATCGCGACCGTGCCGGCCGGCGTGGTGAGCGACCGCGCGATGTGCGGCAGTGCAGTCCGATCAGGGCGAAGACCGCCCCTTCGAGCAGGAACTGCATTGTCGACCAGATCGCACCGTCGGTGAGGCGGGTCGCCGGGTCGGCGTCGACCGGTGCGTGGTGGGCCATGATCAGCCCGGTGATGACGACGGCGATGACGCCCGACGTGTGAGCCTGCTCGCCGATCAGGTAGACGGCGAACGGCGCGACCAACGAGAACGCGGTGTTGACCAGAGCCGGTACGCCGTGGCGGCGCAGCCACGACAGCGCGAAGCCGACGACCGCTCCGATCGCCGCGCCGCCGACGCTGGCGATCACGAAGTCGCCGACCGCATGCACGGCCGAGATCGATCCCGCGGCCACGGCGCCGACCGCGACGCGGAGCAACACCAGTGAGGTCGCGTCGTTGAAGAGGCTCTCGCCCTCGAGCACGGTGACCAGCCGGCGCGGCAGGCCGGTACGCCGGGCGACCGCACTCGCAGCGACGGCATCCGGCGGCGCCACGATCGCGCCCAGTGCGACCGCGGCGGCGAAGCCGATTCCGGGAACGACCGGGTTGGCGACGACGGACACCCCGCACGCCGTCACGAGCACCAGCCCGACCGCGAGGCTCCCGATCGAGCGCGCGTTGGTCCGGATCGCGATCAGCGACGAGTCCAGCGCGGCGGCGTACAGCAGCGGCGGCAGCAGGACGAAAAGCACGACCTCCGGTGCGACGTGCACCCGAGGCACACCCGGGACGAGCGCCACGATGATGCCCCCCGCGACCAGCAGCAGGGGGGCCGGGACCTTGCTGACCTTCGCGGCGGCGCTTGCGAGCACCGATCCGACCGCCAGCAGGAGCACCAGCACCAGCGTCGCCACGGCCTCCATCTTGCCGGGTAGACCGACCCCGTCCGATCACCGAGGTGATCCGGCGGCGGACGCGGCCGCCGGCTACGGTCCCGAGCGTTGCTGGGCCCGCGTCAGTGCCGCGCGGAGAGCGCCTGCCAGTGCGTCCAGCTCAGCGTCCAGTCCCAGATGTCACCCTGCTCGGGCCCGTTGGGCGGCCAGTGCGAGTCGGCCTTGGGGTTGGAGATGATGACCGGATCGCCCCACAGCGAGTGGTCGTAGAACCAATGCGCCGCTTCCGGGCTGAGGTTGGCGCAACCGTGGCTCACGTTCTTAATGCCTTGGACGTCCACGGTCGACGGCATGCCGTGCAGGAAGACGCCGTTGTTGGAGATGCGGGTCGCCCACGGCACCCACTCGTCGTAGTGCCACCGCTGGCTCCTCATCTCATACTTGAGGTACTTGCCCATCGTGACGTAGTTGCCTACGGGCGTACGGCGGGCCGGCACGGAATCCATCCCGAAGCTGGTGGGGAAGTTGGCAAGCGCCTTGCTGTGCTGGGTCACTCTGATGCGGTGGGTCGCGATGTTGCCGTAGGTCGTCTGCTCCCGGCCGATCTTCAGATGCCAGGACAGCGATTCCGCGCCGTAGGCGCCGTTGCCGTCGTAGGGGACGCCGTACAGCTGGGCGTTGATGGTGATCCTGGTGCCGGGCTTCCAGTAGTGCTTGGTCCGATAGTGAAGGACATCGCCGTGGTCGTTGGTGCCCTCCCATGCCCAGGAGCCCTGCTGCGGCGGATAGCTGACGACCCGGAGGTGCTTCTCGACGTCGGCGCGGTAGGCGGAGGCGACGGTGCCGTAGATCTGCAGCACGATCGGGGTGCCGATGCCGACAATGCCCTCGTCCTTGACCGACTGCTCGTTGAAGAACTCCGCGCCGACCGTGTCGGCCGGCGCCACGGTGGCGAAATGCCCGGTGATCGTGGACCGGACGCCACGGTCCGACGAGATGGTGATGCCAGACCAGGTGTAGGTCTTGTCGTAACCGAGCGGCTCCGATGCCGTCCACTTCGTGTGCTGGGCCGACATCGTGCCGGTGACCCGCTTGCCCGAAGGGTTGGTCAGCGCGATCGACGTGATGGTGCCTCCGGCCGCACGCAGGGAGATCGTGTGCATCGGGTTGACGTCGCTGGCCCCGTTGCGCGGGTCGGTCATGATCGTCGCCCGTTTGGGCGGCGGTGTCGTCTTGGCCGGTGTCGTTTTAACCGGTGTCGTTTTAACCGGTGTTGTTTTAACCGGTGTCGTTTTAACCGGTGTCGTCTTGGTCGGTGTCGTTGGCGGCGGCGGTGAGGTGGACAGCGTCGGGTCGGTGGCGGACGCTGCCGTGGTCGGTACGCCGTCGCTCGTCCTCGCGGGACTTGTCCCGGCGGTTGCGTTCGCCGGCGTGCTGCTCGGATGGCTGTTGGTCTGCGCCTGGGAAGCGGCACTGCACCCGGCGACAAGCGCCGCCACGAGGACCGGGGCAGCGACGATCCAGCCGTTGCGACGCAACGTCACGTTGCCGACGCGATTCGAGCTCATCACGCGATCACTCATCTCCCCCACGAGAACCGGCCCCCGATGGCCCCCGCGAACCCGTCCGCATCTCGCGTGGACGCGAGCCGCGCGGTGCCTCGTCCGGTCTGGATCGTTGCAGTGTGACACGGCAGGTGGGACGCACAAGCGTGCTGACCGGTGGGCATGTCTCAGATCCGTGACGATTTCGGGGGGTTACGCTCCGTCGCGGATCGCGTCTCACCGGCCCGCGGCGGGCCGCCGGTCAGGTGCCCGGCAGCCCGTATTCCGATTCTCCGGCGGGTGCGGCCAGGCCGTCGGCGACCAGCCCGTCAAGAGCGCGGAGCCGCTGCGTCCGGTCCGGCCACACTGCGTCCAGCCGGCTCATCGGCACCGGCCGGTCGCTCTCGCGGATCACGGCCAGCAGCAGGCCACGGACCTGGCGGTCGGTGCCGGCGTACCGCTGCGGGCGCCGGCGCGGCCCGGTGTGCTCCGGACATCCCGCGCGGTGCCAGCGGCAGGCTCCGCGCAGCGGGCAGCGGAGGCAACCGGGAGAGCGCGCGGTGCAGATCAGTGCGCCGAGCTCCATGAAGGCGACCGATGCCCGGGCCGCCGATTCCGGATCGGCGGGGAGCAGGGATTCGGCCAGTTCCCGGTCGCTGGCCGTCGCGGCCAGGCCCGGCTGGCCGGCGCCGTCGACGGCGCGGGCGAGCAATCGCCGCACATTGGTGTCGACGACGGGCTGGCGCTGCCGGTAGGCGAACGCGGCGATCGCGCGGGCCGTGTATTCGCCGACGCCGGGCAGGTCGAGCAGCGCGTCGACATCGCGCGGTACGGCGCCGCCGTAGCGTTCGACAATGGCGGTCGCGCAGGCATGCAGTCGCAGCGCCCGCCGCGGGTATCCGAGGCGGCCCCACATGCGTACGGCCTCTCCGGCGCTGTCCTTGGCGAGCGACTCGGCGTCCGGCCACCGGGCCAGCCAGGCGTCGTAGGCGGGTAGGACCCGGGCCACCGGCGTCTGTTGCAGCATGATCTCGCTGACCAGCACCGCCCACGCTCCGGCGCCCGGGTGGCGCCACGGCAGGTCGCGGGCATGGCCGTCGTACCAGGCGATCGCGGCCGCGGAGAGGTCGGTCGGCACCTCACGATCGTCGCATACCACGACTCGCCCGCGCTTGCTCGCTGCCGGTGCGAAGGGCCGCTACGGTCGAGGCATGCTGCACCCGGTCGGGCAGCTGCCGAGGAATATCTACTGGCGGCGGCGAGTCATCGTGCTGCTGGTCTTTGCCGTGGTAGCGGCGATCGTGGTCGGCCTGCTCGTGGGACCCGGCGGCGGGAACGACAAGCACACGGCAACGTCCACGGGTTCGAGTTCTACCGTGTCGCCGCGGCCGTCGGGATCGACGCCGAGCGGCTCGGCGAAACCGAGCTCGGTCGCGCCGAAATCCTCGGCGGCGCCGACCTCGCCGACCGGTGGATCGCCGTCCCCGGTGATCGGCGAGCACACCCCGATGTCGGCGCCCGGTTCGGTCCCGATCAAGGTCGCCAATACCCCCAGCTCCGGGAAGCCGTCGTCGAAGAAGAGCTCGGCGGCGCCGAATACCAAGTCGCGGCAAAAGCCCTCGCCGACCAAGACCTCCAGCAGCGCGGCCAAGAAGCCGGCCGTCCCGACCTGCTCGGACTCCGACCTGCAGCTGACCGTCAAGACCGCCGCGCCGTCGTACCACGTGGGAAAGCAGATCGTCTTCGACCTCACCGTCACCAACACGTCCAAGACCACGTGCTCGCGCGATGTCGGCCTCGGCAAGCAGGAAATCCTGGTCTACTCGGGCAGCAACCGGCTGTGGGGAAGCAACGATTGCCAGAAGGGCGTCGGCTCAAACGTCAAGACTCTCCGGCCGAACCAGGCCGCGACCGCGCAGACCACCTGGATCGGCGAGACCTCGATTCCCGGCTGCTCGATCGGCCGCCTCGTCGTCGGTGCCGGGACCTACCCGATCCAGGCGACTATCGGCACTCTCGCCTCGACCGGCAGCTCGAAGGTCGTCATCGTCAACGGCTGACTCTCGCCGAAGCCGGACCGGACGCGCTCAGACGTAACGCTCGAGGATGCTCGACTCGGCCAGCCGGGACAGACCCTCGCGGACACTGCGCGCTCGCGCCTCGCCGACGCCTTCCACGTCCTGCAGGTCCTCGACCGACGCGGCGAGCAGGCTCTGCAGCCCGGCGAAGTGCTCGATGATCCGCTCGATCACGGCACCGGGCAGGCGGGGCACCTTGGCCAGCAGCCGGTATCCCCGCGGGCTCACGGCGGCATCCAGCGCCTCGGGTGTCTGCGCGTAGCCGAACCCCCTGGCGATCTGGGACAGGTCCACGAGGTCGGTCGATCCGAGCGCGGCGAGCTCGGCGAGGACCGTCTCCTCGTCGCGGTTGCCGCGCGCGGGCAGGTAGTCGCGGACGAGGAGCGCACTGTCGGTCAGGACGCCTTCCATCAGCTCGTCGAGCTGGAGCGACAGCAACCGGCCATCGACGCCGACCTCGACGACGTAGCCCTGGATCTCATTGGCGATCCGACGCACCATCTCCAGCCGCTGGCTCACGGCCATCGCGTCGCGAACCGTCACCAGGTCCTCGATCTCGAGGGCGGACAGCGTTCCGGCGACCTCGTCGAGGCGCAGCTTGTAGCGCTCCAGCGTCGAGAGAGCCTGATGCGCACGGGAGAGCACGGCGGCCGAATTGTCCAGCACGTAGCGGCGGGCATCGACATAGAGGCTGATGATCCGCATCGACTGACTCACGGAGATCACCGGAAAACCGGTCTGCCGTGCCGTCCGCTCCGCAGTGCGGTGGCGCGTGCCCGACTCGTCGGTCGGGATGGATGGGTCGGGCATCAGGTGCACACCGGCCCGGACGATCCGCGAGTAGTCCGAGGAGAGCACGACCGCGCCGTCCATCTTCGCGAGCTCACGCACCCGCGTGGCCGAGAATTCCACGTCGAGCGCGAAACCGCCGGTGCAGAGCGCCTCGACCGATTTGTCGTAGCCCATGACGATCAGTGCGCCGGTGCTGCCGCGAAGAATGCGCTCCAATCCCTCTCGCAATCCGGTGCCCGGAGCGAGCACGGCGAGCATCTGCCGCAGGAGATCCTCGGCGTTCTCCGAAACCACGCGGTCAGTCTAGGGGTGCTCCGGCGGGTGCCGCGGCCACCGGCCGTCAGCCGCTGTGGCCCGGCCGGCCGCGGCGGGAGCGGATCGGCGCGCGTCCGCTGCCGATGGCCTCGAGCCGCGGCCGCGGCGGGCGGGCCGATCGGCTGGACAGGTCGGCGACCTCGGCGGACTCGATGCCGAGTCGCCGCAGCATCGTGACGACGTCGCGGACCTCATGGACGGTGATGCCGCGGGGTGCCTCATCGCCCTGACCGGCCGGCACGATGGCGGTCTCGAACCCGAGGCGCGCCGCCTCCGCGAGCCGACGCCCGATGCCGCTCACGCGGCGTACGTCTCCGGCCAGCCCCACCTCGCCGAAGGCGACCAAGGTCGTCGAGACGGGCTTGTCGCGGACCGCCGACGCGATCGAGATGGCGACGGCGAGGTCGGCGGCGGTCTCCGTGATGCGTACGCCGCCGACGGTCGCGCCGTAGAGGTCGCTGCGAAACGCCGGTCCCACGCCGTGCCGGCCGACCACGGCCGCGAGCATCGAGAAGCGGGCCGAATCAAGTCCGGTCACGGTCCGCCTCGGCGACCCGCCACCCTCCATCCTCACGGCCAGGGCCTGGATCTCGGCGACCAGCGGGCGGCGCCCCTCGAGCACCACGGTCGTGCAGGTGCCCGGCACCGGCGTCGAGCGGTGGGAGAGGAAGAGGCCGGAGGGGTCGGTGAGCCCGACGATGCCGCTGTCCACCAGCTCGAAGCAGCCGACCTCGTCGGCCGGACCGTAGCGGTTCTTGCTCGCGCGGATCATCCGCAGCGCGGTGTGCCGGTCGCCGTCGAACTGGAGCACGACGTCGACGAGATGCTCCAGCAGCCGGGGCCCGGCCACGTTGCCGTCCTTGGTGACGTGCCCGACCAGGACCGTCGCGATGCCGCGCGCCTTGGCCAGGGCGATCAGCGCGGCCGCGACCGCCCGCACCTGGGTCACGCCGCCGGCGCTGCCGTCGACATCGCTCGCGGCGATCGTCTGCACCGAGTCGATGATCAGCAGGTTGGGGCGGACCTGATCGACGTGGCTGACGACCGCGGCAAGGTCCGTCTCGGCGGCGAGGTAGAGCTCGTCAGCGAGGTTTCGGGTGCGCTCCGCGCGAAGCCGCACCTGAGCGGCCGACTCCTCGCCGGTCACGACGAGGGTGCGCCCGCCACGGATCGAGCCCGACCAGCGATGCGCCAGGTCGAGCAGCAGGGTGGACTTGCCGACGCCCGGCTCTCCGGCGAGGAGGATCACCGCGCCCTTGACCAGGCCGCCGCCGAGGACCCGATCGAGCTCCTCGATGCCGGTCGGCCGCGCCGCCGCGGCCGTCGCGTCGACCTGGGCGATGGGCACGGCCGTGCCGCTCACCGGCCCCGCCCGCAACGCGGCCGCGGCCGGTCGGCCGTCCTCGATCACCGTGCCCCACGCGTGGCACTCGGTGCACCGGCCGATCCAGCGCGGCGCGGTCGCCCCGCACTCGGTGCAGTGGTAGGCCGCGCGCTCGCGCCCCTTGGCGCTCACTGTCTGCTCACGGCCGGGACGTTAGCGACGGCTACCGACAGCACCGCGCCGTTGGTGGTCGGGCGCTCTCCTTGGCGGCCGGAGTCAGCGCCGTGAAAGCGGCGCGTCGACCGGCACCGAGATGGTTGTCGCTCCGGCATCGCGGAAGGCGAAGGTCATATCGAAGCTCTCGCCGGAACGGAGTTCCTTCCTCAGCCCGGTGAGGGTGACCACCGCACCGCCCGAGCCGACACGGACGGAGGCGCCGGGCGGCAAAGCGATCGAGCCGCCACCGACAGTCACCGACGAGGCGAGCGCCGCACTGACTCGCACGAGCGTATCGGCCTCTGTCCCGGAGTTGACCACCGTGAAGGTGAGCCGGGCGGACTCGCCGCGCGCGTAATGCTGCTTCGGGGGCGGGGCCACACCGACGTCCCGCAGCGCGATGTTCCCGATCGTGCCGCTGCTGCCCGCGACTGCAGGGACGATCTCGGCGGTCTCGGCGATCTGACCCGTAGCGCACCCGGCGACCAAGGATGCGGCCGCTGCGGTGGCGGCGACGATCGCGCGCCGGCCGCTACGTCGCGGTGCGCCGGCACGGCGTACCGCGACGTCGTCGGATGCCCGCGCGCCGGACCGCCATCGAGGCGTTGATGTTGCTGCGGGCACGGGCGCTCTCCCTCCGGAAACGGATCGGCGTCAGCCTATTCCCGTCGGTACGGCACGAGCGGCCGGGTCCAGCGTGCAAAGCATCGGCGTCGGTGCCGCCTGGAGGACCCCGGGCTGGGTCAGATCAGCCGGCCGAGCTCGAGTCGGAGCGCGGAATCCGGCGGCATCGTCCGGTAGATCTGCTCGACGATGCCGTTGGCTTTCACGGCAAGCAGCACCGGCTTCTTCGCGACGCCGTACGCTGGCAGCAGCTGTCCGGTGCCCTCGACGCGCCAATGCGTGCGGTCAGGCCCGACACCGACGCCCACGTTGGGGATCGCGGTCGAGACCAGATAGAGACTGGTGCCGGTCTGCGTGGCGACGGCCGTGGCCCGGCGGACCAGCGAGTCGCAGGTGCAACTGCCCGGCAGGAGCAGTAAGGCGGCCGGACGGAACGTGCGCAGGTTCTGGGCGGCGCCGCTGGTGTCGGCCACGTTGAGGGCCGGCAGCAACCCGCCCCGCTGTCCGGGCGCGATCTGCGGGCTGGCCAGCCGCTCGCCGCCGTGTCCGATCGGCGGGGCTTGACCGGCGATCAGCACGACGGCGCTGTAACTGCCGATGATCAGGGTGAGGATGAGCATCATCGGCACCATGAACCCGCGGTGTCCGCCGAAGATGAAGGAGACGTGCTGACGCCGCCGCGCGGTGCGCCGTTCCCGGCGATAGGCACGTACGTCGTTGTCGAGCTCGCGGATGTCGTCGGGGATGACGAAGTGGCTGAGGTCGCCCGAGGTCCAGTCCGCCTCACCGGCGGGGTCATGGGAGCCGCCGGCCTCGCCCGCGCCTGATCCACGGTCCTCGAAGCTCACACGGATAGGGTGCGCCGAAAGCGCTCCGAGCGCCAGCCTTTGCGATGATTTGCGGCTCCGATCGTCACCGTGACCGCCGCCCGCCGCCACCCGGTTGGCGGCTTGACTCGCCTTCTGACCTGCAGTTATACCCAGTGACGACGAATTCTGATGCCACTTTCCCGTGCTATCCTTAGCAGAGCGAAAGGGGCCTTTGACACATGAGCTTCAACGTCGGTGAGACGGTCGTCTATCCCCATCATGGCGCCGCTCTGATCGAAGCGATCGAAACGCGCGTCATCAAGGGTGAGGAGAAACTATATCTCGTGCTCAAGGTCGCCCAGGGCGACCTGACGGTCCGGGTTCCGGCGGCCAACGCCGAGATCGTGGGAGTGCGGGATGTGGTCGGGCAAGAGGGGCTGGACAAGGTCTTCGAGGTGTTGCGGGCTCCGCACACCGAGGAGCCGACGAACTGGTCGCGTCGATACAAGGCCAACCTCGAGAAGCTTGCTTCCGGCGACGTCAACAAGGTCGCCGAGGTGGTCCGCGATCTGTGGCGCCGCGATCAGGAGCGTGGGCTGTCCGCCGGTGAGAAGCGCATGCTCTCGCGGGCCCGGCAGATCCTGGTGAGCGAGCTGGCCCTCGCTGAGGGCACCAATGAGGACAAGGCGGAGGTCCTCCTCGACGAGATCCTCGCTTCCTGACCGCGCAGCCCGCCCTCCTCGTCCGCGACGGTGACACGGCTCGTGTCGCGCGCTCTGTCGACGGCGTACTCGTTCTTGATTCGGGCCCGGTGGCGCTTTCGTCGGTGTTGGCCGGCCTCGACCTGCCCTCGGCGGTGACCGCGCAACGGGTCGTCGACACGGTGAGATCCGTCAGTCCTGCCGGTGACATCACCTCGGTCGCGCACCGCGACCGGCTGCGCGAGGTCGTCGGTCCCTACGTGGTGGACGTCGCGACCTTCACCGCGCTCGCGTCCGTTCCCGGTGCCGCCGAGGATCCCGTCGCGGCGCTGCTGTCGCTGGATATCCCGACCGTCGCTGTGCCTGCATGAATGCGGTCCGGGTCGGCATCGGTACCGACGTACACCCCATCGAACCGGGCCGCCCGTGCTGGTTGGTCGGGCTGCAGTGGGACGACGCGGACGGGTGCAGCGGCCACTCCGACGGCGACGTCGCGGCCCACGCCTGTTGCGACGCCGTGCTTTCCGCCGCCGGCATCGGCGATCTCGGATCCGTTTTCGGCACCGGCAGGGACGAGTGGTCCGAGGCGTCCGGAGCCGTGCTGCTGCGCGAGGCGGTACGCCGGGTGCGCGCGGCCGGCTACGACATCGGCAACGTCGCCGTGCAGGTGATCGGAAACCGACCCCGCATCGGGCCGCGCCGCGCCGAGGCCGAGGCGGCGCTCTCAGCGGCCGCGGGGGCTCCGGTCTCCGTCTCGGCGACGACGACCGACGGGCTCGGTCTCACCGGCCGGGGTGAGGGCATCGCGGCGGTTGCCACCGCCCTGATCGTGCCGGCCGAGCGGGCCTGACCCGATGCACGCGGGCATGCCCCACCGCGTAAGCGAGTTGCCTCGAAAGATCCCGACAACCAACCGAAGGAATGCGACATGGCGGCTGCCCTGAGCGCGCAGGCGAAGGCACTGATGGATGACCAGGCGTTTGCCACCGTGGCCACGGTCGGGCGGGACGGCCGCCCGCAGCAGACCGTGGTCTGGATCAAGACCGACGGTGATGACCTCGTCTTCTCCACGGTCCGTGGGCGGGTGAAGGCTCGCAATCTCGAACGCAATCCGGGCGTGTCCGTGCTGGTCATCGATCCGCGCGATACGGCCCGCTACGTCGCGGTGCGCGGTAGGGCCACGCTCAGCGACGACGGCGGGCCGGAACTCATCCAGGAACTGTCGCGGCGGTACACCGGTGAGCCGTACGGCGCAGACGGCGCGGACGCCGTACGCACCGTGGTACGCATCACGCCCGATAGCGTGTTCGAGAGATAGCAACCGGCGATCGGCCGACCGGCATACCGCGGCGGGTAGGCTGGCACAGAGTTTCAGTGGCTCGGAGTTTCAGTGGCTCAGAGTTTCCTCGACAGGTCGGAGTACGCCGTGGGTTCGGTCATCAAGAAGCGCCGTAAGCGGATGGCGAAGAAGAAGCACCGCAAGCTGCTCAAGCGCACGCGCGTTCAGCGCCGAAACAAGAAGTAATCCGCAACAAGTGAGCCGCAACAGGTGAGATAGCGACCGACGGCACGCCGACACGGAACGCATCTCCTGGGAGGTCCAGTGGCGGGCAGTCCAGCCTCCGGCGCTCGAGCCGGCGAGGCGCCGCGATGGCTCGCGTTTGTCTCCGACTACGGACTCGAGGACCACCTGGTCGGCGTCTGCAAGGGCGTGATCGCCAAGACGGCGCCGACCGTGCGGGTCATCGACGTCTGCCACTACATCTCCGCGCAGAATGTCGACGTCGGCGCCCGCGTCCTGGCCGAGACCCTGCCCTACCTGCCCCAGGGCATCGTGTTGGCGCTGGTCGATCCGTTCCGGCGCGAACCAGCGCGCGCGGTTGCGATCCGGTGCGGCAACGGTCAGGTGATCGTCGCCCCGGACAACGGTCTCGCATCGCTTGCGTGGGCCGAGGCCGGCGGCGTCGAGGCCGCGCGTGAGGCGACCAACGCGGACCTGTGGACGACGTCGACTCCGGCATCGAGCTTCCGTGGCCGCGATGTCTTCGCCCCGGTGGCGGCGCATCTGGCCGCTGGTACGCCGTTCGAGGACGTCGGCGTCAAGGTCGATCCGGCGACCCTGGTCGAGCTTCGCCCGGCGACGCCCTACGTCCATGGGGATCACGTGCACTGCAGCGTCCGGATGACCGATCACTTCGGCAATCTGGCCCTCAACCTGCAGCGGTCCGACCTCGAGGCGTGCGGCATCGGCTTCGGGGACGAGGTCGAGCTGCGCTACAACGGCAAGAGCATGCGGGTGCCGTTCACGTCCGGCTTCAGCGACGTCAGTCCTGGCCGCACCTTCGTCTATGAGGATTCATTCCGGGCGCTGACCATCGTCACGGTGATGGGCCGCGCGGCCGAGACGCTGCGGGCGTCGTACGGGGATCCCATCGTGCTCGCCCGCGTCGCTGTAGAGCCGATCGCCGCCGGTGGCAAGATGCGCGTCGTCGACGCGCCGCCCAGCACGGCCACCGCATGAGCCGGATCACCTTGTACGGCAGGCAAGGTTGCCACCTGTGCGACGATGCCCGGTCCGTCGTGTCGAAGGTGACCGGTGAGCTCGGGCTCGGTTTCACCGAGACCGACGTCGACACCGACCCGGAGCTGCGGGGCGAGTACGGCGACCGCGTCCCTGTCCTGCTGATCGACGGGGTCGAGCACGGCTACGGCCGCATCGATCCGGCCCGCCTGCGCCGAGCCCTCACGACATAGCCGCGCCCATCGGCGGTGTGTGCGCCGCGGTCTCAGACCGTCACTGGTGAGGGTGATGATCTGCACGTCGCCGTAGGGGTGCGGCCGGGCGCTGGCAGTCCGGACACAGGCCGTGGAGGGTGATGCTGCCGGTGTCTCCCAAGGCAAAGCGCGTGCCCTGCCGCGACTGGGCCAACGCGCCGGCAAGGTCGGTGGCGGGGATTTCGGTGATGGTGCCGCAGTTGAGGCACACGGCGTGGTGATGGGCGTGCTCGGTCACGCCGTAGCTGGTCGCCTGGTCGGGTGCGGCGAGCTCGTGGACCAACCCGAGGCGGGCGAGCGTCGCCACGGTGCGATAGACGCTGGCGGGGTCGACATCGATCCGAGCCCGCGCGATCCGGTCCAAGAGTTGACGTGCGGTGAGATGACCAGGGTCGGCGTCATCCAGCGCGGCGAGGACGGCGACGCGTCCGGCGGTGGCCCGCAGTCGGCGGCTGCGGAGTAACGCGCGGGCACGCCGGCCGCTCGCGCCCAGCGCGACGACGACGTCGTCGACGGCTGACCGCGTGCCAGCGGGCTTCATGTCACCAGCGTCCCACGCCGTGTCCTTGTTGCAACGTTGTTGCAATAACCACCCCGCCGGGTTTACCGTCTGCCTGTTCCGCCGTCAACCGTTCTGACCCGAGGAAGGGACTCCCCATGGCAGGCATGGCCGCTGATCGGGTCACTTCTCGGCGCGGCGGAACGATGAGCCAACGATGAGCGCGTCAACGCAGGACCGTTCGGAGTCGCGACTCGCCCGGTTCCGCGGCACGCTCACCCGGCAGGACCGCCGATCCCTTGCCGGCATGCTCGGATTCATCGTGTTGCTGCACGTCATCGGCATCGGAGTGCTGTTCGCGCTGGTCGTCCCCAAGAGCTATCACCTCGGCGGCAGCCACCCGGTCTTCAACGTCGGCGTCGGCGTGCTCGCCTACACGTTCGGGTTACGGCATGCCTTCGACGCCGATCACATCGCCGCGGTCGACAACACGACGCGGAAATTGCTGGCCGACAACGGAGAGGCGGGTGAGCCCCGCAAGCCGCTCTCGGTCGGCTTCTGGTTCTCCCTCGGCCACTCCACGATCGTCTTCCTGCTGGCCTTCCTGCTCTCGGTCGGGGTGAAGGCGCTGGCCGGTCAGGTGGAGAACGACACCTCCAGCTTGCACTCGGTCACGGGCATCGTCGGCGCCTCGGTGTCCGGGACGTTCCTGTGGATCCTCGGGATCCTCAATCTTTTCGTGCTCATCGGAATCGTTCGGGTGTTCCGCCAGATGCGGCTGGGCGTCTTCAACGAGCGGGAGCTCGAGGACCAGCTCAACAAGCGCGGATTCATGAACCGGTTCCTGGGTGGGCTGACCAAGTCCGTACGCAAACCCTGGCACATCTATCCGATCGGGGTGCTGTTCGGGCTCGGCTTCGACACCGCGACCGAGGTCGGCCTGCTGGTCCTGGCGGGCGGGGCGGCCGCTTTCAACCTGCCCTTCTACGCGATCCTCGTCCTGCCGATCCTCTTCGCTGCGGGTATGTGCCTGATGGATACCACCGACGGAGTCTTCATGAACGCGGCCTACGGCTGGGCCTTCATGAAGCCGGTTCGGAAGGTTTTCTACAACATCACCATCACCGCGCTTTCCGTCGCTGTGGCCCTGATCATCGGGACGATCGAGCTGATTGGCGTGCTCGCCGATCAGGCCAAGATCACCACGGGTCCGATCTCGGCGATCGCGAGCATTCCGCTGGACTACGCGGGCTATGGGATCCTCGGACTGTTCTTCGTGTCCTGGGCAACTGCTCTGGCCGTGTGGCGGTGGGGCCGGATCGAGGAGAAGTGGTCAGCCCACCTGGCGAGCGAGCGGACCGACGCCGGCTGAGCCGGTCGTACGGATCGAGCCACAGTATTCCGAGCCGGTCCGGAAGAGCCCGCTCAGCCCGCCGGTGGTGCGGCGCTCGCGAACGCCTCGGCGACGAGCTCGGCGAGATGCTTGGTGGGCCGGCCGGCGAGCTGCTCGATCTGGGTGGCGCAGCTGAAACCGTCCGCGACGACGACGGCATCGGGCGGTACGTCGGCCAGCGCGGGCAGCACGCCCAGCTCCGCGATCTGCCGTGAGACGTCGGCATGCTCGGCGTTGAAACCAAAGGATCCGGCCAGCCCGCAGCAGCCGGCGTCGAGCACGCTGACCTCGAAACCAAGGGCCGCGAGCACGGCGGCGTCGTGCTTGGTCGCGCCGACGGACCTGCCCTGGCAATGCGGCTGCACGACCGCCTGTACGCCGGCCGACGGGTGACGGGGCAGGGAGCTTCCCGCGGCCGTAAGGGCCTCCGCGACTCCGACCGCTCGGCCGGCCACCGAGGCCGCCCGCGGATCCGACGCCAGCAGGCTCGGCAGCTCGTCCCGGAAGGTGGCCAGGCAGCTCGGCTCTGCGACGACAATCGGCACATCACCGAAGGGTTCCAGCACGTCCATGAGCCGGCTAAGGGATTTCTTGGCCCGATCGAGCATGCCCGAGTCGTAGAGAGTCCGGCCGCAGCACGCCCATTGCGTCGGTACGTCGACCGCGAAACCGGCCGAGGTCAGCGCGTCGACGGCGGCGCGGCCGACGTCAGGAGAGAAGGCGTCGGTGAAGGAGTCCGGCCACAGCACGACGCGGGCCGGGGATACATCCGCGCTTGCGGTCGGTGCCGGCCGGGTCGGGGCGATCGCCGAGCGCCCCGCGGACAGCCGGCGCAGTGAACGGCGGGCGAATTTCGGCGCGGGCCGGGAGGTGGTCACGCCGGCGGCACGGCGTACCAGCGCGCTTCTCGTGATGAGATTGGCGGTGCGTGGCATGCCGGTCGCCAGCCGCGAGACCCACGGCAACAAACCGAGCGCGTAGTCCGCGCGCGGCCGGGGGCGATTGCGGTAATAGTGACTGAGGAATTCGGCCTTGTACGTCGCCATGTCCACATGCGTGGGGCAGTCGACCTTGCAACCCTTGCACGACAGACAGAGATCGAGCGCGTCCTTGACGTCCTCATTCCGCCACGAATTCTCGGTGACCTCACCGCGGAACATTTCCTCGAGCATCTTGGCCCGGCCGCGGGTGGAGTGCCGCTCGTCACGGGTGGCCCGGTAGCTCGGGCACATCACTCCGGTGTCGAACCGGCGGCACCGGCCGACACCGACGCAGCGGCTGACCGCCGCCGACATGTCGCCGGCATCCTCGGCATAGGCGAACGAGACCGCAGGCCGGTCGGGGTGGTAGTCGGGACCGTGGCGCAGGTTGGTGTCGAGGGGGAAAGCGTCGACCAGCTTGCCCGGGTTCATCCGGTCGTGCGGATCCCACGCGGTCTTGAAGGCGCGGAAGGCTTCGATCATCTCGGCGTCGTACATCCGCGACAGCAACTCGCCGCGCGCCTGGCCGTCGCCGTGCTCGCCGGATATGGACCCGCCGACGGAGACGACCAGGTCGGCCGCCCGCTCGAGGAAACGCCGGAATTGACCCAGCCCCTCCGTCGTGTGCAGGTCGAAGTTGTTTCGGGTGTGAATGCAGCCCTGTCCGGCGTGGCCGTAGAGCGCGCCGCGGAAACCGAAGTCGTCCCAGAGCCCGACCAGTCTGCGCAGATACTCGCCCAGCCGGGCCGGCGGCACGCCCGCGTCTTCCCAGCCCTCGTGATTGGTTTCGCCCGGCGGCTTCGCGGTGGCGCCGAGACCGGACTCGCGGATGGCCATGACCTTCGCGGCGTCGCGCGGGTCGTCGTACCGTCTGACGGCCGGATTCCCTGGCGCCCTCGCGGCCAGCTCTGCGGACATGGCGTCGGCCTCGGCCGGATCATCGGAGCCGACCTCGGCCAGCAGCCAGCCGCCGCCGTCGGGCAGCATCGGCAGGTAATCGAGATTGAGTCCGGCGCGACGGGTCTGGTCGACCAGCACCTGGTCGATGCACTCGAGCCCGAGCGGTTTGCATTCCAGCAGCGCCGGCACGTTGTCGGCGGCGAGAAAGATGTCGGGATAGCCGAGTACGACAAGGCGGCGGTGCTTGGGGCTGGTGACCAGGCGCAGCGTCGCCTCGGTGACGAGGGCACAGGTGCCCTCCGATCCGACCAGCGCCCGGGCGACGTCGAATCCGTGCTCGGGAAGCAGCTCGTCCAGGTTGTAGCCGGAAACGCGGCGCGGGATGTCGGGGAATCCGCCGCGGATCTTGGCCAGGTGCTGGTCCCGGATCCGAGCCATCGATTCGTATATCGCGCCTCGCCGGCCGCCCGCGGCGATGATCGCCGCGAGGTCGTCGTCGTGGGTCGGCCCGACCTCGAACCGGTCGCCCTCATAGGTCAGTACCGACATCGATTCGACGTTGTCGACGGTCTTTCCGGCGTACAGGCCGTGGGCGCCGCACGAGTTGTTGCCGATCATCCCGCCGATCGTGCACCAGGCGTGCGTCGCCGGATCGGGGCCGAAGGTCAGGCCGAATTCTTCCGCCGCATCCCGCAGATCGTCGAGGATGACGCCGGGCTGAACCCGGGCGATGCGCCGGTCCGGATCGATTTGCAGGATCTCCCGCAGGTGGCGGCTCGTGTCGATCACGACGGCGACATTGCAGGTCTGCCCGGCCAGCCCGGTGCCGGCCCCCCGGGCCGTCACGGGCGCGCCGAAATCGCGGCACGCGGCCAGCGCGGTGACCATGTCCTCGGTGTCGCGCGGGAAGACGACGCCGAGCGGCACCTGACGGTAATTCGACGAGTCCGAGGCGTAGGCCGCTCGCGTGCCGCCGTCGAAGGCCACGTCGCCACGCATCGTCGCCTCGAGCCGGATGCCGAGGCCGACCCGGGCGGCCTCGTCGAGATCCGCACGGTCGACCTTGCTGCCGGGTGCGGGCTGTGTTGGACCGCCGATCCCGGGCATCCCGAGCGTGACGCTCACGGCGTACCTCCTTGCCTGCTGCAGATGGCGGTGTTACCTAGCCGGCTCACCAATTGGCCATGGACTGGGTGAAGATTCGGGCAAGCGCATCGGCGTCGACCGCGGTCGGCGCCACCGCGAGGAGGCGCTGCTGTTTGCGCGTTCCCTCGACGAGGTCGGGGATGTCGGCGGCGGAATACCCGAAGGTGGCAAGACCGGCCGGGGCGCCGATGTCGCGCATCAATGCCGTCACGACGGCCGTCAGCTGCTCGCGCGGATCGTCGAGCAGGGGCGCGTCCGGCGCCAGCAGCCGAGCGGCCCGCACGTGCCGCTCCGGGTCGGTCGGGAAGGTGAAGCGGAACGCCGCGGGCGCGGTCGCCGCCACGGCCTGCCCGTGCGGCACGATCGCCTCCTCCTGCGGGTAACCCGGCGGGCGATAATCACGCACCCGGCCGGCGATCGGATAGGCGCAAGCGTGTGGGATATGCACGCCGGCGTTGCCGAAGCCCATGCCGGCGAAGGTGGCCGCGAGCATCATGTCCGCGCGCGCGGACGGGTCGGTGCCGATCAGGACCGCCCTGCGCAGGGACCGGCCGATCAGGGCCAGCGCGCGCTCGGCCCAGACGTCCGAGACGGGATTGGAGCCGCAGTAGGCGACGCGGGTATCGGGTGCGTGCTTGCGGTACGCCGTGTACGGGCGGGCGGTGTACGACTCGAGCGCGTGGCAGAGCACATCGAGCCCGGTCGCCGCGGTCACCGCCGGCGGCAGCGTGTAGGTCAGGGTCGGGTCGACGACCGCAAGACTGGGCCGGAGCCTCGGGTGGCTGATCCCCGTCTTCACCTTCAGACCGAGCACATCCATGATGCAGACGGGTGTGCTCTCGGCGCCGGTGCCGGCCGTGGTGGGTACGGCGACCAGCGCTTTGAGCGGAGCGGTCGGCGCGAGGCCCTTGCCGACGGGCTTGTTGACGTAGTCCATCAGCTCACCGCCGCTGGTCGACAGCAGGTTCATCGCCTTGGCGGTGTCGATCGAGGAGCCCCCGCCGACGGCGAGGAAGCAATCCCAGCGGCCGCCGCGGGCATGCTCGCCCGCGGCCTGGAAGCTCACATCGGTCGGCTCGACGTGGACCTCGTCGTACACGTCGGCGGACAGGCCGGCGGCGCGGACCGCGGCGGCCGCGCGCACCGGAGCCCCCGTCGAGGCCACTCCCTTGTCGGTCACGATCAACACCCGCTCGACGCCCAACCCGGCCAGGTCGAATCCGACCTCATCGAGCGCGCCCGGCCCGAACTTCAGCGGCGGCGCCCCCCAGGTGAAGACCGTCTCGGTGCTCACCGATCCGGACTCGCTGGCGCCGGAAGGCATGGCTATCCCCTTTGCAATGCGTGGTCCTGACCGTCGCGGTCAGCATCCCACGCGCGGTCGCGTCGCATCCGGCCGCGTCGGCGCGGCAGCGCGCGTACGAGCATCGGTGCACCGATGGGAGGGCTATGGGTACGACGAACGGCCGGCGCCCGGCTCGAGAGGGGCGAGCCGTGAGCTCGGCCGCATCGAGGATGAGTGCTTGGAAGAATGGGTCATGGCCGCGCTCTGAACTATGTCGGGCCGATAGGTGGTGCCTCCTTCACACGGGCGTCGGCGAGCGGTAGCGTCCCGGCCGGACAGGCCTGATTTGTCACGAAGCTGTGGCCGGAAGTGTCTCCGGTCCAACGCGGCAGGAATGGATTGCACAATGAGAGCGCCACGCGCATTCGCGATCGCAGCCGGTGTCGCCCTGATCGCAGGGGCCGGATGCACCGCTTCGCCGAACAAGGACGCCCCCGCGCAAGGTTCCAACTCCGCGGCCGGCACTTCCGCTGCCTCGGGTGGGCCCTCGTCGCCCGCCTCGAGTGCCGCATCGGCTGCGACCACGCCGGCGGGCGCCACCGGCAAGTCCTCGGCGGCTGCTCCCGCGGAGTCCGGCACCTGCACGGCGTCCGGGCCACTGTCGTTCCAGTCCGGCGGCGATGTCAATATCCAGGATCTGTGGCAGAAAACGTTGCTGCCGGAGTTCAAGAAGTTCTGCCCGAAGGTCAAAGTGACATTCACCTTCGACGTCCACAGCACCAATGCCAACCTGAGCGTCGCGAAGGTCGCCGCCGCGCTCAAGCAGGGCAAGTCGCCCGGCGTCGATCTGACCGATGACTTCTCGACGCCGGCCGCCCAGGCCGGATTGACCGAGAAGGTCTCGCCGGCGACGATCCCGCAACTGGGGAAGGTCAACCAGCAGGCCCTCGCGGCGTACAAGTCGATGACCGCGCCGTACCGCGGCTCGTCCGTGCTTCTCGCGTACGATTCCAGCCAGATCGACAACCCTCCGAAAACCCTGGCCGACCTGCTCACGTGGATCAAGGACAACAAAGGCGCGTTCACCTACAACGATCCGAGCAGTGGCGGATCGGGCGACGCCTTCGTCCAGACCGTCGTCGCATCGAAGCTGCCGGCCGCCACCCTCAAGTCGATGCAGACGGCATACACCCCGGCCCTCGAAAAGCGCTGGACTCCTGGCTTGCAGGTGCTCAAGGGCCTCACACCGGACATCTACCAGAAGGTCTACCCCAAGGGGAATCAGGCGGTGCTCGACCTCCTCGGCAAGGGCGAGATCCAGATGGCGCCGGTCTGGTCGGATCAATTCCTCGCGGCTCAGAAGCAGGGTCTGCTCGACTCGAGCTACAAGGTGACGCAGATCTCCGATCCGTCGTTCACCGGCGGCGCCGCCGACATCTCAATCATCAAGAACACCAAGCATGCGGCGGCGGCGGCGACATTCATCAATTGGGTGCTGCAGCCCGATCAGCAGGCCGAGATCGTCAAGACGATCTCCGGATTCCCGGCGATCCCGCTCGGTGAGCTCCCGACCGATGCACAGAGCATTCTGAAGGGCGTCGACACGCAAGCGCTCCGGCCCGGCTTCGAGTCGAAGTTCGACGCCGACCTTCAGAACAAATGGGCATCGGTCGTTCCCTGATGCGCGTTCCGTGCCATCCGTCCTGGCTGCACGTTCGCCGGCGTGACCGCCGGCACTGACGCCGCCGCCGCGATCGGGGCCAGTCCCGCTCCCGACCGCGGCGGCCCGACTCGGCGCACGCCACCGCGAGCACGGATGCGATGGTCGATGGTCGCGATGTCCTCGCCGCCTGCGCTGCTGGTGCTGGTCTTCGTCGGAATTCCGATCGTCATCGGCGTCGCCTACACGATCGGATACACCGGCGGGCTGAATTCGATTGCCACCTCGCTTTCGGTGGCCGTGCACAGCGCCCACAACGGCGTCCCGACCTGGGCGGCGTACCGGTCGGTGCTCGCCAGCGCCCGGTTCAAGTCGGACCTCGTCGTGACGGTGTGGGTCACGGTGCTGACCGTCGCGATCACCCTCGTGCTCGCCTGGGCAATCGCGCTCTACGCCCGCCTCTCCGGCGGTTTCTTCAGCCGGCTGCTCGCTGGCGTCGCGATCGTGCCGCTTTTCATTCCAGTCGTCATCGGCGCTTACGCGATCCGGAATTTCTACCTCAACACCGGCTTCATCGTCAGCGTGGGCCGCCAGCTCGGGGTCCAACTGCCGCAGTGGAGTTATCACACATCCGGCATCGTGATCGGGCAGGTCTGGGTGTCGCTGCCCTTTGCGGTTCTCCTGATCTCCTCCGGCCTGGCCGGTGTCCCCAATGGCCTGATCGATGCCGCCCGGGACTCCGGTGCCTCCCTCGCCCGTGCGGTCTGGTCGGTCATGTTACCGATGACAACGATTCCCACGGTGATCGTCGCGACCTTCACCGGTGTCGGCGTGATGGGCTCGTTCACGGTGCCCTACCTGATCGGCCCGACGGCACCGAACATGCTCGGTGTCACGCTCCAGACCACCTACGCGTCGTACCAGCGGCCGCAGGACGCTCAGGTGATGGCGGTGGTGCTCTTTGTTTTGGCCGGGGGAATCGGCGCACTCTATGTGTGGGCCAATGCGCGCGCCGCGCGATCATCGGCGGTGCTGGAATGAGCGCTTCGACCAACGTGGGTACGCCGTCCGTCGCCGCTCCGCGCAGGGGTACCGCAGGAATGATCCGGCTCGCCGTCGGCAAGCTCGCAGTCGGCATCGTGGCCATCTTGTTGCTCGTCTTCATTCTCGGGCCCATGGTGTGGATGGGGCTGGATGCGTTCGCCCGGCGCTGGAAATCTCCGTCGTTGCTGCCGCAAACGTGGACCATGCACTGGTGGCACACCGTGCTCGGCGGGACCCAGCTCGGGCACTCGCTCCGGCTCTCGTTCGAATTCGCCCTCGTCGCCACGCTCGCCTCCTGCGTGATCTGCCTGCCGGCGGCGTACGCGTTCGGTCGGAGCACCTTCTTGGGACGCAAGACGATCCTGCTCGGCCTTTTCGCCACGAACGCTTTCCCGAAGATGGGCCTCTTCACCTCGATCGCGACACTGTTCTACGCCATGCACCTGATGACCACCGCGCTCGGTGTGATCATCATTCAGCTGCTCGGCACGGTCGTCACGATGACGTGGATACCGGCGGCCGCGTTTGCCGCCGTCTCCCCGAGCCTCATCGAGGCAGCGCGAGACGCCGGTGGTGGGCCGATCCGGGTCTTCTTCCAGATCACGATGCGCCTGGCCGCGCCGGGAATCATCGTGGCCGTGATCCTCTCCTTCCTCGCCTGCTTCGACGAGGCCCAGGGCACCTACCTGGTGGGCTCGCCCAAATACGTCACGATGCCGACGCAGATGTATTCGCTGGTCGAAAATTATCCGGACCAGGCGGCCGCGGTTTTCGCGCTCGTCCTCACCGTCCCGTCGGTGTTGCTGCTGCTCGCCGTACGCCGCCACGTGATGGGCGGTCATCTCGCCGAAGGGTTCCAGCTGAAATGACGCCCGTGCGCTCGGACGCCGAGACCACCCCGGGACTGGAACTGGCCGGCATCAGCAAGGTCCTCGGCGGGCGGGTCATCGTGGAGAAGATGGAACTCACTGTCGCTCCCGGTGAGCTGATCTGCCTGCTCGGCCCGTCCGGCTGCGGCAAGACCACCACGCTGCGGATGATCGGCGGCTTCCTGAGCCCGGAATCCGGATCCGTGCGGATCGGCGGCAAGGACTACACCACGTCGCCGCCGGAGAAGCGACCGACCGCGATGGTGTTCCAGAACTACGCCTTGTGGCCGCACATGTCGGTCGCCGGCAACATCGGCTTCGGGCTGAAGGTCAGGAAGATGAAGCGCACCCAGATCCGGGAACGGGTCGACTGGGCGCTCGACCTGGTGAAACTCGGCCACCACCGAGACAGCATGCCGGCGCGCATCTCGGGCGGTGAACAGCAACGAGTGGCGCTGGCCAGGGCGCTGGTGCTCGAGCCGCAGGTCCTGCTCATGGACGAGCCGTTGTCGAATCTGGACGCGAAGTTGCGCATCCAGGTCAGGGAGGACATCAGGGCGATCCAGCGGCGGCTCGGGATCACCACGGTGCTGGTGACCCATGATCAGGACGAGGCGCTGTCGGTCGCCGACCGGATCGCCGTCATGAACGACGGCCGGATCGAGCAGAACGCCAGCCCCGCCACGCTCTACGCGCGCCCGCGCACCGCCTTCGTCGCGGGCTTCATCGGCGCGATGAACACGATCGAGGCCGCGCCGGTCGCCGGCGGTGCGCCGCTGGCCGACGGCAGTGTGCTGCCCGTCGAGCACTTCTCGTCCCACGACGGCGACACCATCGGGATCCGGCCCGAAGAGATCATCATCGACACCGCAACGGGCCACGGCGCCGCGGCGACGGTCGATCGCACCATCCCGCGCGGTCACTACCGCGAGGTGGTGCTCAAAGCCGGCGGTACGACGCTGCGTGCCTTCACCGACGCCTCGCCCGAGCCCGACGATCGGGTGTCGGTGCGGGTCCGCACCGCGCTGGTCTATCGCGACGGTGCCCTGCAGACCGACTCTGCGCAGCCGGCTCCATCCGACGTCACGACCGGCTCCACCGCTCGACCGGAGCGCTGATCAATCCAGACTTTCTCCAGCTTGTCGTCTGCGGGCGCGCAACGCGACGCGACGGCGACCCTGACGTGGACTGGACCGATACCGACGGTTGGGAACCCTCGTCGCGGCTGGTGA
Source organism: Mycobacteriales bacterium (assembly GCA_038253135.1). Taxonomy (GTDB): domain Bacteria; phylum Actinomycetota; class Actinomycetes; order Mycobacteriales; family QHCD01; genus JBBSHJ01. The sequence goes on along the minus strand of JBBSHJ010000043.1, from coordinate 2,265 downwards.
CGCTCGACCAGGCACGAGCCGAGAGCTCCAATGATCTGCTCGACCTCGTCTACCTCGACGTGTTCGATACCGGCGTCAGCAGTAAATGGATCGACCCACACAGGTAACGGTCTCGATTGATTGTTGCCCCAAGTGGCGCTCAGCTGGCGGTTCTGGCGATGTTGAGGTGTTGGGCGTAGACGTTGATGGCGTCGATGGTGAGCCGGGTGCCGTCCCATCTGGTCAATGCCGCAGTTTCGTCTATGTCACCCGTCTCGTCCTCGACGGGTGGGTCACTGGCTGCGATGGCAGTCGCTGCATGCGAGGGCAAGATGCGGCCGTGGCAGGCGACGGTGAAACGGCCGTGGCCGTCGCCGGTGACGGTGCATTCTGCGTTGTGATGCTTGTGGTGGTAGACCGCGCATAAAAGCAGCAAGTTGGTCATGTCGGTGCGGCCGTCGTCGAGCGGTCCGCGCCCGTCGTGCACCACGGTGCGCACCCGGCCCGCGCAGCGAGCCGGCGCAGCACCGCATCTGAGAGTCCGGGACCGTCCGGGCCGATCCGGGCGACCGGCCGCGGCTCACGTGCGCCACCTGCCTGCGTTGGCGCCGCGGCTTCCGTCGATCTGGCCTGCGGTTCGCGTGCGCCACCGGGAGCGGTCGGCGAGGGTGGTCGTCGGTGTCTGCCCGTGACGGCGGCGTGCCCACGGCGTCGGCGGAAGTCGGGGCGCTGGCTGAGTGCTCGCCGCGGTGCGCCGCGCGAAGCCGGTCGACGTCGACGTGTACGACCAGGGCGGCGCGTTCCTCGCCACGCAACTCCCTTCGGGAGCCGGTGTCGGCCATCGCGGCCAGCGCGATCTCGGCCAACATCACCAGCGCATCCGGCCCCGACAACGCCCGCCCATCCTCGCCGGCGGAGGAGGCGACCGCGTCCAGTGCCGCCTGCACGATTCCGCCCCGCTCGGCAGCCAGACGAGCACTGCACCGCCACTGCCCGTCATCGGTCCACCCCGTCGCGACCGTCTCCGTCGGCTCGACCGGATCGGGATCCTCGTTATGGCGGACCCGCCGCAGACCGCGCACCGTGGACTCCAACTGCGCCACGGTGGCGTGCTCGGCCAACTCCACCAACCCACCGACCAGCTCGCAATCCTCGTCGGCGAGGGGGGAGATCGCCCGCGCCTGCGAATACGACACCCGCCCGGGGCCATCGCATCCCCGAGCACCGGATGAGCCCGGACCGCCCGGGCCACCCGGACGTGATCACGCGCCGTGCGCCGCGACATCCCACCCGCCCACTGCAACCACCGTGCCGTGGACCCCATCACCCACCGCGCCGACCCGTCCCGGGCATCTAAATCACCGATCAACAGCAGGAACCGGCACGTCACCGCATTCAACCGGCCAGCGAAGGAAATGATCGACGAACCTAATGCATCCAACTCATCCGGCGACGACCGCACCGGACCCTCCACCGGACGATCATCCGCACACGTCGCAATATTCTCCATGGCCGAAAGTTACCCCCGACTTACGACATTTTCCCTGGATGGCAACGACAGTCTGCCGAGCATCCCGGGGGGCGACAATCCGTCGCTGGCAGGGTTCCATGACGTGGTGCGTGAGGTCTCGGAGCTGAAGCGAAAAGTGATGGGTGACATCGTCGTCTACGGCAGCGGCCGGCTCGCGCACACGTTGATCGAGCAGGACCCCGTCGACGAGCTGCGGCTGATGATCTGCCCCTTCGCGCTCGGGGACGGTGAGCGCCTCTTCGACCGGATCAGCGACCAGAAATCCGTGTGTCTGGTCGACACCCGCGCCGTTGGCGACGGTCTCGTCCGCCTCACGTACCAGCGCGTCCGAGACGCATAGATCCCGGTCCACACCGCTTCGGCTCAGTTTTGGAGCTGGTCGAGTGCCGACTCCAGAAAATCATCGCGGCGCTCGGTCAACGCTTGCCAGCTCACCGGGTTGCCTTCGCCATCGAAGCCCGGCCAGTCGATCAATTCGGCGGGTGTATTAAGTGCAGCCAGCGCATCCCAATAGGGCACATTCGTTGCCGCTCGGCCGCGCTCCTGCTGCCACCCCGCCAGCACCGGCACAGCTGCGGCCGGCCCGTACCAGAACGCCATCTGCATTCGCAGGCCACCCAAGTCCACGCCGGGATCACCGACACCGGCGGTCTTCCAATCGATCACCACGGTGCAGTTGCTCCCTTCCCAGAGCATGTTTCCCCACCACAGGTCACCGTGCAGGAAGACCGACTCATGGTCGGGTACGCGCATCG
>JBBSHJ010000042.1:0-26474 GCA_038253135.1 Mycobacteriales bacterium | reverse complement strand
GACGACGCCACCCAGCCGGGCGGCGTCGCCGAAGAGCCCGTCGACGGCAACGGTCGCCCCGGGTTGGGGGGGGGGGGGGGGCGGCCGCCCCCCCCGGGGCGCTGGCCCGCCCGGGGGGCGGGGGCGCCCCGCGCCCGGCGGGCCCCCCGCCCCGCCCCCCCCGCCCCCGCCCCCCCGCGGGGCGGCCCCCCCCCCCCCCCCCCCCCACGCCGAGAGGAGCATGCCGATCTCGGCGTCGTCGTACCGCCGGACGAGCTCGGCGACCGGACGCCCGAGCCCGGCCGGATAGGCGCCCAGTTCCTGGGAGACGGCCCCGCTGACCCGCAATCCGTCCTCGTCCTCCCCCCACACCACGGCGCGGGCCCGCAACCGGTCCACGGCGGCGGCGATCGCCTCGGCCGGCGCGTCGGGGAGCATCGTGGCCATGTCGTCGAGGCGAGCCGGCGCGCTCAGCCGGATCGCATCGGCCACCCCGAGGGTGAAACGATCCAGATTCTCCAGCACGCGGGTGACCGAGATCCGGGCCGACAGGCGGGTGACGACGACGGAGATGTCGGCGGGCACCGGAACCGTGATGTCCGGCCGCAGCCGGAACAGCTCCGCGAGTGCCTCGTCGGGACGTGCGCGGAGCCAGTCGGTCAGGCTCCGCGGCCGCCCGTCGCTCATCGGGTCAACGGTAGCCCGCGAGGGCACTTTGGTGCCGCCCTGCTGTGGATGCCGGCCGTGGCGGCGGATAGGGCATCATGAGGAGAGCTGTTTGAGAGGGAGGCCCGATGCCCGGAAGGTCCCGGAAGGCCCCGAAGCCACGGCCCGTGCCGTACGTCGAGCCGACATGGCCGCACCCCGAGAGCGGCGAGGGAGCCGTCTCGGAGTTCGCCGCGCCCCAGCAGGGGGCCGTGTCGCCGTTCGGTGAGGGACTGGACTTCCCGCTGCCCGTCGAGGGGCTCGGTTATCTCCACCCGACCGCCGAGGATCGCCCGAACCGCTGAGCCTGCCCGGGCTCACCGCCGCCGGCGCGGACGTCGTACTCGCCGACCTCACCGAGTTCCCGCACTGGCGGAAGGGCTGGATTGTCCGGTCGTAAGCTCGACGGGTGAGCGTTGCCTTGGACGACCTGCTGCTCGAGCTCGAACGCACCCTCACCGGCTACGGATCGCTGGTGGTGGCCTTCTCCGGCGGCGCCGACTCCGCCTTCGTCCTCGCGGCCGCGGTCCGGGCTCTGGGCGCCGATGACGTCGCCGCCGCAACCGCCGTCTCGCCGAGCCTGCCCGAGCACGAGCGTGCCGACGCCGCGGCCTTCGCCGCCGAGCTCGGCGTCCGGCATCTCACACCGGCCACCGACGAGATGGCCCGTGACGGCTACCGGGCCAACGCCGGCGACCGCTGCTACTTCTGCAAGGCCGAGCTGCTCGACGTGCTCGGCCCGGTCGCCAGCCGGCTCGGAATCCCGCACGTCGCCACGGGCACCAACGCCGACGACGCGATCGCCGGTTTCCGCCCAGGGATTCGGGCCGCCTTCGAGCGCGGAGCCGTCACACCGCTGCGTGATGTCGGCATGGGGAAGGCGCACGTGCGGGAGGCGTCGCGGCGGTGGGGGCTGCGGACCTGGGACAAACCGGCGGCGGCCTGCCTGTCGAGCCGCGTCGCGTACGGCGTCTCGATCACGCCGGCGCGGCTCGCCCGCATCGAACGGGCCGAGGTCGCGCTGCGCTCGGCCATGCTGGCCGCGGGATTCGACATCGAGAACCTGCGCGTCCGTGACCTCGGCGAGACGGCCCGGGTCGAGGTCGACACCGCGCTGGCCGCCGATCTCGCAGCCCGCCCCGACCTGCTCGGTGTCGTCGAGGACTTCTCGACGGTCGAGGTCGACCCCCGCGGCTTCCGCTCGGGCTCGCTGAACGAGATGCTCGCCGAGCCGGCGCGCTATCGCTGAACCCAGCGCAGCCTGAGCGCAGCCCAGCCCGCGCACGACCCGTCTTTGACGACGGTGCCCGCCGGGTCCGGCCCGCTCTCGCGGAACCGGACCCGGCGGGCACGGGTCGATCGGGTGCTACTTGGTGACGATCCTCAGGTGCGCCGCGGTGGCGTCCCCGTCCTGGATCATCGTGAGCCCGACCGCGGCGAGCGGAGCCGCGTCCGGCGGCAGGTGCCTGTTCGCGGCCTCGGCGACCGCAGGTACGTCGACGTAGAGCACGAGATCGGCGTTCGCGGCGTTGGGTACGGCGTTCTGGAACGCCGACTTCGTGCCGAGCGAACCGTTCGTGCCGAGCTTGGTCGCCCAGGAATCGGAGTTGGCCACGGCGATGCCGTCCGAGGTCTTCTTGACCACGATCTTCTGGCGCGACTGCGGGTCGATCTTGCCGATGACTTTCGTCGCGATCTCGTAGGCCTTCTGCGGATCGGTGACCGACAGGCCGCCCACCTCGCTGAGCTCGGGTCCGCCGACCGCGAGCAGGGTCTGCGAGCCGACCAGCGTCTCCAGGTCGTCAGGGAGCAGGACGCCGAGCTGCTGCTGGACCTGACGGGTGTACTGGTTCACCTGGCGGGCGAGGGTCGGATTCTTCTGGACCTGCCTCCACAGCGAGGCGACGGCCTTGTTGGTGCCGCTGGCGCCCAGCGCGATCGCCGTCTCTGACGGGAGCTGGCTGACCTTGGCGCCGACGTGCCCGCCCGAGGAGAGGCTGGTGCCGCCCCCGAAGCTCACCACACTGAAGTCCGCGTAGCTCTGGTCGAACCGCAACGAGCCGGCGACCGTGTTCGGCACCAGGTTGGAGAGTTTGCCGGTGAGCCCGGTCGTCTGCGAGTGGTTGGGCAGGGTCTGCTTCGACAGCTTCAGCGCGGCCTTGACGTCGACCCAGGCCGTCACCGGTGAGTCGCCGGGCACCTTGGACATGTTGTCGCGGAACGTCGTGTTGGTGGACAGGCTCGACGCCTTCGCCTCGGACTGGGCCGATGCGGCGTGGGCCTGCGAGTCACTGACGACCGCGTAGTCGCCGTCGATGACCATTCCGTTGTGCGGCGAATCCTTCAGGAGTTTGCCGATCCCGGCCTTGGCCTTGGCCGGGTCGGTGATCTTGACGACGATGATCGGTCGCGCCTTGCCGTTGACGACGTCGGCTCCGGCCGCGACCTGGCCGCCGAACCACGGCTTCACGTCGGTCTCGTAGTTGGCGCCGCTTCCGGCGGCATTGACCAGCGGCTTGAGCAGACCATCGGACAGCGTGCTGCCGGTCGGCGCCTCGCGCTGGATCGACGGGAACTTGCGCAGGTACTTCAGCGTGGCGACGGTCTCGTCCTGGCCGGGGTTCAGGTTGATGGTCGCGACCGCGACCGTGTCGGTCGGGAAGTGGTTGGTGATCGAGTCAACCTGCTTCAGCGCGCTGTTCCGCAGAGCGACGATGTTGCCGTCGTTGTTGTCCTGCTTGTTCGATCCTGCCTTCTTGTCGCTGGTGCCGGTGAGGGAGACGGCGGCGTAGGCGCCGCCGGCGATCGCCATCGCGGCTACGACGCCGGCGGCGATGACCACACTGCGCTTGTTGCGCTTGGGCGGCTGCGGGCCGCCGATCACGTACGGGTTGGGCCCGCCCGGACCCTGCGGACCCCAACCGCCCTGCTGGGGGTATCCGCCCGGCGGCGGCTGATAGCCGCCCTGCTGGGGGTATCCGCCCGGCGGCGGCTGCTGTTGATATCCCTGCTGGGGGTGTCCGCCCGGCGGCGGCTGATAGCCGCCCTGCTGGGGGTATCCGCCCGGCGGCGGCTGCTGTTGATATCCCTGCTGCGATCCCTCGGGCTGGGCGGACCACGGGTCGCCCTGAGGCTGCCGGTTCGGCGGCTCGCCGGGGAACGGAGGCTGCTGCTGACTCATCGGTCGGGCCCGTCCTAGTCGTAAGGAATAATTCGTGTGGCAGATCGGACGACACGCACCGGCCCGCGGTTCCGGATGGCTCGGTGGTACGTCGCTGGTGCAGATGCCACACAGCTACCCGGCCGAGGATACGGATCGGGTGCCGCTCTGGTGCCCGATTCGCAGGGATCGTGTCCGATCCGTCGTAATCCGCACGCACGGGCACGGCCGGTGCGGATAGCCTGTACGCACTCCAACCCTCGACTCAGGCAGGATCGACTCGTGCCCAGCGGCAAGGTGAAGTGGTTCAGCGCGGACAAGGGCTTCGGGTTCCTGTCCCGTGACGACGGCGGCGACGTCTTCGTCCATCGTGACGCGCTGCCCCAGGGCGTGGCGGAGCTCAAGTCCGGGCAGCGGGTGGAGTTCGGGGTGGCCGAGGGCCGGCGCGGCGAGCAGGCCCTCTCGGTGCAGGTGCTGGACCCGTTGCCGTCCGTCGTGAAGGCGACCCGAAAGCAGCCGGACGAGCTGACGCCGATCATCGAGGACCTGATCAAGCTGCTCGACGGCGTATCGAGTGCCCTGCACCGCGGCAAGTTCCCGGAGCGGCCGGTGGCGAAGAAGGTCGCGGCGCTGCTGCGCGCGGTCGCAACCGACCTCGAGCCCTGACGAGGTTGCGGCCGGGCCGTTGCGGTCAGTCGGTCTTGGCGACGGCGCGCTCGACCTGCGTCGAGGAGGACCCGCGGTCGCGGCGGCCGAACCGGTCGCGGACGCGTGACAACCCCGATCCGGGCTCGTTCCCGATGCGCCGCCGGCGCGAGGAGATGACGGTCGCGACCAGGATCGCCACGAGCAGCGCGGCCGCGACGGCGAAGCCGATCCGACCGTCCGTCGGCAGGCTGATGCCGAGCGCGCCGCCGAAGACCCACGACAGCTGGAGCATCGTCTCGGACCGGCCGAAGGTCGAGGCCCGCAACCAATCGGGCACCTCGCGCTGGATGATCGCGTCCAGCGAGAGCTTGCCGAGGCTGTTGCAGACGCCGGCGACGAGGACGCCGGCGACCGCTATCTCGATCGTGTAGGTCAGCGCGACGATGGCGCACATCGCGGTGGCCACGCTGACGCAGACCAGCACCATCATGTCCGGCCGTCCCAGCTTGAATCTGGCGCCGGACGCCGTACCGATGAAACCGCCGCCGCCGGCGCCGACGGCCAGCGCCCCGAGCGCGACCGCAGCGTGCCAGCCGTGGTATTCGTGCTGGATCAGGAACGCCAGGAACAGGGTCAGGAAGCCGGACAGGCCGCGGATCGCGCTCTCGCCGCGCAGCGCGGTGACGACCGGAATGCCCAGGGCGCGCCGCGATTTCCGGTGGCCCGCGGCGTCCTCGCCGGAGCGCAGCACGTCCGCCGGGACCTCACCCTCGGCGCTGTCGACGTGCGGCGGCAGCTTCACCGCCAGGATCGCAGCGGCGATGAAGACCAGCACCGAGAGCCGCAACGCCCATGTCGAGGAGCCGGTGATCTTGATGACCGCACCGCCGAGGCCGCCGAGCGCGACGCTGCCGGCGAGGCCGAAGATCGACAGCCGGGCGTTGGCCTTGACCAGCGTCATCGAGTCCGGCAGCACGCGCGGTACGACGGCGCCCTTGAGCACGTTGAACGCCTTGGACACCACCAGGAAGCCGAAGACCGCCGGGTAGAGGCCGACGTTGTGGAAGTTCGCCGCCATGATCCAGGCGAGGACCCCCCGGATCAGCATGGTCCCGGCGAGCGCGACGCGGCGGCCGTGCGGGAGCCGGTCCAAAGCCGGCCCGATCAACGGCGCGATCACCGCGAACGGGGCCATCGTGATGCCCAGGTAGAGCGCGACGTTGCCGCGTTGCTGGCTGGTCGCGGCGGAGAAGAAGATCGTGTTGGCGAGCGCGACCGCGATCATCGCGTCGCCGCCGGTCTGGACCACGTTCATCCAGATCACCTTGGTGAGACCGGACTCGTGCGCGCCCCCGGACCGGGCGGCGTCGCCGATCCGCTTGACCGTCACCCTCGAGAAATCGCGCGCGCGGCTCGCGGCGACCCGGGTGACCGTCACCGGCCGGTCGCGACGGCCTTTCGCGTCGGCGACAACCTGCGTCTCGGCGGCCGTGCCGGCGGTGGCGGCAGTGCGCGGCGGGCCGGATACCTGCCCGCGGTGCTCGGGGAGCGGGCTGGGTGGCGGGCGGTCCCGCGGGTCGCGGTAGCCGTGCGGCTCCGTCGGGTAGTCCGCCGGCCGGCGGAAACTCTGGGTCGCATCGACGGGGCCGCGGCTGGTGCGCCGCCCGGACGCGGTCTGCTCGGAGCCGCGGTCACGGCGGTCGGGGTCGGCGTCGTCGGCGCGCTCGCTGCGCCGATCCCGCGGCCCCTCGTCGTACCGCTCGTGCGCGCGCCGCCGGCGGGCGCTGCGGTCGCTGGCGGTGCGATTGTGCTCGTCGTGGCGGTCGGGTCCCCCAGCGTCGGTGTCCGCACCGTCGAACGGGGTGTCGGGGTCGCCGTCCGGGACACGCCGGGAGGGCGCCCTGTTACGGACCGTCCGCCGCGGGGATGGGTCCGGGAAACCCGGCAAAGTCACGCCACCATCCTGCCCCATGGCGATGCCGGATGCAGCCGAGCGGCAATCCGGCGAGCCCGCGCCGCGCGGACCTCGGCGTGCACCGCACCCCGTCGGTGGGGGAGACTGTCGGCGTGAGCCCGCCCACCGAAACTCCCGCGAGGCCAGCCATTGCGGCCGACCCGGATTCCGTCCGGTCCGGCCCGGCGTCCGCTGGCAGCCCGGATGCCGCCTGCCTCGCCGCCGTCGACGCCGCCCGCACGGCCGCGGTCGAGGCCGCGGGCGGCGAGATCGGGGCGCACCTCGACGCGGTGGCCGAGGGGCAGCGCGTGGTGACCCATCTGTTCGCCGCGACCGTGCCCGGATACGAGGGCTGGCGGTGGGCCGTGAGCGTCGTGCGGGCGCCCCGGCGTACCAACGTCACCGTCGACGAGGTCGCGCTGCTGCCCGGACCCGACGCGCTGCTCGCGCCGGCGTGGGTGCCGTGGGATCAGCGGCTCCGGTCCGGTGACCTGAGCCCGGGCGACCTGGTGCCGCACCGGCCGGCCGACCCGCGGCTGGTGCCCGCCTACCTGCGGTCCGACGACCCCGCCGTCGAGGAGGTCGCCACCGAGATCGGCCTCGGCCGGGAGAAGGTGCTTTCCGTCGAGGGGCGCACCGAGGCGGCCGAGCGCTGGTGGGCCGGCGACACCGGACCGCGCACGGCGATGGCCTCGCACGCCCCGGCCGGATGCGGCAGCTGCGGCTTCTATCTCCCGCTGGCCGGATCGTTGAGGTCCGCGTTCGGGGTGTGCGGCAACGAGTTCGGCGCGGGCGATGGCCGGGTCGTCGCGGCGAGCTACGGTTGCGGCGCGCACTCCGACGTGGAGGCCACCGACGACCCGACGCCCGCCGATCCTGGCGAGTTCTACGACGACGGCGAGCTCGAAGTCCTCTCTCTCGATTGAGATCCCGGGCGCTGCGGTGAGGACGGCGGACCCGTTCGGGACGGTGGCCATCCGGCAGCGGGTCCTCGCCGGCTGGGCCGCGGCGCCGGCCCGCTTCCGCGAGGATGCCAACGCCGAGGAGGACTACGCGCTCGGCGGCTACCGGGATCGGCTGGTGGTCGAGCTCGCTCAGAACGCCGCCGACGCCGCCGCCCGTGCCGGCCGGCCGGGCGTCCTGCGGCTCACCGTCGAGGCCGGCGTACTGCTTGCCGCCAACACCGGCGCGCCGCTGGATTCCGACGGGGTCGCCTCGCTCGCGACCCTGCGTGCCTCGGCCAAGCGGGAGGAGGAGGGCGCGACGGTCGGCCGGTTCGGCGTCGGCTTCGCCGCCGTGCTCGCGGTCACCGACGAGCCCGAGCTGGTCTCGACCTCCGGCGCGGTCCGCTTCTCGCGGCGCGAGAGCGCCGGACTCGTCGCCGCGAGGCCGGAGCTCGCCGCCGAGGTCGGCCGGCGGCGCGGGCATGTGCCGGTGCTGCGGCTGCCGTTCGAGTCCGCGGGTACGCCGCCCGCCGGCTTCACGACGGAGGTCCGGCTGCCGCTGCGGCCGGGGACGGCCGAGAGCGTCGCGGCCCAGCTGGCCGACCTCGACGCGACGTTGCTGCTCGCGCTGCCCGGCCTGGAGCGGATCGAGCTTGCCGATGCGACGCTCAGCGCGGCCGTCGACGGCGACGACGTGGTCCTTGCCGACCGGTCGGGGAGCCGGCGCTGGCGGGTACGCCGGGCGGGCGGCACCGTGCCCGCCGGCCTGCTGGCCGGCCGGCCGACCGAGGAACGCGACCGTGACGCGTGGTCCCTGACGTGGGCGGTGCCGGTGGACGTGGCCGGCGGGCCGCAACCGCTCGGCGCGGGCGTCGTACACGCACCGACGCCGACCGACGAGCCGATCTCGTTGCCGGCCCGGCTGATCGCGACGTTGCCGCTCGAGCCGACCCGCCGCCGGCTCGCCCCCGGACCGCTCGCCGACTTCGTGCTCGACTTGGCCGGGCGGGAGTACGCCGCCCTGCTCACCTCGGTCGCCGGAGGTCCGGCCGTGCTCGGCCTCGTACCCGAGCCGGCTCTCGTCGGGTCACCGCACGACGCCGCCCTGGCGGCGACGGCGCTGGCCGCGCTGCGGCGGGCCCGGATCCTGCCCACCGTCGACGGCGCGCTCGTCGCCCCGCCGGACGCGGTCGCGCTCGACGTCGTGTCGCCCCCTCTCGTTGCGGCCCTTCGCGACGCGGTCGGCGGCCTGCTCCCGGCCGAGTGGTCGGCCCGCGGGCACGAACGGGCGTTGCGCCGGCTGGGCGCCCGTCGGCTCACCCTCGGCGAGGTGGTCGAGCTGCTGGCGGCGCTGGATCGCCCGCCGGCGTGGTGGCACGACATCTATACGGCCCTCGACGGGCTGGCGGAGCCCGGCGAGCTGGCCGGGCTGCCGGTGCCGCTGAGCGACGGGCGCACGGTCGTGGGCGCTCGGGGGGTGCTGCTGCCCGAGACCGAACCGCCGGTGACGCTGCCCGCCCTCGGGCTGCGGGTCGCCGCCCTTGCGGCGAGCCATCCGCTGCTCGAGCGGCTGGGCGCCGTACCCGCGTCGCCGGGCACGGTGCTCGCCGACGCGCGGGTGCGGGACGCCGTCCAAGGCTCGTTCGACCTCGACGACCCCGAGCCGGTGATGCGCGCGGTGCTCGACCTGGTGGCGGCGGCCGGGCCGGCCGCGACCGAAAACTCGTGGCTGGCCGAGATCGCCCTGCCCGGCACCGACGGCGAGTGGCATCCGGCCGCCGAGCTGGTGCTGCCCGACAGCGCGCTCAGCCGCGTCCTGGCGCGGGACGCGCCCTTCGCGGCGCCCGCGGGGTGGCTGCGCGAGACCTGGGGCGACGGGGTGCTTGCCGACGCGGGGGTGCTGCGGGACTTCGCCGTGCTGCGGGTGGACGAGGCCGAGCTCGATCCCGACGCCGACGTCGATCTGGACGGGTACGAGGCGTGGGCCGAGGCGACGCTGGACCGCCTGCCGGACTCGGACCTGCCGCCACGGGTCGAGGCGCTCGCGGCGGTCCGGGATCTGGAATTCGTCGCCGACTGGCCGGCCGCGCTCGACCTGCTCGCGGCGGAGCGGCGGCGGAACGTCGTCGAGGAGCCGGTCATCGTGCACGCCGGCGGCCGGGACGTGGCGGTGCCGTCGTACACCCGCTGGTGGCTCGCCGGGCATCCGGTCCTCGACGGGCGGCGGCCACGGGAGTGCCGATTGCCGGATGCCGCCGATCTCGAGGGCGTGTACGACGTCGCGCCCGGCCCGCACGCCGCGCTCGCGGGTGCCTGGGCGGGTCTCGATGCGGTGCTCGCCGACCCGGCCGCCGCGGCCGACCTGCTCGACCGGTTGGGCGATCCGGATCGCCGCTGTCCGGCGCTGGTGGCGCGCGACGTCTACTCCCGGCTGGCGGCGGCGCTCGCCGACGGCCTGCCGCCGGCACCGGACCGGGTGCGGATCGGGCCCGACCGCACCGCACCGGCCGATGCCGCCGTCGTGCTCGACACGCCGTACGCGCTACCGCTCCTCGCCGGCCGGCCCGTCGTACCGGTCGGTGATTCTCCTGCAGCAGTGGCGGAACTCCTCGATATCGAGCGGGCTAGCGACCTGATCTCCGGTGCTCGGGTGACATCGAAACCCGACGGGGTGCGGCCCTGGACGGACATCCCCGGCGTCGGCCTCGCCGCCGCCCGCTGCGGTGGCGGTGTGCCCGACGCGCAGGTCGGCACGCACCACGGGCTGCGCGTCAACGGCACAGCCGTGCCGTGGTGGCCGGACGGTGCGACCGACCACGTCGATGCCGCTGCCGGTGCGCCGGCACTCGGCCGGGCGCTGGCCTGGCGGCTGGGGGCGTGGTCGCATCGCGCGGGCGCGGTCGAAGCGCTCGCCGCCCCCTCCGAGGCGGACCGGCTCGCCGCCGAGGACGCCGCCCACTCCTGACCCGCTTTTGGCGGATTTGCGTCGTATCCGACGTCAGGCCGCCAAAAGTGTCAGTGGAGGTGGGGGGTCAGGCGCGGCGATAGAGCTCGGGGTTGAGCCGGCTGGTCGGCTTGTCGCCGGGTGCCAGCCCCGGCAGCCACTTGGCCAGATCGGCCCGCTGGTTGTCGTTGGTCGGCTCGGTCAGCACCATGTCGGCGTCGACGTAGATGACGGTCATCACCCGGCGCGGGATGTCGGTGGTGTTGGGCTCGGCCCGGTGGAAGGTCCAGCCGAGGTGATAGCTGACGTCGCCCAGCGCGTAGGGCTCGGTCGAGAGCGGGTAGTGCTGCGCGGCCAGCACCCGCTGCAGCTCGGCCTCCGACTCGTCGCTGATGCCGAGGTCGCGGCCGAACGTGAGGGTCTGGCTCCCCGTCGCGAAGGCGAGCGGCCCCATCTCCGCCGGCGTCTCCTGCAACGGCACCCACACGGTGCAGCACCGGTCGGTGGCGAACGGCCAGTAGAACTCGTCGGCGTGCCACGGCGTGATCCCGCCGCCGGCCTCCTTGTAGAGCGCCTGGTCGTGATAGAGCGCGACCGCCTCGACGCCGAGCAGCTCGGTCGCAATTCGCGCCAGCCGCGGCGCGGAGGCGAATTCGCGCACGATCGCGCTGTGCTCCCACAGGTTCTCGACCTGCAGGAAGGCCTTGTCGTAGGTCGAGCGCTCGGCCAGGGGGACGCGCATGGTGTTGCGCTCGATCACCTTGCCGGTGATCTCCGGTTCGTACGCCGCGATGGTCTCGGCCGACAGGACGTTGCGCAGCCGCACGAACCCGTCGCGCTCGAACATCTCCCGCGCATCGGCCGGCAGGTCGTAGGGCTCGTCGAGCTCGGCCACGTCAGGAGTCGTCCGCATATTGGTGCCCATGGCTGTCCACCCTGGCAGATACGACCGTAGTGTTGCACCCGTGCGCGCCGACATCATTGCCGAACTCGGACTTGATCCCGACGTCATCAACCTCAACCACGGCGCGTTCGGGTGCGTGCCCATCGCCGTGCGGCAGGCCGTGGCGCGGACGCAGGAACGCTGCGAACGCAATCCCAACCGGTTCTTCATGGACGAGGTCCGCGAGCTGATCGCGTCCGCGCGGGTCCGGGCGGCAGGGTTCTTGGGCCTGGATCCGGACGAGTGCGCGCTGGTGCGCAATGTCTCCGAGGGCGTCTCGGCCGTGCTCGGCTCGCTCGAGCTGGCCGCCGGCGACGAGGTGGTCGTCAACAATCATGGGTACGGCGCGGTGCGGCTGGCGGTCGAGCACTGGGTCGCGCGCCGCGGCGTCGTCCTCGTGACCGCGGACTTCGCACTCGGCGCGGCCGACGAGGAGATCGTCGCGGCGTACGCCGCGGTATGCGGCCCGCGCACCCGGCTCGCGGTCGTCGACCAGATCACCTCGCCGACCGCGACGGTGCTGCCGGTTTCGGCCATCGCGGCCGGCGTCGGGCCGCCGGTCCTGGTCGATGCCGCGCACGTGCCGGGCACGCTGCGCACCGACATCGTCGCCCTCGGGGCGGCGTATTGGATCGGCAACCTGCACAAGTGGGGCTTCGTGCCCCGCGGCAGCGCCGTCCTGTGGTCCTGTGACGCGGTCCGAGACGCGACCTACCCGTCGGTGCTCAGCTGGCAGGTCGCCGACGGCTACTCCAGGTCCTTCGACTTTCCCGGCACCGACGACTACACCGGGTGGATCTCGATTCCCACCGGGCTGGATTTCTGGGCGTCGCTCGGCGGGTGGGACTCGGTCGCGCAGCAGTCGGCGCTCGGCGCGAAGGGCCAGCAGCTGGTGGCCGACGCCGTGGATACGCCGGTGGCGGGGCTGCCGCCCACGCCCGCCCCGACGATGCGACTGGTACGCCTGCCCGAGCGCCTCGCCGCCGGCCCCGAGCAGACGGCCGCGGTAAGCAACCGGCTGAGCAGCGAGCACGCGATCGAGACGGTGCCGGTGTGGTTCGCCGGCCGGCCGTTCCTGCGGATCGCCGCGGCGGCGTACAACACGATCGGCGATTACGAGGCGCTCGGCCGGGCCCTCGTCGCGGCCTGCTGAGCCGGGGCTGGTAATTTCGGCCGGAAAGCGCCGCACAGGAGAGTTGGGTGTCGCAAGCGTCGTTTCCCGTCACCGCGGCACTCTCTCGCCCCCATCAGCGATGGCAACAACACCCACTTCCGGAAAGAGCCACGTCCGAAAAGAGTGTAGATGATATTTGGTTTCAGCTCCTATTGTTTCCGTTCGCCCCTCGGCACCGGTGAGATGACGTTGCTCGATGTGATCGACTGGGTCGCCGACAGCGAGGGTGAGCACCTCGAACTGGCCTCGATCTCCACCGAGCCCGACAACCCCGTCCCGAACAGCAAATCCGATGACGTCTTCGTCAAGGCCGTCGCTGACCGGGCCGCCGAGCGGGGTGTGCCGCTGTCCAATCTGGCGATCGGCGCGAATTTCTTCACCGACGACGAGGCTGCCCGGCGGCAGCAGATCGCGCACGTCAAGGCGCACGTCGACCTGGCCGCGGCGCTCGGCATCACGCGGATGCGTCACGACGTCGTACGCCACAGCCCTGAGGCGGGGGACGACACGCCGACCTTCGAGCGGGCGTTCCCGCTGATCGTCTCGGCGTGCAAGGAGATCGCCCGGTACGCCGCGAGGAAGGGCGTCACGACCAGCCTGGAGAACCACGGCTTCTTCGTGCAGGCCAGCGACCGGGTGCGCCGGATCGTGCACGCGGTCGAAGAGCCCAACTTCAAGACGACCCTCGACATCGGAAATTTCCTGTGTGTCGACGAGGATCCGACGTCGGCCGTGCCGGCGAACCTCCCGCTCGCGCTGACCGTGCACCTCAAGGACTTCTACGTCCGCCCGGCCGATCGCAACCCGGGCGAGGGCTGGTTCCG
The DNA here is from genome assembly GCA_038253135.1 of Mycobacteriales bacterium. GTDB lineage: Bacteria > Actinomycetota > Actinomycetes > Mycobacteriales > QHCD01 > JBBSHJ01. The sequence continues at coordinate 13,199 of JBBSHJ010000042.1, read as the reverse complement.
CAGCCGTGGCGGCAAGTATCTGCGGGGTGCGATCGTCGGGAACGGCGACATCGACACGTATGCGGTGATGAAGTCGATCAAGGAGTCCGGGTACGACGGGCTCGCCACGATCGAGTTCGAAGGCGACGAGGACTGGCGGATCGGCACCACCCGCGGCCTCGCCAATGCGAAGCGCATTTACGCCGAGGTCTGACCGGCAAACGTCCTTTCGGCGACGCGCAAACGAAATTCAAGCCACCAGCTCTCGACAGGAGAAGAGTCATTTCCACCCTCAGGATCGGGGTCATCGGCACCGGCGGAATTGCCGGCTGTCATCTCAAGGCATACCAGACCAACGCCCAGGCCGAGCTGATCGCCGTGTGCGACATCAATGCCGACCGCGCCGCGGCGGCGGCGACGGCCTGGGGAGCATCGCGGTCCTATCGGAACCCGGCCGACCTTTTCGCCGACAGCGACGTCGACGCGGTTTCCATCTGCACGTGGAACAACACGCACGCCGCCCTGGCGGAGGCCGCGATCGAGGCCGGCAAGCATGTGCTCGTCGAGAAGCCGATGAGCCGCACCTACGCCGAAGCGCAGCGGCTCGAGCAGGTCGCCGGCAAGCATGACCGGGTGCTGCAGGTCGGCTTCGTCCGGCGGCACTCGGCGAACTGCCGGGTGCTCAAGGCCTTCATCGACGACGGCGAGCTCGGCGATATCTATTACGCCAAGGCCAGCTCGATCCGGCGGATGGGAAATCCCGGCGGCTGGTTCGCCGACCGATCCATTTCCGGTGGCGGCCCGCTGATCGACATCGGCGTGCACGTGCTCGACCTGTGCTGGTATCTCATGGGTTCACCCCGCGCCGTGACCGTGAGCGCGAACACCTACGAGAAACTGGGCAACCGCTTCAACATCGGCAATGCGCGGCGTTACCTGGTCGCCGATGCCGACCCGACGAAGAACGACGTCGAGGACATGGCCAACGCGCTGATCCGCTTCGAGAACGGCGCCTCGCTGATCCTCGACACGTCGTACTCCCTGCACGCCGTCGAGGACGGGCTGTCGGTCTCGGTGTTCGGTGACAGGGGTGGCGCGAACCTCGAGCCGGCGCTGCAGATCGCCACGGAGAAGCGCGACACCATCCTCACGGTGACGCCGCGGATCGGATCGGGCAGCTTTGATCTCGACGACGGCTTCGGCCACGAGATCGGCAACTTCGTCTCCACCTGCCTCGGCGATGCGGAGAGCGTCGCCCCGGTCTGGCACGGCACGGAGATCATGAAGATGCTCGACGCGATCTACGCCTCCGCCGGCAAGGGCGCCGAAATCGAAGTGTAGTCGCTCAGGGCCGGTGGCGAGGGCTATCGATCGCAACGCGTCGCCGCGCGACGCTCGCGGACGGTCAGTGCGGGGTTTGCGAGACAACGCCGTAGGTCACGACGGATGTGTCGAATCAGCTGTGAAACGGACCGGACTCGGTAACCAGCCCATCCCACGACCAGTGTGGTATGCGCAGATCATGCGGCACATCATCGGCGGATCCGTGGTAGCGCGCCATTGTGGTCGTCGTCGCCCACGCAAAATAATCGTGCAGCACCCGACGGAGTCGGTCGTCGCCGGCGAGATCGGCGTCGGCCAGCGCCTGATCAAAGCAGGCGATCGCGCGCTGATCCATTTCCTCGTGCGGTCCGTTGCCGCTGTGGATCCGGACCACCGACGCCTCGTCGCCGTAGTGGTCCGAATAGGTCGTCGGCCCGCCGAGCGCCTCGGCCCAATACGCGGCGAGCCGCTCGGAGTGGTCGGGGCGATAACCGTGGCTGAAGGCATGGCTGACCACCTCATCGGCCATCACCCGAACATGCCACGCGCGGGCCAGCCGCAGCAAGCCATCGGCACCGCCCGCGGCGTCGTAGATCGTCTGCATGAGCAAACTATGCCAGCCGAGCGGACTGGCCGGAAGGGCTTGATCCGTCACTGCGTGAGGGACGGTGCGGCCGCGGCTCGCACCTCGCGCAGCCGGCGCACCGGCCGGGCAAGGAGCCAGGCCGTGCCGGCCAGCGAGCCAATTGCGCCCACCCATACCGTGCCGGTGACGCCCAGCATCACCGCGAGTCCAGCGCCGGCAAACCCGCCAGCCGACCCGGCGGCGCGAGCGAGGAAAAGCGAGCTCGCCGTGACGCGGCCGCGCAGTCGGTCGGGGGTGCTGAGCTGCAGGGTGGTCGTTTGGTGCACTTCCCAAACTGTCCAGCCGAAAGCGTTGACAGCCCGGCAGGCAATCAGCAGCGGTACCGCGTAGGGCCCGAGAAATATCGCGACCGGGATTATCGCGAGCCCGATGCCACGCAGTAGTGCGCCCACCAGCAATGCCCGTCCGGCGCGGAAGCGCAGTCCGATCCGCCGGGCGAGCAGGCCGCCGAATATTCCGCCGACGCTGCCGGCCGTGTAGATGGCGCCGATGATCGAAGGGCTCAGCCCGAGATTTCGTGAATAGAAGACGATGATGATCGCTCCGAGCATGTCGAAGAAGAGCAGATAGCTGGCCTCGCACAACGTGAGCGATCGAATGATGCGGTGCCGCCAGGTGAAGGCAATGCCCGCGCGCAGCGCGGCGAGGGCAGGCTCGCGGCCGTGACGGTCGGATGGCGCGCCGCGCTGCCCGATCCGTGCGACCGCGAGCGCGGCGTAGGTGTAGGTCGCCGCCTGCACGACCAGCGTCAGCGGCGCGCTCAGCAGCTGCACCGCTGAGCCGGCCACGCCCGGACCGGTGGTCCGCGCGATCCCGTCGGTGACGGCGAGTTTCGCGTTGGCGTCGGCCAGCTGTCCGGTGTCGACGACGGCGGGAAGATACGCGTGATAGGCGACTTCGAAGCACATGCTCAGCGCCCCGCTCAGCACCGTGATCACGTAGAGCTGCCACATCGTGAGCACGTGCACGGCCGCCGCGATGGGAATGAAGGCGACGAGGACCGCTCGGCCGGCATGCGCCGTCACCACCACCGGCCGGCGCGGCAGCCGATCGATGAGCGGCCCGACGAACAGGCCAAAGATCAGCCACGGCAGCGTGCCGAGACCGGCCAGCAGGCCGACCGCGGCGGCCCCGGCGTGCAGGGTGAGGACCGCCACGAGCGGCATCGCGAGCGAACCAAACTGCAAGCCGATCAAGGACACGCTCTGCGCGGACCAGAGCTTCAGGAAATCGGGGTGGCACCAGAGGCCAGACTGCCAGAAATGACGCTGCGGCTGGGGCACGACAGAGCTCTCCCTCGGTCGCCAACCCCAAACCGCGTGCGTGGTGCTCTTGACTTGTCGGTCGGGATGCTACCGGAGTACGGCAGTCGCGTCACTCCTTGCGTACGATGTGCTCGGGTTCGCCGGGCTTCCAGACCGTGATGTCCAGACAGTGGTCGCGGATCTCTACCGCCGACGCACCGGTGAAATCGGTGAGAAAGAAATGTTCGAACGTCTGCGTGCGGAGGTCGAAGCCGGTGCGCTGGAAGAGATCCTCGGCAAATTGCCGGTGCAGCGTACGGTCGTGATTGTCGACGACGCGACCGAAGAGCTTGACATCGCCGTCGGGCACGTGTGAATCCACGGTCGCGGTGTGCAGACACATCCGTGGATCGCGGAGCAGGTCGTCAAACTTCCGCGTTCCCGGCATGCCAGCGAGCACCAGGTGCCCATCAAAGAGCTGCGGCTCCATCGGGCTGATCCGCGGCGAGCCGTCGGCGCGCAGCGTGGCCAACAGGCACAGGTAACCGGTAGCGGCATGCCGGCGCCGGAAGATCTCGGCGATCCGCGGCGCCGCCGCCTCGAAGTCACCCCACTCGATCATGCGACGCAGGCTAGGGCAGCGGTACGACGCCGACAACCGTCACGGCCGCAACGCGTAGGTGACGGCGTACGCGCCGTTGGGATAGGCCTTGACGTCGCGAAGGGTCAGCAGCGTGTTGCCGACGCCGTCGGGAAAGAGGCTCCGACCAGCGCCGAGCGCGACGGGGCAGACATAGAGCCGCAACTCGTCGACCAGGCCCTCCCGCAGGAGGGACTGAGCGAGGCTGATGCTGCCCCAGACGAGCAGATCGCCGCTCGTGGCGCTCCTCAGCCTCGCGATCCTCTCGCCGAGGTCACCGGCGTCGATCCGCGCCGGTGCGAAGTCTCCCCACGGAGCCGTCGGCAGCGTCTCGGAGAAGACAACCTTGGGCAGTGCGTTGAGCGGCTCTGCGACCGGCTCGGTCGCCGGGTCAACACCGGGCCAGAAGGCCGCGAACATCTCATAGGTCCGCCGGCCAAGGACGATCGTGCCGACCCGGTCGAGAAGCCGCAGCTGGTCAGAGCTGATCGCCGACCAGTCGGCGACGCTGCCGCCGAAGTCGAAATCGCCGGCAGCGTCGGCGACGTACCCGTCCGCGGAGACCCACTCCTGCACGATCAGCCGCCCATGCCTCATCGCTTCCCTCACGGGTATTCCCCTTCCGCATCCCAGTAACTGCCGGGCCAGGCCGAGCGGTCGGCCGCTCGCGGCACGACCGCGACACCCCGGCTCGCCCGCTGACAAACCGCGGGAGACGGTGTCGGTGCCGCGGCGTAGGGTCGAAGTCGAACCCCCGGTCGCCGCCTGACTGGGGGCATTCGTGCTGTCCAGCGAAAGGTTGCCGCCACCGCAATGTCACCACAACTCGCCGGTCTGCTCACCCCACTCGCCGATGATCCCGCCTTCGCCGCGCTGCACGACTCCGCTGGTGCCGCCCATCTTGACCTCACGGCCCCCGAGTCGCTCTACCCCTTCCTGATCGCCGCGCTGGCCCGGTCCGACGGCGATTTCGCCGGCCGGCCGGTGCTGGCGATCACGGCCACCACCCGCGAGGCGGAGGATCTCGAGGCGGCGCTCGGCGATCTGCTGACGCCGCACGAGGTCGCGACCTTCCCGTCGTGGGAGACGCTGCCGCACGAGAAGCTCTCGCCCCGTGCCGACACCGTCGGGCGCCGGCTGTCGGTCCTGCGGCGGTTGGCGCACCCGCGACCGGACGATCCGGCGACCGGTCCGCTCAAGGTGGTCGTTGCGTCGGTGCGGGCGCTGCTGCAGCCGGTGGTCGCGGGTCTCGGCGACCTCATCCCGGTCATGGCGCGGCCCGGCGACGAGCTCGACCTCGAACGCCTCGTCGACGGCCTCGTCGACATCGGCTACTCGCGGGTCGACCTGGTCGAGAAGCGCGGCGAGGTCGCGGTGCGCGGCGGGATCGTCGACGTCTTCCCGCCGACCGAGCAGCACCCGGTGCGGCTGGAGTTCTTCGGCGAGGAGATCGAGGAGATCCGCTACTTCGCGGTCGCCGACCAGCGGTCGGTCGAGGCCGCCGAGCGCGGGCTCTGGGCCCCGCCGTGCCGGGAGATGCTGCTGACGCCCGCCGTCCGCGAGCGGGCGAAGGAGCACGCCGCGGCGCAGGGCGCCGCCGGCAACGGTGATCTGGCCGGAATGTTCGACAAGATAGCCGACGGCACCGCGGTCGAGGGGATGGAGTCCCTGGCGCCGGTGCTCGTCGACGATCTCCGCTCGCTGCTGCACGACGTACCGGCCGGTGCGCACGTGCTCGTGCTCGATCCCGAACGGGTGCGCACCCGCTCCGCCGACCTCGTCCGCACCAGCGAGGAATTCCTCGCCGCATCATGGGCTGCCGCGGCCGTCGGCGGGTCGGCGCCGATCGATCTCGACTCCGCGTCCTATCACTCCCTCGGCGATCTGCGGGTGGAGGCCGGCGACCTCGGCATCCCGTGGTGGTCGGCCGGCCCGTTCACGGCCGCACCGGCGCCCGAGCCGCAGCGGTGGGACGAGGAGGACGACGAGTACGCCGCGCGCCTGGCTGCGACGGCCGCCGACACCGACGCGCAAGCCAGCGCCGCCGACGCTGTCGCGGCCGAGAGCTACCGCGGCGACACCGAACGCGCGACCTCGGACCTGCAGCGGTGGGTCTCGGCCGGGCATCGGGTCGCCGTGGTCGTCGCCGGGCACGGCACCGCTGCGCGAGCGGTCGAGCGGCTGCGCGACGCGTCCGTCCCGGTCCGGCTCGTGCCCGACCTGCCCGACCCCCCTGAGCCGGGCATCGTGTCCGTGAGCACCGGCCGGCTCGAACACGGGTTTGTCGCCGAGCCGCGCGGACTGGTCGTGCTCACCGAGGCCGACCTGACCGGCTCACGCGGGCAGTCGACCAAGGACATGCGCAGGCTGCCCTCACGCCGCCGCAACGCCATCGACCTCGTCACCCTGCTGCCCGGCGACCTCGTCGTCCACGAGCACCACGGCGTCGGCCGTTACATCGAGATGGTGCGGCGCACCGTTGCCGGCGGCGAGCGCGAATACCTCATCGTCGAGTACGCGCCCAACCGCCGAGGGCATCCGGGCGATCGGCTCTTCGTTCCCACCGACTCGCTGGACCAGATCACCCGTTATGTCGGCGGCGAGCAGCCGAGCCTGAACAAGCTCGGCGGATCGGACTGGGCCAAGACCAAGGGCCGCGCCCGCAAGGCGGTCAAGGAGATCGCGGCCGAATTGATCCGGCTGTATTCCGCGCGGATGGCCTCACCCGGGTACGCATTCTCGGGCGACACGCCCTGGCAGCGCGAGCTCGAGGATGCGTTCCCCTACGTGGAAACGCCCGACCAGTTGGCCGCGATCAATGAGGTCAAGCAGGACATGGCGCTGTCCGTTCCGATGGACCGGATCATCTGCGGGGACGTCGGCTACGGCAAGACCGAAATCGCCGTACGCGCGGCGTTCAAGGCCGTCCAGGACGGCAAGCAGGTCGTCGTACTCGTCCCCACCACACTCCTTGCCCAGCAGCACTTCACCACCTTCACCGAGCGTTTCGCGCAGTTCCCTGTCAAGGTCGCCATGGTCAGCCGATTCAACTCGGCCGCCGAGCAGGAGAGCGCGATCGTCGGGATCACCGACGGCACGGTGGACATCGCGATCGGCACCCATCGGTTGCTGTCGTCGAATACGCGGTTCAAGGACCTGGGCCTCGTCATCGTCGATGAGGAGCAGCGTTTCGGCGTCGAGCACAAGGAATTCCTCAAGCAGATGCGCACCGCCGTCGACGTGCTGTCGATGAGCGCGACGCCGATCCCGCGGACCCTGGAGATGTCGCTGACCGGGATCCGGGAGATGTCCACGATCCTCACCCCGCCCGAGGAACGCCATCCGGTGCTGACCTTCGTCGGCCAGTACGACGCCAAGCAGATCACGGCCGCGATCCGGCGCGAACTCCTGCGCGAGGGCCAGGTCTTCTTCGTCCACAACCGGGTCGAGACCATCGAGCGCTCGGCCCGGCGGCTGCGCGAGCTGGTCCCCGAGGCCCGGATCGCCGTCGCGCACGGTCAGATGGCCGAGCACCGGCTCGAGCAGGTGATGCTCGGCTTCTGGGAGAAGGAGTACGACGTCCTGGTCTGCACCACGATCGTCGAGTCGGGCATCGACATCGCCAACGCCAACACGCTGATCGTCGAGCGGGCCGACGTGCTCGGCCTGTCGCAGCTGCACCAGCTCCGCGGCCGGGTCGGTCGCGCCCGGGAGCGGGCCTACGCCTACTTCCTCTACCCGTCCGACAAACCGCTCACCGAGACGGCGTACGACCGGCTCGCGACCATCGCCCAGAACGCCGACCTCGGTGCCGGCATGGCCGTCGCGATGAAGGATCTGGAGATCCGCGGCGCCGGCAACCTGCTCGGCGGCGAGCAGTCCGGCCACATCGCGGGGGTCGGCTTCGACCTTTACGTCCGGCTCGTGTCCGACGCGGTCACCGACTTCCGGTCGCAGGCCGGTGATGCGGTCGAGGCCGAGCCGGTCGACGTGAAGGTCGATCTCCCGGTCGACGCGCACCTGCCGCACGACTACATCCCGGGGGAGCGGCTCCGGATGGAGGCCTACCGCAAGCTCGCGTCCGCCCTGACCGGCGCCGACATCGACGCGGTCGAGGCGGAGATCGCCGACCGGTACGGCGACGCGCCGCCGCCGGTCGTGGCGCTGCTCGCGGTCGCGCGCCTGCGCGCCATGATCCGGCTGTGCGGGCTGACCGACGTATCGGCGCAGGGCAAGATGATCCGCTTCGCGCCGGTGGACCTGCGCGAGTCGGAGCAGCTGCGCCTGCACCGGCTCTATCCGGGGTCGATCATCAAGTCGACCGTCTCGACCGTGTCCACTCCGGCGCCGCGGGTCGACGCCGCGGGCGCGGTCGTGTCGGGCCGCTCGGTCGGCGGGCAGCCGCTGCGCGGACTGGCCCTGATCGAGTGGTGCCGCGACTTCGTCGAGCAGATCGTGCCGGCGCCGGCGGCCCCGAAGGCCGAAGCCTCCGGGTCGGCATGAGATTCTGTCAGCCCAACCTCGGCGGCATCCTTGCGCGTGCGCGGAGGCACACCGGCCGCTCGATCCGATCCGTGAAGGGACGCTCGTGAAACCAGCCCACCGGTGGGTTCGGATCCGCCGCACCCTTGCCGTGGTGCCGGTATGCGCGCTGCTGGCGGCTGGCGTCGTGGGATGCGACCGGCCGACCGACGCGGCGACGGTCAACGGCGGCAAGATCACCGTCTCCAGCCTGCGGAGCCTGGTCCGCAGCGGCCTTCGCGACGACGCGTTCAGGAGCCAGTGGACCGGCAAGCAGCAGGAGCTGACCCGCAAGGTCCTGAGCCACGAGATCGAGGCCAAGCTGGTCGAGGATGCCGCGACCAAGCGCGGCGTCTCGGTGACCAACGGTGACATCCAGGTCGTGCAGACGGCGGTATCAGCGCTCGATGCGTCCAGCCTGGCCCAGTACGGGATCGTCCCGAACCAGCGGAAGACCTTCGCACGGATGGTTGCGCTGGGAGCGCGGATCGCGGTCGACTCCGGAGTCTCAACGCCTCCCGATTCGGTGACCTACGGCTTCATCCGTGTCCCCGACACGTACGTCGCGTCCGCGGTGAGCGCGGCGGTGCAGGCGAACCCGGCCGCCTACACCGACATCGCCAAGCCCTACACCACGGGCGGCGCGACCCTGGCCAAGCCGGCGACAAGCTCCGCCACCCAGCTCGAGCGGCAGGCGCCGCTCGCGACGGCCGCGGTCAACAAGGCCGAGCGGACCGGCCGGGTGCAGGTGCTCCAGCAGCCGGCGCAGGGGCAGTCCGGCCAGGATCTGCTCTTCGTGATCAGCGTCAGGAAGGTCACCCTCGAGTCGCTCGAGGAGATGGCTGACCCGTCCTCAGCGCAGGCCTTCCTGGTGCAGGCCTACTCGGCCGGCGCCAAGAAGGGCCTCTGGGGCAGGGACGCGCGGATCAAGGTCAATCCGCGATACGGCAGGTGGAATCCGAGCGATCACGCGATCGACGGCGGGTCCGACCCGGGGCTGATCCTGTCGAAGTGATCGCGACCTGCTGCTGGCGTGCCGTCGATATGCGTGCCGACCGGTCCTCGATGACCATTCCTCGATGAGCGCACCCCTGGTCCGCGCCGGGCGGCGGGCCGCGCACGCCACCGCCTGCGCTGGACTGCTCGTGGCCGTCGGATGCAGCACGGCGACGAGCGGGCGCGGCACCCCGGTCCTGGACGTCGGCGGGCTGCGGGTCGTCGGCACCACGTCGGTGGATGCCAGGACCGGGCGGCTGTCTCCCGACGGCGCGTCGATCTCGCTCGAGTCCGAGGACAAGCTGTGCTTCCGCGCCGTGAGCGGCGGCGACACCTGCACCACGCGCGGGGACCACGACAACACCTTCGCGGGGTCGTGGTCGCCGGACGGGAGCAGGTACGTCACGACGGAGCCATACTTCCTGAGGTTCGTCGACCCGGACATCGAGGTGATCGACACCTCGTCGGGCGAGGTCACGGACCTCACCGACGACGGCGTGACGGGGAGCCGGCTCGCGCGCCGCCGCGGCGGCTTCGTCGATCTGTGGCCGAGCTGGTCCGGCGACGGCACCGCGATCCGGTTCGCCCGGACGACGGAGCCCGACGGTGCGGTGCAGTTGTGCTCCGTCGCCGCGGCCGGCGGCAAGCTCACCGTCCTCGGGCAGCTGGCCGGTACGACGATGGGGCGACTCGGCGCGCTGGTCTTCAGCGCCGACGGCACCACGGTCTTCTGGACGAAGGACGCGACCGCAAGCCGGGGAACCGTCTACTCGCAGGCCGTAGACGGCTCGACCGCCCGGGCGCTGGTCGAGCCGCGGAAGGGTCTCGATCGGTCGCTGCTGAGCCTGTCGGCTGACGGAAGGTACCTGCTGGTGAGCAGCCAGGCGCCGGAGTCGACGGACAGCACTCCGCGCGTGGCCGGACCCACCGACGCCGAGGTGATCGATCTGCGCTCCCACACGCCCACACCCGTGGCCGGTGGCCACAACGTGCACGGACCGACCTGGTCACCGGCCGGGCACGCCCTCGCCTCCATCGCGTCTCCGACGGCGAAGCAGCTACGCGCCGGGGGCACGGGAGCGCTGATGGTGACGGCCGAGCCCGGACTGACCGGCCGGAAGCTCAGATCGGGTCGCTTCTATGCACCGGACATGCGCGAGGTCGGCTGGTCGTCGGGAGCAATGCTGGTCGGGTTGGACGATCACCTCGCCGTGCTGACGGTGTCGTGATGCTGATAGTGACGTGCTCGCCCCGCGTTCCGAGCGGCATCCTGGCCGCACCGGCATGGGACGCTCTGCGCAGCGGCCCCTGTTACGCCGTGGGGGTCGACGTGGCCGGCGTACGCGCCGCGGGCATCGGCGTGACCTGCACCGCCGTCAGTGACCTACCCGACGAGGCCGTCGCGCTGGTCTCGGTTGACGACGCGGAAACCCTTGCCGCGCTGGGGAATGCGACGATCATCCGCGGCTCGTGGGATCTGCCGGGCGCCCGATTGCTGGATGCCGTTGCCGTCATGGATCGGCTGCGCGGTCCCGGCGGCTGCCCCTGGGACGCGGAGCAGACCCATGAGAGCCTGCGCCAGTATCTCGTCGAGGAGACCTACGAAGCCGTCGATGCGATCACCGGCGGCGACGTCGACGGCTTACGCGAGGAGCTCGGTGACGTGCTGCTGCAGGTGCTCTTCCATTCCCGCATCGCCGCGGACAACGAGGACTACACGATCGACGACGTGGCGGTGGGAATTGCGGCGAAGCTGATCCGCCGCCACCCGCATGTCTTCGCCGAGGTGCCCGTGCGCGACTCTGCCGAGGTGCACCGGAACTGGGAAGAGATCAAGAAGGCGGAGAAACAGCGAGGTTCGTCGCTGGACGGCGTACCGCGATCGCTGCCCGCACTGAAGCTCGCCGAAACCCTGCAGCGCAAGGCCGATCGCGCGGGATTCGGCGAGGTCGCGTCCGCTGTCGACGGGTCGATCGGTGCCGAACTCTTCGCGCTCGTGGCTCGGGCGCGGGCGGCCGGCATCGATCCGGAGCAGGCGCTGCGGGACGTCGCGACGGCGTACGACGTGGCCGTGCGCGCGGCCGAGACCAAGGCGCCGGACGCCGCGTCCTAGGTAGTGCCGCCCGATCCAGGCTCAGTCTGTCAAAAGGAGATCGAACGAGATACGTGAGTATGCGATGTCTATCAATGCAACGACAGTGGCCACGCGTACGCGACGGGCCTCATCGCGATTGGTGCCGTGGACCCGTCAACTGGAAAGGCGCACACGGTGTGGTCCATAAGCATGTATTACGCCTTGAATCAATTGGCCGTTAGCCTGTGTACCGTTAGCGCACGCCGATGACGTGTAGTCGCGGTAAGCTTCGGGCGCTGTCAGTGAGAGCCAGATCGTGCTTTGACTGCACCAGCCTGGAAATGGGGCTCTCCTCTCGTTTCCGTGGGCGGGTCTGAGGTCTGATCGCGGGGGGCACCCCGCTCGTTCTCTAGGTTCTCGGGCTGTCGAAGGTCCTTGAACCGTGGGAGGCGAGCGGGGTGCTGCGTGCGAGCGTATGGCGGGCGACGTTGGGTGTCGACGCGGCCACGGTGATCGAGGCCGTCGACTACGACGACCTGGCGGGCGCGATCGTGGCGTCGGTCCGGCCGCGGCGGGCCACCAAGCGGCGCTGTGGGGCGTGCGTCCGGCGGTCGCCGGGCTATGACCAGGGCGAGGGGCGACGGCGGTGGCGGACCTTGGACCTGGGTCCGACGCAGGCGTTCTTGGAGGCCGACGCGCCTCGGGTGAACTGTCCCGAGCATGGGCCGACGGTGGCCCAGGTGCCGGGGGCCGCTCACAAGGCGAGGCACACCTTCGGGTTCGAAGCGCTGGTGGCGTGGCTGGCCGTGCGTCTCTCCAAGAGTTCGGTGCAGGAGCTGCTGCGCATCGGCTGGGCCACCGTCGGGGTCATCATCGACCGGGTCGTTGCCGCTGACCGGGCTGTCCGCGACCCGTTCGACGGGCTGGTCCGCATCGGCATCGACGAGATCTCCTACAGGAAGAACCACCGCTACCTGATGGTCGTCGTCGACCACGGGACGGGCCGGCTGGTGTGGGCCAAGCCCGGCCACGACCGAGCCACCCTCAGCGCCTTCTTCGAAGCGCTCGGCGCCGAGCGCTGCCAGCAGATCCGGCTCGTGTCCTGCGACGCGGCGGCTGGATCGCCGACGAAGCTCGAGCGCACTGCCCCGACGTCGTCGTCTGCCTGGACCCGTTCCACATCGCCCGCTGGGCCACCGACGCCCTCGACGTGGTCCGCCGCGAGACCTGGAACACGGCCCGCCGCGACGGCATGAAGGCCCAAGCCACCGACCTGAAGGGGGCCCGCTACGCGTTGTGGCGGAACCCGGAGGACCTGTCGGCCAACCAGCAGGCCAAGCTGGCCTGGATCGCCAAGACGAACCGGACGCTCTACCGGGCCTACCTGCTGAAAGAGCAGCTCCGACAGATCCTGCACGTCAAGAACGGTGAGGCCATCGGCATGCTCGAGCAGTGGTGCCGGTGGGCGGTCCGCAGCCGCATCCCCGCCTTCGTCGAACTCGGCCGCAAGATCCGAGCGCACGAGGTCGGCATCCTCAACGCCCTCCTCACCGACCTGTCCAACGGGCTGGTCGAGTCAACGAACGCCAACACCCGGCTGCTGGCTCGCATCGCCTACGGCTTCAAGCAACCCGTGCACCTCATCGCCCTCGCCCTCCTCGACCGCGGCGGCCACTGCCCACCCCTCCCCGGCCGATGAAACGGTTCAGTCACCCACGGAAAGAATCGGAGCGCCCGGAAACCTTGGTACGCGCTTGGCGTCATGAGCTTGCAATG